>NZ_CAUQPN010000006.1:0-123299 GCF_963520105.1 uncultured Abiotrophia sp.
TTTTCAATGTGCTCCTTGCCACCACGTGACAACTTCTATATATTAGCACAAGCCTTACTTTCTGTCAACAACTTTTCAGAAGTTTTTTCGAAGTTTTTGCTTTGCCGTTGTCTCAGCGACAACTTCTATATATTAGCACCATCTTCTGTCGATGTCAAAGCTTTTTCGAATGCTTTTGACGATTTTTAGAAAATGGTTCGTGTGTTCCTAAGAACATAATGTAATATACCATGACTAAGCCCACTAAGTCAACACTTTCTAGCTACTTTTCAGTCCTTTTTTTGGTCCAAAAGAAAAACACTATATATAGGTTGTATAGCCAAGTGGCCTCCCCTATATATAGTGCCAATTCTAGCCGAAGATTAAGCTTAGAATTTCTTCTGCTGTTACTCGTCCAAAATATTTATTGAAGTCTAAGTTCTCAAAGACCTGGTTGACAGCCTCGCGCTCGAAGCGGACGCCTACTAGCGCGTCTTCTACATCGCTAATATCTCCTAGGCCAAAGAAGTCACCATAGACTTTAACTTCCTTAATAACCCCTTGCTCCACATTGAAACGGAAATCGACAAAGCCAAATGGGAACTTCTGACTCATTTGGATAGCAAAAGCTGGTGATTGTCCATAGTTCCATTCCCAATTGCCGAAGCGTTCAGCTTGAATCTCTCGGACTTTGGCCCAATCCGCTTCAGTCAACTTAAATTCTTTGACTTGGTCGCGACTTTCCACGCCAAATATTTCAAGCAAGAGTAAATCACGGAACTCTTCGGTAGTGAGTTTTTGATATTCCGGTAACACATAAGGTTTAATATTAGTCACGCGACTTCGCACCGATTTAATCCCCTTGGATTCGAACTTTTCCTTGCGAGGTTTAAGAGCTTTAGTGACCTCCTCTAAATCTGCATCAAACAAGATGGTCCCATGAGCGGTCATACGCCCATTCTTTGCATACATGGCATTGCCTGAAAACTTCTTGTCCTCAATCAGCAGATCATTTCGCCCTTTGAGCTCCGCTCCTTTTGCTCCCATTTTATGCAAAGCTTCAATTACCGGTTGCGTGAAGCTAGCGAAATCTCGGAAGGAGCCGTCATCGTCTTTAATGAAGCAAAATGAAAAGTTCCCTCGATCGTGGTAGACAGCCCCACCGCCGGACATACGGCGAACCACTCGAATTCCTTTTTCTTCTACGTAGGCTTGGTTTACTTCTTCAATGGTGTTTTGGTTTCTTCCTACTATAATAGAAGGATCATTAATGTAAAAGAGCAAGATGGGCTCATCGACCAATCGGTTCTCTACCAAATAAGTTTCTAAAGCAATATTCAGACTTGCGTCATAGTTGTTGCCATTATCAACGAAATACATATTATACGCTCCCTCTTAAAGTGATATAGTCAGACCCGGCTGACAATGAATTAAATTAATATCCGGGTTCAAATCCGCCGCTATTTGTTGGAGGATGAGAGTTTGATCCGCATGCGGTGCCATATGACTAGCTATCAGGGTTTGCACATGGGCCTGATTGGCCAATTGCGCGACTTCACTAGCCGTCATATGAATCTCGTTTCGCCCCCGTTCGTTAGTAAAGGCTGAATCAGCAATTAATACATGGGCACCCTGACTGAAGTCGATTAGCTCTGGGCACCAGCCAGTATCAGCCGTAAAGACTAAGACTTGCCCTGTTTCCATCTCTTCCACACGCATAGCATAGCAAGGAAGTGGATGGACCGTCTGGCAGAAACTTACGCGGAAAGGCCCACATTCTAAGACACTATCTTCCCTATAGCTCAATAATTGGCTAGTTTTGTCCTCAATGGCCAATGGCGGAAATACCGATTGGTCATGCAAATAAATAGGCACTGGTGCATGTTTAGCACCTGAAGGTTTCAACATTAATAAATGCTGGATAGTACCTAGATCCGCCACATGATCAGCATGGTCATGGGACACAATGACAGCATTAAGCTCTAGTACATCTAGATAATTTTCTAAGGCACGTGCAGCGCCACTCCCTGCATCAAGCAAAATATGATAGGACCTGTCCTGACTTGAAACCACAAAAGCAGTCGTGCCATTGTCTCCCATTGGGTAACCTCCGGCACATCCTAAACAATGAATATGCATATGTCCTACCCCCTAGACATTAGCCACAATATCGGCAACCGTCTGACTGTTGAGGCGTTTGAGCAAGGCAGTCATCAGCGCCACTGTATGTTTGAAGTCATTTTCGTGAATAATCGAAGTATGGGAATGTAAGTAGCGAACCGGAATGGTAATGGCAATGGATGGCACGCCATCAAGACTTTGGTGCTGTGCCCCAGCATCCGTTCCGCCACCCTTTATGCTGGTGAATTGGAATGGAATGCCTTCTTCTTCCGCCACATCAATCACAAAGTCACGCAGGCCTTTGTGAGGAATCATAGACGCATCATAAATTAAAACTTGAGGCCCTTTGCCTAATTCACTGTCTGCTTCTTTAGTCGTCATACCTGGTGTATCACCCGCTGTCCCTGTATCTAATGCAAAACTAATAGCAGGATTCAGTTTGTGGGTCGCGCCCTTAGCGCCACGCAAACCAACTTCTTCCTGAACATTCGCCCCGATAAAGAGCTGGCTAGCATGATCTTGGCTGGCTGCATATTTTAATACTTCAATCGCAACTGCAACGCCGATGCGGTTATCCCAAGCTTTCCCCAAGAGAAAAGGTCCACCATTGAGACGACGATATTCGATATACGGCGTAATCATGTCCCCCGGACGAATACCCCACTCTAGCACTTCTTCCTTAGAAGTCGCTCCTAAATCGACAAAGACATCCGCTATATCGACCGCCATCTTGCGTGCTTCCGCAGGCAGAACATGTGGAGGCTTAGAGCCCGTCACACCATGGTAGGTTTTGCCGTCTCGCGTCGTAATGGTCACTTGCTGGGCCAAAACTACCTGGCTCCACCAACCACCAATCGGCACAAACTTTAGGAAGCCCTTATCCGTAATCTGACTAACCATAAACCCCACTTCATCAAAGTGAGCAGCCATCATAATCCGCGGACCGCTGGCATCCCCAATATGCTCCGCAAATAAGCCACCAAGACCATCTTGAACGTAGCCTTGCGCATAAGGTGCCGTTTCTTCTTTGAAAAGTTGGCGAACCGCACCTTCATTACCCGCAATCCCATTGACTTCACTCAAGGCACGCAACAAAGTTTCATTGATTTCCATCCTATTCCTTCTTTCTACTATATAATATGTATCGCACTTCCTATTTTAGTACTCTGCCCTAGCGACTTCAAGCAGGATTGCTCGCCTAGCTAGAATCGAATAGTAAATTCTATTTCAGTCTCTGAACGCATGCCGACTTTTAAATGCCAACCATTGCGTTCTGCTACCGCTTGGGCTAAGGACAAGCCCATCCCACTTCCTCCTTGGTCACGTTGGCGCCCTTGGTCTGGCCGATAGAAACGCTCGAATAAGCGCTCTGCCTGCTCTTGACTCATTTCCTGACAATGATTGGCCACAAACAAGCTCTTGTCAGTTTGTCGCCAGCCAACCTCAATCTCTGTCCCTGCCAGATGATACTGAAGGGCATTTTCGAGTAGAACCTGGCTGACCTGTTGAAAAGAAGCCCTGTCGATAGTTAATAGAATGCTATCAGGCAAATTCAAGGAAACCTGCGCCCGATTTGCTTCAAGCAATCCCCCAAGATCACCCAACGCTTGTTTTAACAAGGCGACTAAATCCAGAGACTCCGGATTTAGCGCGACTCGGCCTTCGTCATAGCGAGCTAATTGCAGCATCTGCTCCACTAAGGCATTTAAGCGTTGGATTTGCCTGCGATTACTTTGGGTCCATTCATTCTTGCATCCTGTCAATTCCAAGACATCGTTATTGGTAGCCAGAACCGCTAAAGGGGTCTTAATCTCGTGGCTGGCATTACTAATAAATTCCTGTTGACGTTTAATATTGTTAATCAAAGGCCGAATGGCTCTATTAGAAAAGTATCGAAGTAGACCATAGACGATGAGTAAGGTCAAAACCAAGATACCCAGCGAAATCATGGCCAAGCGAGTCACCGCCTGAAGCTGCCGTCCCGCATCTACAAAGAGCCATTCCTTTTCTCCTTGCGAATTCGTCCGCTGATAGTAGCGCAGTACGCCAATCCAGCCCCGGTTTTTAGAAGATTTCAAGAGTGGACTGAGCATATTCGCCAAAGTCCCCTGGTCATAATCATCCATGCGGTCTAATTGGCTAGTCACTAACTTACCATCGGCATCGGTTTTAGCGTATATATAACGAGCCGTGTGATAATTCGGTTCCTGATAGCTCTGCCAGAGTCTAGCCCAATCAAAGCCCTGATTCTTCGGCAGAGGCGGTCTTTCCTGATTGCCCTGATGCTGATTCTGGCTCTGGTCTATTAGGTGACTTGCTTCGCCATCTAGCTCTTGAACCGTCTGCCAATAGTTAAGCCCATTCAAACCCAGGAGCAGGCACAAGAGCACAGCCGTAAAAGATAGCATGGCGATTCGGACAAAACGGCCTTGCATCTGCTTAATCATGCGCCACCTCCAGCTGGTAACCCAGGCCTCGCGAGGCCTTAATCGTCACTTTAGAACTCAGCTGTTGTAATTTTTTGCGTAAGGACGAAATATTGACCCAGACCACATTAATCTCCGCGTCGGAGTCTAAGCCCCAGATTCTTTCCATTATTAATTCGGAGGACAAAACCTGTTGTTGGTTCAACAAGAGCATCTCCATCAGTTGAAACTCTCGCTTATTTAAGGGGAGTTCAGCCGCTCCTACCGCTAGACTGGCCCGTTGCCGGTAGAGGGTTAAATCACCATAACGCAAATCATTCTCTACCAAGTTGGCCGGACGTCGCAACATAGACCGAATACGGGCTAGAAGTTCCTGCATATCAAAGGGCTTGGTTAAATAATCATCCGCCCCTAAATCAAGCCCTTGCACCTTGTCTTCAATTTGGTTTTTAGCCGTTAAAAGCAAGGTTGGCACTTGAGAACCTTCGCTCCGCAAAGCCGTTAGGACATCGAAGCCCGATTTCTTAGGCATCATGACATCTAATATCAGGCCATCATACTCCATAGAGCGTGCGTACAAGAGGGCTTCTTCTCCATCGGCTACATGATCCACATCATAATGATGATGCTTGAGAATAGCCTGGATTCCCTTAGCTAAATCTAATTCATCTTCTGCTAGCAACAATCTCATCTTTCTCGCTCTCCTTTTGCTATTCTCATTGTATCACATTTGCCTCGTCAGTCGCTATTTGCAAGCGTTTAGCAAGGCGTCACACAGCAATCATGTTATAATAAGGAAGGAAATCAAGCATCCATCTATTTTACTAACTACTTTCCAAGGAGTGTCCGCTATGTTTTTATCTGATTCACTACTCGATTCTATCCATCAACGCGCAGACCATTACGACCGAAGCAACGAATTTCCTGAGCTAGACTATCAAGCTCTCAAAGAAGCTGGCTACTACAAGGCCTTTGTACCCAAAGAATTTGGCGGGCACGGTCTCACACTTCAAGAAATCGCGCAGGAACAAACCCGCCTAGCCAAGGCAGCACCTGGTACTGCCTTAGGCATTAATATGCACCAGATCATTGTAGGCTTGGGCCGTCATCTAGTAGCTCATGACCAAACTGCAGGCCAGCAAATCCTAAAAGACGCGGCTGAAGGTCACCTCCTAGCCTTCGGCATCTCGGAACCTTCTAACGACCGCGTTCTCTTCGGCTCTATCTGCCAGGCTCAACCCCAATCAGATGGGGGCTATCTTTTCTATGGCGACAAGGTCTTCCTGTCGATGATTAAGGCCTGCAGCCGTTTCGTGACCTTTGCGACCGATTCCAGCCAAGAACAAGCCCAGTCTGTCTTTGCCTATGCCCACAAACAAGATAATCAATTAGAGATTCACGAAAACTGGGATACGCTTGGTATGCGTGCCACTCAATCACACAGTGTGACGCTCAAGGGTCTGCAAGTAAGACCCGAACAAATCTTGGCCAAACTGGCTCCTGGCCCAAGTTTAGAGCCCACCGTTTTCGGTATTTTCGCTTATTTCGAGATTCTACTTGCCGCTACCTATTTAGGCATTGGGCAACGAGCCCTCGAACTGGGCCTAGAAACGGTCAAAAATCGTTATTCTGTCAGCAACCAGACAACTTACGACCAGGACAAGAACATCCGTTGGCGCTTGGCTGAAGCCGCTATCCAACTGGATGCCATCCCACCTCAACTTAATCATTTCTGCCAAGCTTTAGATCAAGGTCAACCTTACGATTTGAGCTGGTTACCACGCCTGTCCGCCCTAAAAAACCGTTCCGTTGAAGCCTCTAAAATAGCAGTCGAAGAGGTGATTCGCGCTTGTGGAGGACAAGCCTACTTCAGCCAAAACGAACTTTCTCGCCTCTATCGCGACGTCTTGGCTGGCCTCTTCCAACCTTCCGATCAAGAATCACTCCATGAAGCTTGGGCTAGCATGCTCTTGGGCCCTATCAAGTCATAGTACTAGACAACTTTGCATGCCTATCCATTCTGTATTATAATATGACTAGGATTTACTATTGGAGGTAATGAAATGAAAAAAACTTTACGCATTTTCCTATGCAGCTTATCGTTAACGGCCCTCTTAGCAGGACCATCAATTGCTTTGGCAGAATCTTCAAACAGCGAGTCAAGCGCTAGTAGCCAAGAAAGTACCGCTAGTTCAGAATCTAGTACAGACTTCAAGGCGGTAACGGAGGCTATCAAGACTGCAGCTTCTGCTAAAGAAGCTAGCGTAACTTACACAAACTCAACCCCTATTACCTTAGGCAAGGCTCCTGTTACGGAAACCATCCATGCCTACAGCTTAATCTCCCTCAAAGATTTTTCCAAAGACTTAGAGATTCCTTTTGGTGGCAATACCCAAACTGGCGCTGTTCTTGTACTTGATGTCTCCCTTAAGAATGACTCAGATAAAGATGCATACATTACCGGCGGTTTCTCTGGCTCCATTGTAGGCTATAACAGAGCAGTGAGCCACAACAACAACTTACTAGACGAGACGAAAGACCTAACTAAGGCTGTTGTAGACGCCAAGCAAGTACTTAAGGCTAAAACTGAGCTTCGCGGCTTCGTTGTCCTAACAATTGGTGGCGACGCCCTCAAACAATTAAACAAAAATGGCGCGTTATCATTCGATACCCTCGTTGTATTAGCTAATCAAGGGGACAAAATTACGGATGCTATTGTACCTACGGCATCTACTATTCTGCCAACGTCTAAAGAAGGGGAAGAAAAACGCTCAGCGGCTAGCAAATTCTACCCTGACAAACTGACTGCTGAAAACTGGGGAACTAAGACCCTCATTAGCTCAAGTACTGATAAGCAAAACGTTAACTTTGAAGGCTATGATGTGACTTTGAACGGCTACCAATTGGTTGACTTCAAGCCTAACGAGGATCAAGCTAGCCGTTTCGAAAAACTTAAAGGTGGTGTGGTAGTCTTAACTGCTGAAATTACCGTTAAGAACAACGGTAAAGTTGCCTTGAACGCACGTCAGACCGCTGGTAACTTAGTTTTCAATGACCAACTAAAATTAATGCACGAAGGCATGGTTGAAGTTGAGCCGGCCAAAGATAAGGAAGTAGTAGAACCTGGCCAAGAGTATACTTACCACTTAGCATTCGTCTACAGCAAGGATGACTATGATCTCTACAAAGATCGCTCACTTACTTTGAACGTCAACCTCTATGACAAAGACTTTAAGTCCTTAACTAAATCCGGCGATATTACCTTCCAACTTAAAAAATAAGCTTAAAACTAGAAAGCCACAGGTCTGATGACTTGTGGCTTTTTATATAGGGCCCTATGCTATCCCCAAAAATTGTGTTAAACTGATAGAAAGCGTTACCTATTTTATGTCCTCAGGAGGGACTTGCATGACCACCCGACGAAAACTTGTATTTGTAGATGACGAGACTTTTGTGCTCCAGTCCATTGTCAACCTAATGGATTGGACTTCTTTGGGCTATGAACTAGTAGGCACTGCCAGCAATGGGCAAGAAGCCCTAGCCATTATCGAAGAAACTTGTCCCGATGTTGTCATTACCGACATTTGCATGCCACTCATGGACGGCTTTGAATTGAGTCAAGCCATCTACGAATTTGATCCCACTATCAAGATTATCTTTATCAGTGGCCACGACAAATTCGACTATGCTCAGAATGCTATTCGTCTAAATATTCAAGAATATCTACTGAAACCTATCACTCCTACAGATATCCAAGCCGCTCTATCCCGTGTTAGCCAGAACCTAGACGCTCAGCGCCAGCGTGCTCTGGATATGCAGGAAATGACACGGGAGTATATGACAACCATTGAGGCCTCCCGTCGGAGTTTGCTTATTAGCCTTGTAACCGAGCCTTTATCCCTGGAAGATACCTCTTACTGGCAAAACCGTATTAATCTCTATCAATTAGAAATTCCCGGCCCTCATTATACCGTCATTAGCCTCTGTCCACGCCAGTCTTCTAGCCCTATCCACGCCATCAGCCCGGATATGCGAGACATTCTCTTTGCCGAAGAGCTTAGTTGGGTCTCCTATCGCAAGACCGTCCTAGAGGTCTGTCATAAATATTTGCCGGCCGAAGCCTTCCCTTTTGCTGGTAAGTTAATCATCATCCTTAGCCATGATAAGCCCGATATCTCAACTAGCCTCGACCTTTTGCTGCAAGATATCCAGCAAACCTTCCTGAAAAATTATCGACGTACCCTCTACCTTGGTATTAGTCAAGTATCCTCACATTTGATGGACTTAAAACGCCTCTATCATCAGGCCCTACAGGCATATGATTACTGTCAATCGGTGCCAAATACTGCCCTATGTTACTATGGCGATTTCAGTGTCGAGATGGAATCAAACCTAGACTACGATGCGACACCTGATCAACGACTCTTGTCTTTGATTAAGATTGCTTCCTATCCTGAGTTTGAGGATTACATTGTGAGCTTAATTAACCAAAGTCATCTCCAATCCTCTACTCCTTCGGCCGACTATCTCTTTTTCCTAGAATTAACTTCACGGGTTATTCGCATCAGTCAAAACCTCACCGGCATCCAAAACTCACCGTTGATTGAGTCCTTTATGTCTCAAATGGTAGTAGCTAGCCAAGCCCCAGTAGCGGATTTAATGCAGACCTTCCTGGCTCACAGCAAAAAGTTATTACTCTTAATCCAGAGCGAACGCCAAACTCTCAAAGAATCTTTAACCCAGCAAGGCTTGCGTTTAATGCAACAACATTATCAAGACCCACTTTTTACAGGCAAACGTTTGGCTCAGTTAATGCATGTCAGCCCTAACTATCTCAGCTCTCTATTCACTCGCGAGACAGGACAATCCTTCAAGGAACACTTGATTCAAATTCGTATGAATAAGGCAAAAGAGCTCTTACTAACTAGCTCAGCCAAGGTACAAGAAGTAGCCTTAGCCGTCGGCTATACCGACACTCACTACTTCTCCTATAGTACTAAGCGCTACTTTGGCCTATCGCCGCGCCAAATTCGTGAAGCCGCCCAAGAAGGGAGCCCCTCGCTATGACCCCTACCAAGCGTCAACCCTTGCACCGAGTGATTTATTTAACTTGCTTCCTCTTATCAACTTCTATTCTAGGCATTAGTCTCTGGGGCCATTATCAAATTGCACGCGATCTCTTAATTAAGCAGACCATGACCCTAACCGAACAACACGTGGCGCGCTCGACAGAAGCCTTGGAAACCATGATTGCCACAATGGATGTTGCCAACGAGGCAATCATCCGCCGCCTCACACTCGAAATCCTAACACCTCAAGCTTTGCATGATTTGCTTGATTCTAGCGTCACCCTTAACCGAGATATCCAATCTATCGCGGTGCTGGATGAACAGGGCCAAGTACTAGATTTTGCTCCTAGCCGTTTTCAACTTAAAACGAATAGCCAACATCCGGTTTTATCTCCCGATTGGTATCAAAAAGAAGCACAGCACGATCAGACGCTCTATTCTAAACCTCATATTCAACACCTTTTCCAGGGAGAGTTTCCTTGGGTTATCTCTAATACTATCCCCTTCAACCATCAAGGCAAGCGATGCCTTCTACTTATCGACTATAAAATCAAAACCTTCCAGCGTTTCTTTGAGACCGGAGGGATTGGCAAGCAAGGCTACACTTACTTGATAGATGACCAACAAGAACTCATCTACCATCCCCACCAAGCCCTGATGACCGCTGAACTCAAGCGGGAAACTATTCCAGATTTAGGAACAGAGCCCACAAAGGTCCAACTAGATAAGGATAACCATGTCGTATTAGCCAGTCAGGTTATGGCCGGTACCCATTGGCGCGTTGTCGGAAAGACCTACCTACAAGAAGTGTTGGCTAGTGGTCTGTCACGAATTCTACAGACCTCGCTTATTCTCTTCTTAGCCTTGACCTTCTTAATTAACGTTCTGGCCTACTTGCTAGCTCGTTTTATTGCCCGTCCTATTCGTCGCCTTGCGCGCCATATGCAAGACTTTCAGGATCTTCCGACTGGTCACTATGAGACTTCTGGTTACGATGAAGCCAATGAGCTCTATCAGGCCTATCACCAACTGCTCAACCAAGTGGATCAACTCATGGAGCAAATTAAACTCGAAGAAGCCGCTTTACGCAAAAGTGAGCGAAATGTCTTAGAAGCCCAAATCCAACCTCATTTTCTCTATAATACTTTGGAGTCTATCCTGTGGATGATAGAAAGTCAAAATACCAGAGATGCTTCGCATATGGTGACTGCCTTAGGTCGGCTACTTCGTATTACCTTAAGTAAGGGCAAGGAGTACATCCCCTTGGAACGTGAATTTGAACACGTCACTAACTATCTAGAGATTCAGCAAATCCGATACAATCAACAATTTACCTATCAACTCCAGCTACCAGAGAAAGTCGGCTCATACCCTACTATCAAACTAATCCTACAGCCTATTGTGGAAAACGCCATTATACACGGCTTGGCCAACCTCTATGAACCTGGCTTGCTAACAATTGAAGCTAAGCAGACAGAAAAAGGTATTCTAATCCAAATTAAAGACAACGGCCAAGGCATGAGTGTGGAGCGTTTGGAAGAACTACGCCGAGAGCTAAAACAGCCATCTGATGTAGCGGGCATTGGCTTGCGAAATGTCCATGAGCGCTTGCAGATTTATTTTGGGCCAGAATACGGGCTAACAATTGATAGCCAAGAAGACCAAGGAACCTGCGTCAGCCTCTCGATTCCTTGCTTAGATTGGGAGGACTTGCCATCATGAGAAAACTTTCTACTATATTATTAGGACTTATCCTAGTCAGTTTAGCTAGCCTTTTAGCATTGAGCCTTTGGCTTGGTCAACCTACTCAGACCATTACACATCGCATCTTGTTTGCTAGCAGTAAAGCCTTGAGCCAGCCCTACAACCAACAACTTTTGGCAGGGCTCAAAGCCTCAATCAATCCATCTGACGACATAGAGATTCAGACTCTAGCTTTACCAGAAAATCTTGATGAACAAGTGGCCCTCTTAAGCCAGCAAAAACTCCTAACAGGCGATCAGGTGATACTTCACTCTACCTATAGCCTTGAGTTAACATCTCAATTGGAAAACTGGCTTAAGCAAGGGGTTAAAGTGGCCTTAATCGATAGCCCAAAAGTCCACCTATCCCAAGCAAGCCAACTTGGTTGGGCGCCTCTGGAGCAAGGCCAGGCCTTAGCACAAGCATTGAAAGCCAATAGTGGGACAGAGCCCCCTCTCATTTTAGCCTATCAGGCACACAACCAAGAAAGCATCGAGCGCCTAAAAGGAGCTCAGGACGTCCTAGATCAGTCTGGCCAAGCCTACCAGTCACTTGCTTTAGAAGGCGACAAACTCGAAAATCAACAGGCTATGCTTCGTGCCGTTGAAGCCTTAGCTTCCAAACCGGCTGTCGTCTTACTCGATCAAGTCTCTATACAAGAGCTGGCCCATTACTTGCATCAAAGTTTAGCTATTCCTGACATCTACAGCATCGGCTATCAACCTCAGGTATTTAGCGCTATCGAAGCAGGGGACATCCGCCGTAATCTCACACCTAACCCCTATGCTTTAGGCTATGCAGCAGGGCAAACTGGTCAAAATCAGCCTGATAAGGCTAGTGATGTAACCGCTAAGCTTACCTATCAATGGATTGAGGCGCAAGACCTCTTCAATCCCCAATTTGCCAGTTGGCTCTTCCCTTTGGAATAAAATACTGCTTGCAGTAAGCAACATATACAAAAGAGAGTTGGTCCTTGCCAACTCTCTTCTATTATATATAGTAACAAAAAAGCTGGGATACAAATCCCAGCTTTTAATATACTTCTTATTAACGTACACGCACTGCAAATTGTGGTGTGAAGTTTTGGATGTTGTTGTAGCCTAATGGAGTACCTGGTTGAGAAGCATGAATGAAGTTCCCGCCACCAGTTGCAATCGCTACGTGGTAAGTTGAACCTGCGTCACCCCAGAAGTAGAGGTCACCCGCTTGTGCTTCTGATACAGAGATACGAGTCCCTGCAGATTCTTGTGGTACTGTCCAGCTACCTACATCGATACCATATGCTTCTTTGAAGACATATTGTACGAAACCTGAGCAGTCAAAACCACTTGGGCTCTTACCGCCCCATACATAAGGAGTCCCTACGTATTTAGCAGCTGTTGATAATACATCGCCATAAGTTGAAGCCGCTGGTGCTGCTGCGGCTGGTTCTTCTTCAGTAGTAGCTGCTGGAGCTTCTGGTTCTTCCTCAGCTGCTGGTGCTTCTTGAGCAGGTTGTGGAGCTGGTGTTGTTGACTCTTCTTCTTGAGTTGAAGGAGTTTCTGCAACAGTTGACTCTTCAGCTGCTGGAGTTTCAGATGTAGGAGCTTCAGGCGCTTGACTTTCAGTTGCTTCCGCTTGGCTAGTTGCTTCAGCTTCTGTAGTTGGTGCAGCTGGTTTTGCTTCTTCAGCTGCTGGTGCTGGTTGCTCAGCTAATTGAGATTCACGAGTTGCTTGCTCTTGAGCCGCTTGTTCTTGGGCAGCTGCTTCTGCTTGTGCTTGTTGTTGTGCTAAAGCTTGTGCTTGAGCTTCTGCGGCAGCTTGTTCAGCCGCTGCTTGTTGTGCTGCTGCAATCTCTGCTTGACGCTGTTGGTAAGCAGCCTTTTCAGCAATTAAAGCTTCACGAGCATTTTGTGCTAATGATAAGTCAGAAGTCAATTGGTTGTATACTGCTTCGTTGTTAGCTTGCTCTTCAGTCAAAGCACCTTTAAGAGCTTCTAATTGTACATGCTTAGCAACGTTGTCTGCTTTAGTCGTTTCTACTGCAGATTTCTTAGTTTCAACAGCTTCTTTATCAGCCTTTTGTTGGCCTAAAAGTGTTTTGTTAGCTGAAACCATCTTCTTCACAACGTCTACACGGCCAACAAAGTCGCTAACAGATTTAGAAGAAGCTACAACGTTAACATAGTTTTCTGCCCCACCTGTTGCTTGAACAGCACGAGCTTGATCTGCCAAGAGGCTTTCGCGTTTGCCAATTGCTACTTCTAAGTCTTTGATTTCTGCTTGTAAGCTTGCAATTGCTGCGTCATTTTCTTGGATATTCCCTTGAAGAGTAGTTGCTTGCGCTTGAACTTCTTGCAACTTAGCATAAGAACTTGCTAATTGTGCGTAAAGTTGTGCTTGAGCAGCCGATAAGTTTTCGATTTGGCTTTCACTTTGCCCGATTAATGAATCGTAGTCTTGTGCGAAAGCAGCCACAGGTGCAGCTACGCTCCCTAATACGACGGCTGAAGTTAATAACGTTTTGAATAATCTCTTGTTCATAAGCGATTTGACTCCTTTTAGTCTCGTAATTTTGTATATCACGCTTGTGTTGGACACAGGCTTTGGTTTATCTTTTTATGACATGCTTACATGATACCACAAGTTTTTGCTAAGGTGCGGTTTTTCGACGATTCGTATAGCATCTGTAACATAGCTGTAATTTTACTTGGTTATTTTTCGTTTTTTGACTCTTTTTTGCCACAATAGATAGGCAAATATACCTCCCTTTCGACGTTCTACAACTGACGAAATAGAGCTACAGAGCTGATTTTTACTTTTGTCTAGACCTTTAGCCTGATTTAGCTATCCTAAAAGATAGTCTTGAAGATGGTGCTATACATATAGTAAACCTAAAGGTTGTTATATTGACGCAACATCGATATTATTTCGCGGTTATTTTTGGGGACCTTTTCTGCCCTGGAATTGAGACAATCCCCCACCTACTTGCTCACCCCGCCTTACTCGCGCGCAAAAAAGCAGGCCCAAAAGCCTGCTTCTCACATCTTAATCTTGATAGGTAACGAGTGTGTAATTTTTCTTACCCCGGCGTACGACCACATATTTACCCCCAATAGCATCTTGAGGCGTAATCACAGCTTCCACATCGGTTACCTTGGTGCCATTCAAGGTAATCGCGCCATTAGAAATAAATTCTCTGGCTTCACGACGAGATTTAACAATACCAATATCTACTAACCAAACAGCTAGGTTAGCTTGCTCTCTTGAGGTGCTAGCTTGCGGCATATTTCTAAAACCTTGCTCGATTTCATGAACCGTGAGCGAACCCACCTCGCCTGTAAATAAAGCTTCTGTAATCCGAATGGCTTCATCTAGAGCCTCTTGCCCGTGAACAAAGCGCGTTACTTCTTCAGCCAAACGCTTGTGGGCAACCCGCAAGTGAGGCTGAGTCTCAATTTCGACAGCCAAGGCATCAATCTCTTCATGAGATAAGAAGGTAAAGTACTTAAGGAATTTAACCACATCACCATCTTGTTGATTGAGCCAGAATTGGTAGAACTCAAATGGCGTTGTTTTCTCTGGATCCAACCAAACTGCCCCACCTGCTGTTTTACCAAACTTAGTGCCATCAGATTTGAGCATAAGCGGAATGGTCAGCCCATAGACTTCAGTCTCATGGCCTTCAGTCCGACGAATAAAATCCAATCCGGCCGTAATGTTGCCCCATTGATCGGCGCCGCCAATTTGTAATTGAACATCGTATTCTTTATATAGATGGGCAAAGTCAATGGATTGAAGGATCTGGTAGCTAAACTCAGTAAAGGAAATCCCTACCTCTAGTCGAGACGCGACAACATCCTTAGCCAACATATTATTAATGTTGAAATGTTTACCATAGTCACGCAAGAAATCTAAGAGCGAGATCTGGCTAAGCCAGTCGTAGTTATTTACAATCCGGAAACCACTCGCTTGAACATCCCCTTTTAGGAAGAGACGGTTCATCTGGTCTGCTAATTTACGCGCGTTTTCCTTTACCACATCCATGGTTTGCAAGGTCCGCTCGCTATTGCGCCCACTCGGGTCGCCAATTGAGCCTGTGCCGCCCCCAATTAGCACTACTGGTTTATGCCCAGCCAGCTGGAAGCGCTTAAGAATCATAAAGGGAATTAAATGTCCAATGTGCATGGAATCCCCTGTTGGGTCGACGCCACAATATAAGCCAATCGCCTTCTTATTTACTAGTTCTTCTAAGCCTTGAGCGTTAGTCTGCTGATTGATGGCACCACGCCATGTTAAATCATCTAAAATTGACATCTTCTTTCCTCCTTATGTATTTTCTATCTTCCTATTATAACGCGATTATAAGTCTGAATCAATCTAGCAATAGCGTAAATTTTCGAACCTTATGCGTAAATTATTCTATGTAAGCGTTTCGCCATTGGAGGTAGAATAGACTCAAATCCTATAAGGTGGTGACATTATGACACAAATCGCAGAGTACCTATTGGATATTGAAGATATCGTCAAGGAGTTTCCAGGGGTCAAAGCCTTGGACGGTGCACGACTTAAAGTTCGCCCAGGCACCATTCACGCCCTCATGGGTGAGAACGGTGCTGGTAAATCAACTATGATGAAATGTCTCTTCGGTATCTATATCGAGGACTCCGGTAGTATCAAACTCAATGGCCAACCCGTACGCTTTAACAACCCAAAACAAGCATTGGAACAAGGCGTCTCCATGGTCCATCAGGAACTGAATCAGGTTCTTAAACGTAGCGTCATGGAAAATATCTGGTTGGGCCGCTTCCCAAAAAACAAACTTGGCCTGATTGACGAGCATAAGATGTACCAAGATACCAAGGCCATCTTCCAGCAACTCAACTTGGATATTGATCCACGGACTATCATTGGTAAACTCTCCGTCTCCCAACGTCAGATGATTGAGATTGCCAAGGCAGTCAGCTACGATGCCAAGGTAATTATCCTAGACGAGCCAACTTCCTCTCTAACGGAGCAAGAAGTTCAGCACCTCTTCCGCATCATGAACCAACTCAAGGATCAAGGTTGTGGCTTGGTTTATATCTCCCATAAAATGGAAGAAATTTTAGCCATTTCGGATGAAGTGACCATTATGCGAGACGGCCAATGGATTGCGACAGAAGCAGCTAAAGACTTAACCATGGAACGTATCATTCAACTCATGGTAGGGCGGGATATCGGCCATCGCTTCCCACCTCGCAACAATCATCCTGGCCAGGTAACCTTAGAGGTGCGCAATTTGACCGCTAAATATCAACCAAGCATTCAAGACGTATCCTTAACTGTTCACGAAGGCGAAGTTTTGGGGATTGCCGGTTTAGTGGGCTCTCGTCGGACTGAACTAATTGAATGTATCTTCGGGATTGCAACCCTAGCCAGTGGCGAGATTTACAAGAATGGTAAGTTAATTCATAATAACAACTCCCGCGACGCTATCAAAAATGGCTTTGCCTTAGTGACAGAAGAACGCCGGGCAACTGGGATTTTCCCAATCGCGGACATTCGTTTTAACACGGTTATCTCTAACATGCGCCACTATCGCGGTAAGTTAGGTCTGATTCGCAATGCTTCCATGGGTAGCGACACCCAACGCATGATTGATGCCATGGCCATCAAGACCCCAAGTCAACGAACACAAATCCGCTCCTTATCAGGTGGTAACCAGCAGAAGGTTATTATTGGCCGTTGGCTACTAACCGATGCGGATATCTATCTCTTCGACGAGCCAACGCGGGGGATTGACGTCGGAGCCAAGTACGAAATCTACCAAATAATTTTAGACTTGGCTAAGAAGGGCAAGACCGTTATCGTTGTCTCCAGTGAAATGACCGAGTTGCTCGGTATCACTGACCGCATTGCAGTAATGTCTAATGGTCGCTTGGCTGGCGTCGAAAAGACCGAATCACTCACCCAAGAAGAAATACTTCGCTTGAGTGCACTCTATCTCTAAGGAGGATGTCTCTATGGAACTAAGTAAAAAACTACGCTTCACCAATAAAACACCGCGCGAGCTATTATTAGACTTTTCTCTTTATATTGTGCTTGCTGCTTTAATCGCCATCATTATTTCGATGGATACTTCTTTTGTTTCACCAAAAAACTTCATTAACATCTTGGCTCAAGCCTCCACTCGGATCATTATGGCCTGCGGGGCTGCCGGGCTTATCATCTTAGGCGGGACAGACTTGTCTGCCGGCCGCGTCTTGGGTTTAACTTCCCTGATTGCTGCCTCCCTCCTTCAATCAACTACCTACGCTTCGCGTATGTATCCCGATTTACCTCAATTACCACTCTGGTTGCCACTCATTATCGTTATTGTAGTCGGCGGGATCTTCGGTTTGATTAACGGTTTTGGGGTAGCTGTTCTTAAAGTCCACGCCTTCATTATTACCTTAGGGACTCAATTAGTAGCTTACGGGATTGCCTTGATTTATCAACAACAACAAGCAGGGGGCGCACAACCGATTGCTAACTTTGACGACCGCTACCGTAATTTAGTTAACGGCACCGTCAACTTTACCAAAGATATTCAAATCCCTTATGTAGTCTTCTACGCCATTGTCGTCTGCGTCATCATGTGGATTATCTGGAATAAAACCCAACTTGGTAAGAACATGTATGCTATCGGGGGCAACATCGAAGCTGCTGAAGTTTCCGGGGTTAATATCGTTAAGAATATTCTCATCATTTTCCTGATTTCAGGGATTCTCTATGGCTTAGCTGGCTATCTGGAAGCTGCTCGGGTAGGGTCTACTACCTCTAACACCGGTCTTAACTACGACCTCGATGCCATCTCTGCTTCCGTTATCGGGGGTGTCTCCTTCTCCGGTGGGATTGGGACCATTCCTGGGGTTATTATCGGGGCCATCATTCTCCAATTCATCAACTACGGTTTGGCTTATGTGGGTGTTAACCCTAACTACCAATACATCATCAAGGGCTTGATCATTATCTTGGCGGTAGCAATCGACGTACGTAAATACATCAAGCGCAAATAAGACCGTAAATTTTCTAACCTGGAGTGTAAAAAAATCAATGTAATCGTTTTACACGCCGTGTTATACTCAATTCAACAAAATAAAATCCTTAAAGGAGTCGATCTTTATGAAAAAAGTCATTACATGGTGCGCCATCTTCTGCCTATTCTGCTTAGCGCTAGTTCCTAGCCTCAGCCCTAAAGTTCAAGCCGAAGATAAGAACATCAAAATTGGGGTAGCTTTCTACAAATACGATGACGCTTATATGTCTTCTGTACGTGTAGCGCTTGAAAAAATCGCCAAAGAGCATTCCAACGTTGAACTCATCGTCAATGACTCTCAAAACGACCAAGCTAAACAAAATGACCAAATCGATGTCATGATTCAAAAGGGCGTGGATATCCTCTTGATTAACGTGGTAGACACCGGGGCAGCAGAAGCAGTCGTTCAAAAAGCTAAAGACGCGAATATTCCACTCGTGCTCTTCAACCGTGAACCAGCAACTGACGTTGTTAAAGCTTACGACAAAGCTCGTTTCGTTGGGACAACCGCTAAAGAAGCTGGGATTATCCAAGGTAAGATGATTGCGGAACTCTGGAAATCTGACAAGAAATATGACCGCAATGGTAACGGCAAATTAGATTACGTTATGTTAATCGGTGACCCAGAAAACCCAGAAGCAATCGCTCGTACAAAATACGCTGTTGATACTTTAACCGAAGCTAAGATTGAAGTGAACAAATTAGGTGACCAAGTTGCTAACTGGGACCCAGACAAAGCAAAAACTGCAACTGACGCTTGGTTAGCTAAAGACGCCGACAACATCGACGTCATCATCTCTAACAACGACTCAATGGCTTCTGGTGCTATTGCTGCCCTCCAAGGCGCTGGTTTTAACACTGATGCTAAAGCTGACAAGAAGATTCCTGTATTTGGGGTAGATGCGACTGAAGAAGCAGTAGACCTTATTGCACGTGGTATTATGACTGGTACTGTAAAACAAGATGCCGAAGGGATGGCTAAAGCTGTCTTCGCACTCTCTTACAATGCAGGTCAAGGCAAAGACTTCTTAGACGGCACTGACTACAAGTACGACGACACTCAAGTCGCTGTACGTATTCCTTACCAAGCCTTCAACGGCCAATAGGCTATTATCGAAGGGTATCTCCTTTAGGCAAGTTCCTCTGGGGCTTGCCTTGCTTTATCAACACTAGGAGGCACGCAATGACCACCCAAGAGTCCACCGAAAACAAGCCTGAGGTAGGCAAAACTTCACCCAGACGCACCAATCTATATGAGGGCATTCATCTATCCGAGCGCACCCTCAACATCATCATCGGCATGATTATCGGGCTGTTGGCTCTAACCCTCTACTTCGCCTTACCGCGTTAAGGCAGACAAAAAATAGGCTGAGACAAAAGTCTCAGCCTATTTTTTTATCTACATACAAGGACTAAGCTTCGACTACCGTCTCTTGGCTAGCCTTGCGCGCTAATTCTTTAGCTTCACGTTCTTCCACCTGATCTACAAAGTCACGTAGAAGTTGCTTCACAACAGTTGGATCTTCAGTCTCATTGACCGCTACCTTAACCTTAGAAGAACGCGGAATACCTTTAAGATAGTAATGAGCTTGGGTCCGAAATTCTCGCGTTGCGGTCCGATCACCCTTGAGGTCTACCAAGCGTTCTAGATGGTCGATGGCCGTATCAATTTTCTGTCTCGCCGTCATTGGCGGCAAGAGTTCACCGGTCTCAACATAGTGGACCATCTGCTGAATAACCCATGGATTGCCCAGAGCTGCACGCCCCACCATGACACCATCTACACCCGTCGTATCAAGCAAGTATTTGAGTTCTTCAGGCGTTCTAACATCCCCATTTCCAACAAAAGGAATGGTTTTGAGTTCTTTCTTAACTTGCGCCAAAATATCCCAGTTGGCCTTGCCTTCATACATCTGTACCCGGGTCCGGCCGTGCATGGCCACCATGGAAGCACCTGCGCGTTCAGCTGCTAAGGCATTTTCAATGGCGTAAAGATGTTCATCATCCCAGCCCGTGCGCATTTTTACTGTGACTGGCTTTTGAACGGCATCCACTACTGCTGCCACCATTTCATAAACCTTGTTCGGGTCTAAGAGCCAACGCGCCCCTGCTTCTGCCTTAATGACCTTGTTAACAGGGCAACCCATATTTATATCAATAATGGCACACTCAGTGTTTTCAGCAACATATTTAGCCGCCTCTACCAAAGTTTCTTTGTTGCCTCCCATAATTTGAATGCTGAGAGGATACTCATTTGGTTCAATGTGTAGCATGCTCAGGGTCTTGTCATTACGGAACTGAATCCCCTTGTCACTAATCATCTCGCAAACAACTAGTCCTGCACCAAATTGTTTCACAATGGTCCGAAAAGCTGCATTCGATACGCCCGCCATGGGCGCGACCACGACTGGATTTGGAATCTCAATCTCTCTAATCTTGAACAAATTATACCTCCTCTGTTTCTGCTTGCTGACCTGCAGCCTCACCTGCTGCAATAATCGCTTCTAAATCTTGAACACTATAGTCATAGTGGTTCTCACAATAATGGCAAACTACTTCCGCCCCACCATCTTCGTCAATCATGGCTTGGATTTCCTTACGACCTAAGGACTGAATACCGTGTCCATAGGCTTCCTTAGAGCAACCGCAATAGAAAGAGACATCTTTCTTAGACAGAACTTCAGAATTACCATGCCCAACTAAGAGATCCAATAGAGCCTCTAAGCTTGGTTGTGACTCCAAGAGATCGGAGAAACGGCCTAAATCCGCAATGCGTTTTTCAATGAAGTCAATGGTTTCATCAGTGGCCCCAGGCATCACTTGAATCATAAAACCACCAGATTTAGCCACTGACTCATCCGGATTAACCAAGACAGAGAGTCCAATACAAGAAGCCGTTTGTTCAGACACAGCCATATAATAGGTGAAATCTTCTGCCAATTCCCCGCTCACCAGTGGCACTTGCCCTGCGAAAAGCTCCTTATTACCTAAGAGTTTGCGTACAGCCATATTGCCCGGCATACCCACTGCCCTAGCAACGTCTAACTTGCCAATGGCATTGAGTTCTAAGGCCACCTGCGGATTAGATACAAAGCCACGTACATGACCGTAGGCATCTCCTTCCGCAATAATCCGGCCTACTGGTCCCGTTCCGAGAATTTCTACTCGCAAACGTTCGTCTCCCTTAGAATTAGCTGCTAGTAAAAGGGTCCCCACCAGGGTACGACCTAAGACAGCTGTTGCGGTATGCCAAGTTTTGTGCCGATTGACTGCTTCTTGGACAACCCCAGTAGCATCCAAAACCAAAACCCGCAATTGGCCATCGAATGCCAAGGCTGTTAATAATTGATCTGACATGTTTGCTTCCTCCATCTCCCAATGGGAGTCATTATATTCCGTTTCTAAGTATATCAGACCCCACCAGTTTAGCAAGTCTTTGGCCTAGTGCTAATAGGCAAAAAAATCAGACCCATGAGGTCTGATTTTCCTTATTAGGCTTGATGATGTTCAGACGGCACTTGGTCATCTGCAATGATACGGTCGCCAGCTTCCAGCGCTTCTTCTACACGTGAAGGAGTCGCTTTTTGATCTTGACTTTCGGCCGAAGTAGGAGTGTCTGTTTCTTCAGACTTTGCTACTTGCTCAGGCATCTTCCCAGTCTTGAAGAGAGACTCAATTTGCGCCGCTTCTAAGGTCTCAACTTCAAGCAGTTTCTCTGCAATCAGGTTGAGTTGCTCGCGGTGCTCATTGATAATGCGGTGTGCCTCTTCATGAGCTTGGTTCAATAATTGACGCACTTCGTTGTCAATCTCATAGGCTACCTGATCAGAATAAGCAGGTTTCTGGCCATAGTCACGACCAACGAAGACGGTATGGTTGCCTTCGTATTGAACCGGCCCTAAGCGGTCAGACATCCCATATTCAGTGACCATACTACGCGCAATCTTAGTCGCTTGTTGGAAGTCATTGCTAGCCCCAGTAGATTGAGTGTTGAAGACAATCTCTTCGGCAGCACGACCACCCAGGAGCCCTACCATTTGATCGTAGAGTTCCTTACGAGTCACAATATAAGCATCTTCACGAGGTAACATGACCGCATAACCACCTGCACGTCCGCGTGGCACGATGGTCACCTTATGAACAACACGTGCGTCACTTAAGACCATCCCAATGATGGTATGCCCCGCCTCGTGGTAAGCCACGGTACGGCGTTGTTGTTCAGAAATCACACGATCCTTCTTAGCTGGCCCCGCAATAACCCGGTCATGGGCTTCTGCGATGTCCGCTTGGGTAATCGCCTTATGGTCAAAACGTGCTGCTACTAAAGCTGCTTCGTTCAGTAAGTTTTCCAACTCAGCACCTGAGAAGCCAGGCGTTTGTTGTGCCACAACCTTAAGGTCAACTTCTGTTTCTAATTTCTTGTTACGGGCATGGACTTGAAGAATCTGTTCCCGCCCCTTAACATCTGGGTTACCCACTAAAATCTGACGGTCAAAACGACCTGGACGTAAGAGGGCTGGGTCGAGAACATCCGAACGGTTAGTCGCCGCAATGACGATGACCCCTTCGTTCCCTTCGAAACCGTCCATCTCAACCAGCAATTGGTTAAGGGTTTGTTCACGTTCATCATGTCCGCCCCCGAGACCTGCGCCCCGTTGACGACCCACAGCATCAATTTCATCAATGAAGATAATAGCTGGGGCATTCTTTTTAGCATTCTCGAAGAGATCCCGTACCCGGCTAGCCCCGACCCCGACGAACATCTCGACGAATTCAGAACCTGACATGGTGAAGAAGGGAACCCCCGCTTCACCGGCTACTGCCTTGGCTAAGAGAGTTTTACCCGTCCCTGGAGGGCCCTCCAGTAAGACACCGGCTGGGATACGCGCCCCCAACTTGGTGAAACGTTTAGGATCCTTAAGGAATTCTACTACCTCTACCAGTTCTTGCTTTTCTTCTTCAGCACCCGCTACATCACTGAAGCGGACTTTGACTTTCTGCTTGGAAATATCCTTGGAGCGTGACTTACCAAAGTTCATGGCCCCTCGCATACCGCCACCGCCAGCACCACTCTGGAACATGTTGTAGAGGAAGAAGCCCATCATACCCATTAAGAGTAGCATTGGTAGGATATTAGCCCACAGTACCATATTGGATTCGGCCAAGGTCTTCATCTTGACCCCTTGTTGGGTCGCTATTTCCGTCAATAACTTAAGCGTGCTATCGTTACCTAGCACTCGGCTGGTGAATTGAGTGGCAGTCTCACTTCCACCTTGGAAGAGGGCCACAAAGTTGGTTTGTTCTGAGCGTGTTGTCCCGGTCTTGTATTTACCTTTGACATTATAAACACCGGAACCAATCTGGACATCCATCTCGGCAATCTTGCCGTCCGCAATCTCTGTCATCAACTCACTCTGGGTGAGTTCCTTGACTTGGCCGCCCCCTAGAGCCCCTGATAGGGCATGGAAGAGCATAAAGAGCATGGCTAATGCCATCATAGATGTCAGAATGTTCCGCGTCGAATTACGATTTGGGTTTTGCATAGATGCTGTTCGACTCCTTTGTCTTGATCATTCTGTTCATTCTTGTATTTTATCATATTTTGCCATAGGGTCCTAATGGAAGGTCCCTGTAAGGCTGGGCTTTACCAATATTTAAGGTTTGTTTTCGCCAAAAGACCCTAGATCACAGTCTAGGGTCTGGCACATGGCCTATTTGCTTTCGTAGACGGCAGGTGATAAGACACCGATATAAGGAAGGTTACGGTACTCTTGTTTATAGTCCAAGCCATATCCCACTACGAATTCATTGGGAATATCTAAGCCCACATAATCTGCTTCCATATTGTTGACACGACGCTCTTTCTTATCCAAGAGGGTACATACTTTAACAGAATTAGCCTTACGATAGTGGAGCAGGTCCACAATGTACTTAAGGGTTTGCCCGGTATCGATGATATCTTCCACAATCAGAATATCCTTACCTTCGACACGAGTATCTAAGTCTTTGACAATCTTGACTTCACCCGATGACTGGAGGGCTTCACCATAACTCGATACGTCCATGAAATCAATGGTCAAGTAGCAATCCATAGCACGAATAATGTCAGCCATAAAAATTGCTGCCCCTCGTAAAATCCCAACGACCACTACTTCTTTATCTTTGTAGTCTTCCGTTAAGGTTTTGCCTAGACGGGCCACTGCTTCTGCAATTTCTTCTTGGGTTACTAGTACTTTTAAAATGTCTTTCTCTAACATTGAGCTTTCTCTCCTTTTTATCTAGTGTCTTACTGCCGTGTCTTCCGATAAAGGAATATATGAGTTATTTTATCAGTTTGTGGCCCGCGAGACAATGGGGAATTGCTAACTGGCCCCAACCATACGATTTCATCTTTTTCATCTACAAGAACTTTGATTTGATTTCGCTCATCGCTAGGCAACTTAAGGTCCATGAGGATTCTGCCAACTTTCTTATGATAGACTTGACCTAATTCGTCGCTTATTGCAACTTGGTCACCGTCTTGTCTCTGTCTTAGCTGGAAATTGAGTGGCGCCGTCTCCTGGGCCTGACTTAAATGTAGGCCTGCCCAACCTTCAGCCGCTTCACGCATTTCCGGTGACACCTGATGAGCTGCAAAAATCCCCGCTTCTGCACCACCATCTAGGGCATACCAGTGGTTGAGTCGACTTAAGATTAAACGTTGACCAAAATAAGCTTTTGGCCCCGCCTCTTCTGGTAGGATTTGGACGTAATCATAGCGTTTGACTGCTACCCAACCATGTCCTAACTGCAAACGTTGATTAGGATCACGGCGGTTACGCATCATCTGCTGCAATTGACCTACTAAATCGCGATTATAAGCGGGCACATCTTCGATTAGGCGTTCCTCAAAGAAAATTCGCAGGTACATATTGAATTTTGCCTCTGGCAAAGCCAGAAAGGCTGGAATATAAAGCAACCAATAATGATTAGTCGAATACATGAGTAGCTGAGGCTCAAGATTCAGATAATCCGCATACTGGACGGTGTAGGAATCTTGAATCTGTTGCTGAATGGTCAAAAGATTTTGTAGTAACTGAGGATTCTCCTGCATCAGTTGTGGAATATAGGTATGACGGAATCGATTACGTACAAAGTGATCCATGTAGTTAGAAGCATCTTCAAAATAAGTCACATTGAACTTCTCAGCATACGCCTCTAGTTCCGCCTTGGTCACCCCAATAAAGGGCCTCATTATGGTTGGCATGACAGTATGACCACTTGGGTCACTCATCAGGCGCTGATAACAGCCCCGAATACCTTGCAAGCCACGAATGGAGGTGCCACGTGTCATCCGCATTAAGAAGGTCTCAGCCACATCATTAAGATGATGGGCGGTCATCAAAACATCTGCTTCAGTTGTCCGAATCACTTCTGCGAAAAATTGATAACGGGCGTCACGCGCCTGAGCTTCCACATTAGTGGCAGCCGGTTCGCCCCACTCCGTCGCAAAATAAATACAGCCATACTCTGCCACAATTTCCTTAATAGCGACGGCCTCATTGTCTGATTCTGGTCGCAACTTGTGATTGAAATGGGCGACGACCAACTGCAGATGAGCATATTGTCGCAACTGATTCAATTCATGCATCAATCTAAGCATGACCATGGAATCAACCCCGCCGGATACAGCTAAGACCACCGTCTTAGCCTCTAGCCAAGCTGGCCATGACTCTAGCTGAGCCTTGACTTCCCGCATTAATTTTTCCATCTAGATTCTCCTTTAGATACAAAAAGCAGCCTAAAAGGCTGCTCTTATATCCTGTATTAGCGCACGACAAGAAAACTATCGCGCGTTAGCAAGACATCCCTAGCTACGTCGGCCGCCACGACCGCCGCGTTTGCCTTCGGTGTTACGTCTTAATGAGGACAGACGATCTTCGCTGTCCTTTAGGAAGTTACTCATTAATTGGTCAAAATCATCCAACTTACGGCTGTTATTATTTCCCGCATTGTTGAAATTAGGGCGATTCCCGCCCTCTTCTTGACGACTCTTGAAGCGTGGGGCACGTTGGCCATGTGGTGCAGCACCTTCTTGGCGTTCACGTTTAGGCCGAGCGGGTGCCTCTGCAGGTCGATCACTGGCTTGACGAATTGACAGGCTAATTTTACCGTCGTCAGCGATAGACAGAACCTTCACTGCGACTTCTTGGCCGACTGTTAAGACGGAGCTAATCTCCTTAACATAGCCGTCTGAAACCTCACTAATGTGAACTAAACCTGTTTTATTATCTGGCAAGCTAATAAAAGCCCCAAAGTGTGTGATCCCTGTGACTTTCCCTGTGATTTTTTGCCCTACTTCGATTGACATACGATGTCTTATCCTCCCTTAAGTTCTTTCATCCTTATATTCTATTCAGTAACTCTCATCCCTTAAGGATGCTTGGTGTCTTCCTGATGCGAAGATCCTAACTCGAAAATAATCTCACCTGGCTTGGTGTAGTAATAATCACGTCGTGCCACATCCTCTAGATAGGCAGGATCCTTCATTTGTTGAGTTGCTTGGAAAACTTCACGATTCTCTTCAACGGCTTGTTCCTGGCCCGCCTTAACCTCTTGGTAGGCTTGCTCGGCTGCCACTTGGTCCTGATAAGCCCGCCATAATGGAATCCCTGCAAAAGCAAGAGCTCCAATCAGAATGACATGAAAGATCAGGCGTCGTCCGTGAGAGTGCGGTTGCTTTGTCTGACGGGGTGAGGAAGTCTGAACAGATTCCTGTGGATCTAATTTATAATTCATACTTTTCACCTCCATGATAAACCTAGTTTGAGTATATCAATATTCGCGCCTAATTTCCATTCAAACTTGTCGTTTTTCCAAGTTTTTTTGCGAGCTTGGCTTGAGGTAGCATAGCTGAAGCCCTAGCCAAGCCCTATTTTAAGCTAGAAACTCGTCTACTTGACGAACTTCATTATTAAGGCGCTCTTCACCCAAGATTTCGTAGAGATTACTTGCCTCTTCTTTCTTGGTGTTTTCTTTAAGGTCTGTCACACGCACGGTTAAAAGCCGGTTACCAAAACGAATCACCAACTCATCGCCTACCTTCACAGCAGAGCTAGATTTAGCTACTTGGCCATTCAAGGTAATACGACCTTGGTCCGCCACTTCTTTGGCAATGGTCCGACGCTTAATCAAACGCGAAACCTTTAAATACTTATCTAATCTCATCTTACTTCTCCTTATTCTTACTAGTGTCGTCTAACAAAAGACTGGCTACCTGACGAGCTAATTGCTTAAGGGCTCCTAGCCAAACATAGGATGGCTGTTCTAGGATATCCAAGCTAATCACCTGGCGCGAACCCTCTTGAGACACGGTGGATTTCTGGGAAATGCCAGACAAGGCTTCAAAGAGCTTGGCGCCTCGTAATTGTTCTGAGGCCACCTGGTTGAAGCTGACCTTGACATGACGTGGAGTCTGCTGAATTTTAACAATGCCGGCTTCGAGGCCGTAATGTTTAATCAAAGCAATCTCCAGTAAATCCGCCACTTCATCAGGAAATTCACCATAGCGGTCAATCAACTGATCTTGCAGATTGCGATAGGCCTCTTCTGAATCGATTTGTTGAATTTGCTTATAGACCGAAATCTTTTGCCGTTCATCGGCAATATAGCTGGCTGGAATATAGGCGTCGATTAAGAGATGCCATTCAATCTGGTTGCTAGCTTGACTTGCTATCTGTCCAACCTTCTTGCCCCGCTTAATGTCAACAGCTTCTTTGAGCATTTGGGAATAGAGGTCAAAACCGACTGAATCAATAAAACCAGATTGTTGCTTCCCCAGCAGATTACCTGCTCCTCGAATAGATAGGTCGCGCATGGCAATCTTAAAGCCTGATCCCAACTCTGTAAATTCGCGGACGGCCTGCAATCTTTTCTCACTGACCTCACTGAGTGACTTAAATGGCTCATACATCAAATAAGCATAGGCCACGCGATTGGTTCGCCCTACCCGACCACGTAATTGGTAGAGCGTGGATAACCCCATATGGTCCGCATCTTCTACAAAAAGGGTATTAACATTAGGAATATCAACCCCTGTTTCAATAATGGTGGTAGTCACCAGGACATCGTAAGCCCCTTGAATAAAGTCCACCAGCACCGTCTCCAATTCCACCTCCGACATCTGACCGTGGGCATAAGCTACCCTAGCCTCTGGTACCAAAGCCTGGATTTCCATGGCCCGACGCTCAATAGTCGCCACCCGATTATAGAGATAGAAGACCTGACCTTCTCGAGCTAGTTCGCGCTCAATACCTGACTTAATCGCTCCATCGTTGCGCTCCATAACATAGGTCTGCACGGGGAAACGGTTATTGGGTGGCGTCTCAATCAAGGACAAGTCCCGAACACCTATCATCGACATATGCAAGGTACGGGGAATTGGAGTCGCCGTCAAAGTCAAGACATCAACCTGTGACTTGAGTTGCTTGAGCCGCTCCTTGTGCTTGACCCCAAAACGTTGCTCCTCATCGACAATCAATAGGCCTAGGTCTTGAAACTGGACATCTTTTGAGACCAAGCGATGAGTCCCGACCACAATATTCACGGCCCCCGTTAGCAAGTCATCGATGGTCTGATCTTGTTGCTTTTTAGATACAAAGCGACTCATCAGCCGAATTTCAAAAGGATAATCAGCAAAACGCTGAACCAAAGAATTATAGTGTTGCTGAGCTAAAATCGTAGTAGGGACTAGGAAGGCCACTTGCTTGCCGTCCATGACCGCCTTGAAAATGGCCCGCATGGCTACTTCGGTCTTGCCGTAACCTACGTCACCGACTAGTAGGCGGTCCATTGGCTTGCTTTTTTCCATATCTGCCTTAATCTCTATTGCGGACCGGAGTTGGTCCTCTGTTTCTACATAAGCAAAAGCCGACTCGAACTCACTCTGCTCTGGTGTATCAGGCCCAAAAGCATACCCAACTTCTCGTTCTCGCTTAGCATAGAGAGCGATTAATTCATCCGCAATGTCTTCTATTTTAGCCGCTACCTTACGCTTAGTCTTAGCCCACTCAGTGCCCCCTAGCTTGTTAAGCTTAGGTGTCTTGGCTTCTGAGGCGACATATTTTTGTAGCAGATGAATTTGATCAACTGGTATCAGAATGCGTGAGTCATCTTGATAAACAACTGACAAGAGATCCTTATGAATGCCATTCATTTCAATGGTATCCATACCACGGAATTGACCAATCCCATGATGAACATGGACTACATAGTCACCAACTTCTAATTCCGAGTAACTCTTAATCCGTTCAGCATTGGTTAGCTTAGTGCGAGATTGACGAGCCTGACGCTTTTTCAATTTATTGAAGAGTTCTTTTTCAGTTACCACTACCCACTTTAAGACCGGTAGTTCAAAACCATTTGATAGAGCTCCTACTCCGATATTGATAACCTTGGCTTGGGCTTGCCCTTCCGTTACCACGCTAGGGCCGATATGAAATTCCTCAAACAGTGCTTCAACCTTCCGCGCTTGTTCCAAACTCCCTACAGCTACTTGAATGGTATAGCCTTGTTTCAGCCAGTGATCCATCTCCGTTTTGACGAGAGGCATTTGGTTAAAGAAAGGGTTGAGGGTGCGATACTGGAAGGAATGCACTGCTCCTAAAGACTGATGTCCCAACCCTCGATTCATGACCGACAGATAGAGCAAGGCACCTGAGTAAGCTCGCACACAGGATTGAAAATCTGCTTTAACAGCCAATCCAGGTATCAGCAGACCTTTCTGAGTTTCCTGCTCAATCCAAAACTGATCTTCCTCAACCAGATGAAGGGCCTGTTGCTGTAGCTTATCAAATTCTGATAGAACTAAAAGTCCTTGCTCTCCTAAATAATCAAGGATCGTCACCACTTGGTCATCCTGAGCCAAGCTCAGATAGGCATGCGGATACTTAAGAGGCTCGCCATGGAACAACTGATCCAACTGATTGCTGAGACCCGCTTCCATGGCCTCTCTTAATTCTTGATCCTTCACTTTCTTCAGGGCGCGCGCCTTCATATCCTCTAAACGTGGCAAGAGAGCTTGTTGTGCTTCTAGACCAAATAAGACATCTTGAGCTGGCAGGATTTGGACAGATTCTAGATTTTCAATCGAGGACTGGGTCTCAGCATTAAAGGCCCGAATAGAATCCAGCTCGGTATCAAAGAAATCCAAACGAATCGGATATTCGGCAGATACTGGGAAGAAGTCAATGATACTCCCGCGTACGCTAAACTCACCCGGTTGTTCTACCAAGCTAGCCCGATGATAACCCCAAGCGGTCAAGACACTTTCTAGCTGGCGTCGTTCCCAGTTATCTCCAAGTTCAAGAATATGTTGAGCTTGACGCCATTGATTAGGGTGAGTCAATTGTTTTCGTAAACCAGCCACATTAGTAACTACAATACAAGGCTCGCCGTGAGCTAGTTGGTTAAGGATCTGAATCCGATCCCGCATCTGATCTTCCGAAGCAAAGGCAAATTCAATGGCCAGAGCCTCCTCCACTACAAAAGCCTGCACGGACACCTGGGGCAGAAGCTGTGTTAAATCATCAACTAACTGTCCTAGCTTGGTAGCAATGGGCTCCACAATCAAGAGTGGCCGAGGGCGAGCTTGGAAAAGCTGAGCCAGCATGACGGCACGAGCACTATCATCAATTCCAGTTACCAACTGGGGTAAGCTGCCCGCCTCTATTTGATTGATGGCCTTAATAGCCGTCAGAAAAGCATCTTGCGCAAATTCCATGTTTTTCCTACTTTCTCTCTAGTAAAACTGGCTCAGAGATTTGAGTCAGCTAACGCCACAAGAGGCTGCAACGTCTACCCACCCCTGGGAGAGTCGCAACCTATCTTAAGGTTTATGGTATCTTTTAGTTATATTGGTTCATTAATTGGACGAAAGTTTCGCCCTTAGCCCAGGCCCTCAACAAGTCGGTTGTCTGGTCAATTTTCTGTTCTATTAAAGCACGGTCATCTGTATCGAAACGTTGTAGAACATGGTCCACAACCTTGCGTCCATATTGAGGGCGGCCAATGCCAATCTTGACCCGCTTAAAATCTTGGGTCCCTAGCATTTCGATAATGCTCTTGACCCCATTGTGGCCACCCGCACTACCTGACTGGCGTAGACGCAACTTGCCAGGATCCAAATCCAAGTCATCATAAACCACCACAAGCTCGTCAGGGCTAATATTATAATAGGACATAAGAGGCAAGACAGCTTCACCCGATAGGTTCATAAAGGTATAGGGTTTGACCAAGAGCACCTTTTCGTCTCCCACTCGCCAAATAGTATAATCGGCACGAAATTTTTGGTCGGTCAATTTCAAACCTTCTTGACGCGCCAAAGCATCAATGACATCAAAACCCACATTATGGCGCGTCCCCTGATACTTATCACCAGGGTTCCCTAATCCAACGATTAACTTCATCCTGCTCCCTCCTCTGCATTTTCTATTATAACACATGTTTGGAGCATGTCACTAACAGAAAGATTCACGAGGCGAACTGTATTATTCGCCACAATAAACTGTACTACTCAAAAAATTTCCTCTTCACATTTTTGAAAAGAGTGGTATAATATAGCCAAGTGATAGAAAGGAGATATTCACTATGAAACAACCAAAGAACAAGATTATTTTAGTCGGTGATGGCGCAGTCGGATCTAGCTTTGCTTTCTCTCTCGTTAACCAAAACATCGGCCGTGAACTCGGCATCATTGATATCAACAAGGACAAGACAGTCGGGGACGCTTTAGACCTCTCTCACGCCTTAGCCTTCACTTCACCTAAGGAAATTTACTCTGCTGAATACAGCGACTGCGGTGACGCAGATATCGTCGTATTAACAGCTGGCGCAGCACAAAAACCAGGTGAAACTCGCTTGGATCTCGTTCACAAAAACTTAAGCATCTACAAATCAGTTATTAAACAAATCGTAGACTCTGGTTTTAACGGTATTTTCTTGGTTGCTGCCAACCCAGTGGATATCTTAACTTATGCAACTTGGAAGTTCTCCGGTTTCCCTAAAGAGCGCGTTATCGGTTCTGGGACTACCTTAGACACCGCTCGTTTCCGTCAAGAAATCGCACAACTTATCGGTGTTGATGCGCGTAACGTCCACGGTTATATCTTAGGTGAACACGGGGATACTGAATTCCCTGTTTGGTCTCACGCTAACGTGGGTGGCTTGACTATCTATGAATGGGTCAAAAACCACCCAGACACTGACGAACAAGCCTTAGTTGAAATGTTCTTCAAAGTTCGTGACGCTGCTTACGAAATCATCTCTAAAAAAGGTGCAACCTACTACGGGATTGCTGTTACCTTGGCTCGTATCTGCCGTGCTATCTTAGACGATGAAAAGGCAATCTTCCCTCTCTCTGTCTACTTAGACGGTGAGTATGGTCAATCAGACCTCTACATCGGGGCTCCAGCTATCTTGGGTCGCGAAGGGGTTGTTTCTGTCATTGAAATCCCACTTAACGACTCTGAGTTGGACAAGATGAATGCTTCTGCAAGCACCCTCAAAGCAGTGACTGCCGATGGTTTTGCTCGCTTAGAAGAAAACTAATCTCCCTATCAAATCGATTATCCGCACCTGGCTCCTTGCCAGGTGCTTTTTTAGGCTTAATGAAACCATAAAAAAGAAGCCAAGACCGCAGTCTTGGCTGTTTGAGCTTATTTTTTGTTTTGGTTACGTAAGGTCAAGCTCAAGAGGAAGGCCCCTAAGAAGCTGGCACCAACCCAAATCGCTAAATAGAGCAATGGATTCGTTACACCACCCGCTAACATAGCGAAGACCCCGCCGTGTGGCACCTTGCTGACGATACCAAAGAGCATGCTTAAGGCACCCGCTACACCGGCAGAAACTGCCAATGGTGGAATAACCTTCAATGGGTTGGCTGCAGCAAATGGAATAGCCCCTTCCGTGATGAAGGCTGCACCCATGACATAGTTAACTAGAGCTGAGTTACGTTCTTCTTCTGGCCAGAGGTTTTTGTTGAGGGTTGCTGCCAAGGCAATCGCCAACGGTGGCACCATCCCACCAACCATAACGGCTGCCATAACGTTTGAACCTGCGCCTGCTGATTGTGTCACTAAGGCAGTCCCTGTAACGTAAGCGGCCTTGTTAATTGGACCACCCATATCAATTGACATCATGGCACCGACTAAGAAACCTAAGACTAAGGCTGAACCTGTGCTCATACCGTTGAGGAAGTCTTGCAATCCTTGCATAACAGCCCCCATTGGGCCGTTCACAACGAAGAGCATGAGGAAGGACATAATCAGGACCCCAAAAACTGGGAAGAGGAAGATTGGTTTCAAACCTTCAAGTGATTTTGGTAGCCAAGCAAAGGCTAGACGGAGGACATAGATAATCCCACCAGCCAAGAAGCCGGCTACTAAGGCGCCTAAGAAACCTGACGGAATGCTTTTCTCAAAGAGACCTACCGCTCCAAAGTCAGACAAGACAGATGGATTAGCTAAAATCCCACCCATAAAACCAACAACCAAACCAGGACGGTCAGCAATTGAATGACCGATAAAACCAGCTAACATTGGCAACATCATAGCAAAAGATAATTTACCTGTTACAAAGAGGAATTGCGCTATTTGATTATAGCTAGCATCTTCAGGGTTAAAGGAATTAATCCCCCAGAAGAAGGACAAGGCAATTAAAATCCCACCAGATACCACAAACGGCAACATATGAGAAACCCCGTTCATCAAGTGCTTGTAGAATTGACGACCAATGGATTCTTTACCGACTTCAAGGTCTGCGGCGCCAGCACCTTCTGCTGCGTGGTAGATTGGCGCCTCTGCTTTTGCCGCTTTAGCTACTAATTCATCAGCTTTGTGGATACCATCTGCTACTTTAGTGACAATGACTGGTTTGCCGTTAAAGCGCGCCATTTCAACTTGCTTATCCGCTGCTACGATAATGGCTGTCGCCTTTTTAATATCGTCAGCAGTCAAACGGTTGCCGACACCGGCCTGCCCGTTGGTTTCAACTTTAATCTTGATACCTGCGGCTTTCCCGGCTTGTTTGAGCTTTTCTTCTGCCATAAAAGTATGGGCAATCCCAGTTGGGCAAGCTGTTACGGCCAAGACATAGACATCGTCTTGCGCAGGACTTGCTGGCTCAGCCGCAGTAGCTTGGGCTGTTTCTTCTGCTTCCGCTGCGGTAAAAACTGCCACTACTTCTTCAGGGGTTTTTGCTACTGCTAAAGCTGCTTTAGTTGCTGGTTGCATGAGGACAGAAGATAATTTAGCTAAGGCTTGCAAGTGCTCGCCACCACCACCTGCAGGGGCTGCAATCATGAAGACAAATTTGGCAGCTTGGCCATCAAAGCTCTCCCAGTCAATCCCTGCGTCACTACGCCCAAAGACGATAGCTGCTGATTTGATTGATTCATGTTGAGCATGAGGAATGGCAATCTCATCGCCGACACCTGTTGTTGATTGGGCTTCGCGGGCTTCTAAAGCGGCCACATAAGCTTCAACGTCGGAGACACCGCCAGCTTGGTGGAAGCGCTCTGCCAAATACTTAAGCGTTGATGGCTTATCTGTTGTACTCAATTGGAGGTCCATAGCCTCTTTAACAAATAATTCTGATAATTTCACTTTCTATTTCTCCTTTGAATTTCCTAGGCTAATGCGCGACAACATGAATTTGATTTACTAGGTCATCAATCAATTGACGTTCAGCTATCCAAACCGAATAGGCTGTCGCACTCCCGGTAGCAGCACCACGTTTTAGAGATTGAGCAAAATCGCCTGTCTCCAAGTAGGTGGCCACAAAACCTGCCAACATAGAATCGCCTGCCCCGACTGAGTTAACCACTCTTCCCTTAGGGATATCTGAGCTAAAGACTTGGCCATCCTCAGTTAGAAGTAAGGCGCCCTCACCACCGCGAGATACAATAATGTGACGTGCTCCTAATTCCTGAAGTTTCTTGGCATAATGGATTATTTCTGCCTCATCCTTCAAGCTAACCCCAAAAATCTCACCTAATTCATGATGATTAGGCTTGATGACAAAAGGTCGATAAGGCAAGCATTCGGTTAAGAGTTGCTTGTTGGTATCCAGCACAAATTTTGCGCCCCGCTCTTGGCAGAGTTTGGCGATAGCAATATAGGCCTTGACGTCAAGTCCAGGAGCCGCATTCCCTGCTAAGAAGACCACGTCATCTGAGCTTAAGTCCCGCTCAAAAATGGCCAATAATTCCGCAAACTTTTCCGGACTCACTTGGGGGCCTGCAGCATTGATTTCTGTCTCTTCTTGAGACTTGACTTTGACATTAACCCGCGTAATGCCATCCACTTCAACAAAAAGTGGTTTGACACCTTCTTGAATGAGGGTGTCTTTGATATATTGACCGGTAAATCCACCTACGAATCCAGTCGCGTAGTTGACATGCCCTAAGCGCTGTAAGACAAGGGATGCGTTGATTCCCTTACCTCCGGCAACATAGGCCTCTCCCTTGGATCGATTCAACTCTCCTAGCTGACATTGGTCAACCTGGATAACGAGATCGACGGCAGGGTTAAAGGTAATCGTATAAATCACGAAATTTAACACTCCTTCACTGTCGTGACTTGCACAAGAGGTGCCCGTTGCCCCTCTGTTAAGGCATGAGTGATAAGAATCGCCTCTTCCAAATTGGCGACATGACAGAAACTGACCCGTCCCATCTTGGAAGCATCCGCCAAAACATAGACTTGGTTGGCCTGCTGCATGGCTTGTTGCTTAAGGGCTGCCTCCTCCTGGTCTGGCGTCGTATAGCCCCATTCAGCATCCACCCCGTTCATGCCCATAAAAACATGGTCAAAACGATAGCGTGCTAGTTGAGCCTGAGCTTGCGCTCCAATTATGGCCCGCGTCTTGGGCTTAACTTGGCCACCTAACAAGATGACGGACTCGCCATAGTCACACAGCAAGTCAGCTTGACTGAGTCCATTGGTAACCACCGTCACACCCTGCCCAACCAAATGCGGTATCATAGCCAAGGTCGTGGTGCCTGCGTCTAGGTAGATGACCTGGCCTGCTGTCACCTGTGCGGCTGCTGTCTCAGCAATAAGGGCCTTGTCACTACTATTCCGCCCTAGCTTTTCCTTATAGCTAGATTCGCGATCCAAATGATAGACCCGTTTGGCACCGCCACGAACTCGCACCAGGCGCCCTGCTTCTTCCAACTGAGATAAATCCCGCCGTATAGTGGACTCTGATACTGACAGCTTGGCCATCAAATCTTGTAGGCTGACAACATGCGCTTGCTCTAGTTCTGATAGAATTAGTTGATGTCGCGTTTGAGTTAACACTCTTATCACCTCACACCCCGATTATACACCGCTTTCGGTCATCTTTCAAGCGTTTTCGGTCATTTTCATTCATAAAACGGTCATTTTCATTCAAATGCAAATTTGCCGGCGCCTCACTTTGGTATAATTTTTTGCTTTCAGAAAACACCCTTGCTCTCTTCCAAAACTTTAGAAAGATTTGAGAATTGCTTGAGAGATATTTGAAATTCACTTGATAAGCTAGAGATAAGAAATAAGCAAAGGAGTAAGATCATGGAAGATATCTTAGTCATTCAAAATCTTAGTAAGCATTATGGCGACCAAGTGGCTTTGGACTCGCTCAGCCTCAAGCTAAAGAAAGGAGAAATCTATGGCCTAATCGGTCAAAACGGAGCGGGTAAAAGCACCTTAATCAAATTAATTACCCAAATAATCGCACCAAGTCAAGGCACCGTCTCCATTTTGGGCTCACGCACCCCTAAAGAGTGGACTACCGCCCTCCACCATGTAGGCTCTGTCATTGAAACACCTGTGGCACACCAGCATCTATCTGCCTACGACAATCTCCGTTTTTATTGCCTGGATCGTGGCATCAAAAAGCCGGATAGTCTGATTAAGGAGACCTTGTACTATGTCGGCTTAAGCCAAACTGGTGCCAAAAAATTTCGGGACTTCTCTCTGGGAATGAAACAACGTCTGGGTATCGCCATCGCTATCCTGTCTCGACCTGATTTGCTCATCTTAGATGAACCAATCAATGGTCTCGATCCTGTCGGCATTCAAGAATTTCGTGAGATGGTCCTCCGCCTTAACCGTGAATTAGGCATGACCCTGATTATTTCAAGCCATATCTTGTCAGAATTATATTTGGTGGCTAGTCGCTTTGGCTTCATTCATCAAGGACGGCTCATCCAAGAGCTTTCCAAGGATGACTTCGACCGCGAAAGTGGCGACTATATTATCCTCCAGTCCCAAAAGACTCAAATGGCTAAGGACTTCGTTCAAAAACAGCTAGGCTTTAGACTTAAACCGAGCCATCAGACCGACCAATTGCAGTTAATCGGCAAAGCAGAGGATATACCAGAACTGGCTAAGGCCTTGGTTTTAGCTGATATTCCAATCAGTGCGCTCTACTACGCTCATAAAGATTTAGAGCGATACTTTACCGATTTAATTCAAGTTCAAGGAGGAAAACAGTATGCTTAATAGTATCAAAGCCGATTATTACCGTTTAGTCCGCTCCGTCGGATTTTGGGGGATTCAAGCCTTCTGTGTCCTGGGTATTCTGCTAGCCATTTTTACTTCGCGAGTTACTACTTCTAGTTCTGGCTTCTTCTTCGCCATGGATGCCGTGTCTTATAACATAGGCCTACTTTTTATCGCCTGCAATGTGGTGACCACCCTACTCTTAGGAGTCGACCTTAACAACAAACTCTACCATAATAATCTGACTACCGGTAAAACCCGTGGCCAGTATTACCTAGCTAAGTCTCTGACCATTGCTAGTCTTATTCTCTTACAATTTTTCCTTCTCTACGCAGCAGGTTACGTCATCGAATTCTTACGGTCAGGGGGCCAGATGGGGAGTCTACCAGCGGATTTTTGGCCTAAGTTTCTGATTACCTTCCTGATTCAGTGTCTTTGTACCTATGCTTGGTTCTGCGTTACCAGCTTCGTCCTCTTCCTGACCCGCAACTACAGTATGGTCTTTATTGTCTACTTTACCGTTTTTATTTTCTTGAAAATCCCTGGCGAATTGATTGACCCAAATAATGATTGGTTTAAGGCTATTGTCATGGAATTTGTCTATGAGAGTACAGCTAGCTTTAGTATGACTAGCAAAACCGCTATATTCGCCTTTGCCTTAAGTCTCATCTTCACTCTCGCCGGCATCTATACCTTCAAGCGCCGCGACCTCTAAAACCTATCTACAAATAAAGTCCCCCTATGTCATCTGACACAGGGGGCTTATTTTGGATATAGAAAAAGGGCCTCCGAAGAGACCCTTTTGGAAAGGCATATTAAGCTTAGAATTAAGCTAAGACTTTAGATACCACACCGGCACCTACAGTACGGCCACCTTCACGAATAGAGAACTTAGTCCCTTCTTCGATCGCGATTGGGTGGATCAATTCAACAACCATTTGTACGTTGTCGCCTGGCATAACCATTTCAGTACCTTCTGGTAAAGTAACAACACCAGTTACGTCAGTTGTACGGAAGTAGAATTGTGGACGGTAGTTAGAGAAGAATGGAGTGTGACGACCACCTTCTTCTTTAGACAATACGTACACTTCAGCTTCGAACTTAGTGTGTGGAGTGATTGAACCTGGCTTAGATAATACTTGACCACGTTGGATTTGGTCACGAGTTACACCACGTAACAAGGTACCAACGTTGTCCCCAGCTTCAGCGTAATCCAATAACTTACGGAACATTTCAACACCGGTAACGGTAGTCTTAGAAGTTTCTTCTTCGATACCAACGATTTCAACTTCGTCACCAACGCGAACTTGACCACGTTCAACACGACCAGTTGCAACAGTACCACGACCAGTGATAGAGAATACGTCTTCGACTGGCATCATGAATGGCTTGTCAGTGTCACGTTCTGGTTCTGGAATGTAAGCATCAACTTGTTCCATCAATTCTAAAACTTTAGCTTCGTAGTTAGCGTCGCCTTCTAAAGCTTTCAAAGCTGAACCAGCGATAACTGGAGTGTCGTCGCCTGGGAAGTCGTATTCAGACAAGAGGTCACGAACTTCCATTTCAACTAATTCGAGCAATTCTTCGTCGTCAACCATGTCAACTTTGTTCAAGAATACTACGATGTAAGGAACACCAACTTGACGAGACAAGAGGATGTGTTCACGAGTTTGTGGCATTGGGCCGTCAGCAGCAGATACAACGAGGATCGCGCCGTCCATTTGAGCAGCACCAGTGATCATGTTTTTAACGTAGTCCGCGTGACCTGGGCAGTCAACGTGAGCGTAGTGACGGTTAGCTGTTTCGTACTCGATGTGAGAAGTGTTGATTGTGATCCCACGTTCTTTTTCTTCTGGAGCGTTATCGATTTGGTCGTATGAACGAGCTTCACCGAAACCTTGTTTAGCTAATACAGTTGCGATTGCAGCTGATAAGGTAGTTTTACCATGGTCAACGTGACCAATTGTACCAATGTTTACGTGTGGTTTAGAACGGTCAAATTTTTGTTTTGCCATTTTAATTTCTGCCTCCTAAAAATAGTTGAGTTTGTTTTATAGATTTCAATTAAATCTATCAGTAGTATTATACCTAGAAATGGGGCAAAATTCAAGATTTTGCACCATTTTCTAGGCTTTGGGAATAACGCTTATTCGTTATTCCAAGCAAGTCCTGTCAGATTAGTCTTCTGACTTGCCGCCGTATTTCTTGATGATTTCTTCTGCGATTGACTTCGGCACATCTTCATAGTGGTCGAAGGTCATAGAGAAGGTACCACGCCCTTGAGTTGCAGAACGCAAGGTAGTTGCGTAACCGAACATTTCAGACAATGGAATCATACCTTTAACGATTTGAGCGTTACCGCGTACTTCAGAACCTTCAACGCGACCGCGACGAGAGTTCACGTGACCCATAACGTCCCCGAAGTATTCTTCAGGTACAGTGATTTCAACTGCCATCATAGGTTCCAAGATGCTTGGGTTAGCTTTCTTAGCAGCTGCACGGAGTGCTAAGGACGCCGCTACCTTAAAGGCAGTTTCAGAAGAGTCGACATCGTGGTAAGAACCATCGTAAAGCTTAGCTTTGATGTCTACCATTGGGAAGCCTGCGAGGACACCATTTTCCATAGCGTCTTTCAAACCAGCTTCAACCGCTGGGATGTATTCACGAGGAACCACACCACCGACGATTGCGTTTTCGAATTCGAAACCAGCACCTTCTTCGTTTGGTGTGAATTCGATCCATACGTGACCGTATTGACCTTTACCACCAGACTGACGAACGAACTTACCTTCTGCTTGAGTTGCAGAACGGAAGGTTTCACGGTAAGAAACTTGTGGAGCACCCACGTTAGCTTCAACCTTGAATTCACGACGCATACGGTCAACGATGATATCCAAGTGTAACTCACCCATACCTGCGATAACTGTTTCACCAGTTTCTTGGTTAGTGTAAGCACGGAAGGTTGGGTCTTCTTCAGCCAATTTTTGTAAGGCTACACCCATCTTATCTTGGTCAGCTTTTGATTTAGGCTCAATCGCTACTTCGATAACTGGTTCTGGGAATTCCATAGACTCGAGGATTACTTCGTTCTTCTCATCACAGAGAGTGTCCCCAGTAGTAGTGTCTTTCAAACCAACAGCTGCCGCGATATCCCCAGAGAATACTTCAGGAATTTCTTGACGGTGGTTGGCGTGCATTTGTAAGATACGGCCGACACGTTCACGTTTGCCTTTAGTAGCGTTTTGAACGTAAGAACCGGATTGTAAAGTACCAGAATAAACACGGAAGAAGGTTAAACGACCTACGAATGGGTCAGTCATAACTTTGAAGGCCAAAGCAGAGAATGGCTCTTCATCGCTTGCATGACGTTCTACTTCAGCGTCAGTATCAGGGTCAATCCCTTTGATAGCTGGAACGTCTAATGGAGATGGAAGGTAGTCGATAACCCCATCCAACATTAATTGAACCCCTTTGTTCTTGAAGGCAGAACCACAGAATACTGGGTAGAAGTCCGCTGCAACAGTTGCTTTACGGATTGCTGCTTTCAAGGTAGGTACGTCGATTTCTTCGCCTTCCAAGTAAGCCATCATGAGTTCTTCGTCAGTTTCAGCAACTGCTTCAACTAACTTAGTACGCCATTCTTCAGCTAAATCTTGTAAGTCACCTGGGATTTCGATTTCTTCAATGTCAGTCCCTAAGTCGTTAGTGTAGTTGTAGGCTTTCATTTCCACTAAGTCAATGATACCTGAGAACTCATCTTCAGCACCAATTGGTAATTGAACTGGATGAGCGTTTGCTTGTAAGCGTTCGTGCAAGGTTCTTACAGAGTATAAGAAGTCCGCACCGATCTTGTCCATCTTGTTGATGAAGACCAAACGAGGAACACCGTAAGTGGTAGCTTGACGCCATACGGTTTCAGTTTGAGGTTCTACCCCAGACTGAGCATCCAATAAGGCAACGGCACCATCAAGAACCCGGAGAGAACGTTCTACTTCGACAGTGAAGTCCACGTGCCCTGGTGTGTCGATGATGTTAATCCGGTGGTTAGCCCATTGCGCAGTAGTTGCGGCAGAGGTGATGGTAATCCCACGTTCTTGTTCTTGCTCCATCCAGTCCATTTGGGAAGCCCCTTCGTGGGTTTCACCAATTTTGTGGATACGGCCGGTATAGTACAAGACACGTTCAGTCGTGGTGGTTTTACCAGCATCGATGTGGGCCATGATACCAATATTACGAGTTTTCTCTAGCGAAAATTCTCTTTTTGCCATCTTTTTGTTTTACCCCTTTTCAGTTGTTTTGAGAGTGTGCATAGTAGTCAAAAACCACTAGCTTATAACAGCTAGTGATATGACTGAAAATCTTACCAACGGTAATGAGCGAATGCTTTGTTGGCTTCTGCCATTTTATGCATGTCTTCGCGTTTCTTAACTGATGCACCAGTGTTGTTAGCTGCATCCATGATTTCACGCGCTAAACGTAATTCCATGGTCTTTTCACCACGTAAGCGAGAGTAGCTTACCAACCAACGGATGGCTAAGGTGTAACGACGTTCTGGACGTACTTCAACTGGTACTTGGTAGTTAGAACCCCCTACACGGCGAGCTTTAACTTCTAATAATGGCATGATGTTTTCGATTGCTTGTTCGAAAACTTCCATTGGGTCTTGACCGGTTTGTTCGCGCACGATATCGAAAGCAGCATATAAGATAGTAGCAGCTTTACCGCGTTTACCATCGAGCATTAAACGGTTAATTGTGCGAGTAACTAATTTTGAATTGTAGAGTGGATCTGGCAAAACTTCGCGTTTTGCGATTGCACCTTTACGAGGCATTCAAAATCCTCCTTTCTGAATGTTTAATGATGAGGCTCTTAGCCTTTAGGACGTTTGGTACCGTATTTAGAACGGCCTTGTTTACGATCGTTAACACCAGCAGTGTCAAGCGCACCACGAACGATGTGGTAACGTACCCCTGGTAAGTCTTTTACACGACCACCGCGGATTAAAACAACGCTGTGTTCTTGTAAGTTGTGACCGATCCCTGGAATGTAAGCTGTCACTTCCATCAAGTTAGACAAACGTACACGGGCATATTTACGTAAAGCTGAGTTAGGTTTCTTCGGTGTCATGGTCCCCACACGAGTACATACCCCACGTTTTTGTGGAGAGTTGTTGTTCGTTTGGGTCTTCTTGAAACTGTTGTACCCTTTGTTTAATGCAGGTGAGTTTGACTTAACGACTTTGGTTTTACGAGGTTTATTAACTAATTGGTTAATAGTTGGCATCCAAGCTCCTCCTCCCTTTGCTTTAATCTAGTCCACACATCCAAGTGTGCCATTTTTATGGAAAAATAATAATGTTGCTTCTATACCAGTCAGCACGACTGAATTTCAGGAATCTCGTATAAAAACACCTCTACTAATGTACCAATAAAATCCTCTTTCGTCAAGGGGGTATGGAAGACTTTTTTGCGACTTGCTCGAATTTTTTGAGCAGTCCTGCTAAAAGTAAAAGGCCCCACTAGCAAGCAGGGCCTTCTTATATCCTTATTTCTTAACTAAGCTATAGCTTTCTGCTAGCAAACTGGTCAGCTGATCCCAATCCGTCTGTGCATCCAGAAGTAGGCTAAACCAATGTTTCTTGTTCATATGATAAGCAGGGAAATAGCGACAGTTATCAATGCGCCCAAGAATCTGGTCGGGCTGGCCCTTAAGATTAAGCACTAGCACCTGGTCAGTCCGCGAACTCGTTTTATCTAACCGACAATAGTCGACCGGCAAAAAGATACCAAATAGCTTATCGACCGTCGGCACCTTAAAGCCTATTATTTCCGGATGGCGCTTAAAGGGATGGGCTGGTGCCAGCCCGTAAGTCGCCTTCACATGTTCCACCAATCGCTCTACTAGCGGATTGTCTTGAATCTGCTGGCCTAAAATCCGATTGAGAATATCATCCACTTGCTGGCGTAGGGCTGTTACAAGGGCCCCACTGGCACTGGCTACCTCAAACAAGGTGTAGGGTTCCTCCATGGCCAAATCATAGACCACCAGTTCTAGCTCCTGGTCTGACATAGTCATTCGAAGCTCAAATTCCCCTTCGGCCAAGACATGGCGTGCCTGGCCATTTTCAAAACCCCATTCTGCTAGTGTGGCCTGGCTCAAAGGCTGACCTAGTTTTATCTTCATTTGTCAACCTCCTCTCTCAATGCTAACAACTTGCTGGCAACTGCCTGCCAACGTTCCCAGTCGCCCGGCACAAGTTTGGCCTGCCATTGCTCCAACTGGTCTGGCGCTAGCCAAACCCAGGCCTGATTTTCCTCTGGGTCCAAAACAAGTGCGGGCGCCAGATCCGCTAAAACAATTCCGTAAATATCTAGCCACCAATTGTCATAGCGATAGTCCTCCAACCAGACTAAGTCATGGGGCGTCACCTTAATCCCAGTCTCCTCCCATAACTCGCGACAAGCAGCAAGTTCCGAGCTTTCGCCTGCCAAAACTGAGCCATTGGCGCCAAATTCCCAATTATTAGGATAATGGGCCTTACCATGACTACGCTGGGTCAGTAGAATCTGACCCTTTGCATCCATTACCAAAACGCGCGCCACCAGATGATAATGACCTGGTGGGATGAGGGCTTCTTGCCCCCTCAAATGTCTGATGCCAGTCAATTGCTTATTGACATCGACTAGTTCCCATACTTCTGGCATCCGACTAGTCCTTATCGGCATTGACCGCATCATACTGCGAGTCACGTTGGAACTTAGCTACTACATAAGAGCATTCTGCCTTAATCTTTTTGCCTTCAGCCTTCATAGCCGCTACTAAGGTGTCCAAGAGTTCTTGGGCGACACCCTGGCCACGCAAACTATCGTCCACAAAAGTATGGTCGGCAATGACCACCTTGGGATCCTCTGTCGGCCGATAAGTAATCTCAGCTACGACTTCTCCTGCTGCATTATAGCCTTCAAATCCTCTTTCTGTTCTTACAAATTCCATTCTTTCTCCTCCTTATTTTTCCCAATATATCATATATGATATATTGGTCTTTTTCTGTCTAGATTTTTCGAGCCAGTAAATCAGCCTAAGCTCGCCTCTGGCAAGCGGTAAACTACCTGGAACTCTTCGAAAACCAGTTCCTGTTCAGGGGTAAAAACCTGATTGACTAAGCGAAATTCTGCTTCAAAGAAAGACCAATGGGCCTGGCGCCAATATTCTAGGCTAAGGTCGCCCTCTCCTTCTTTTCTAGCCCAAGCTTCGGTCACTTCTTCATAGGGCATGGTGACCACCCCCGTGGTCTGAATGACACATTGAGCCTGGTTACGGCTATTCAGAATGACGCTATAGCTTCCAACTTCCGGCAGGGGCTCATCCTCTACCTCATAGAGCAATTTGGCTGAGCAGGTGGCCGTCTTCTTGCCCGCCATGACCAGCTGTGCCAAGGGGTCCGCAATGACACTGCCCGGTCCACCGAAACTAAAAGCCTCATAGGGCGTATCCTTTGCCAGCCCCTGACGCCTACAAAAATCCTGCCACATGACTTCACTGCGCATCTCGCTCGCCTCCTGATTCTTTTCTCTTATTATAGCATGTTTTACATTGTAAATATCCATAACTACTTCAAATCTGTTCATTCAATCTCACAAAAACGACTAAGCGCGATGCACTTAGTCGGTAAATGGCTTATTCCGATATAGATACCAAACGAATTTTCCGGATATCTGGGTGGGCAGCTAGTTCTTCAATTAATCGGGGCAAAGATAATTCTTCAGGGACATGAACCGTAAAAATATTACGATAAAGTCGGCGCCCTTCTGAATTTTCTACATCAAATAGAATATCTGTCACCTCAATTCCTCGTGATTCAAAGAACTGAGTCAGAAACTCCTTGGTTGCCACTCGATGAATGTATTTTATTTCTAGTCGCTTAACATTGGGCATATGAACAATACGTCGAATAATTGTAAGCGAAAACATAACTGCCGCACAAGTCAAAAGAGCAATCTCATAATATCCCATGCCGATCGCAATCCCCATTCCGGCTGTCGTCCACAATGAGGCTGCCGTAGTCAATCCTGCCACACGTTGCTTAGTAACGATAATAGTCCCGCCACCAAGGAAACCAATCCCGCTGACAATGGGTGCTAAGAGTCTCACTTGGTCTACTCTAATCTCTGGATGCACTTGTAATTTTTCATAGAAAACAGCTGCTTGAATCATCGAAATTGCTGCTGCACCAATACATACCAAAATATGTGTCCGCAAACCAGCTGGACGGTTCTTCTTCTGCCGGTCATATCCTATTAATCCGGCACACAGAATCGCCATAAAAAGTCGCAGACTAACCACTTGATAATCCACTTTATTCCTTCTTTCTTTGCTTTTCTATGGCTTGCGCTACCGCAGCACCTAGATTCACTTCATTTTGTAAGGCATATTCTTCTGCCCATATCCCAAAGCGAGAACCAGTCTGAAGATTGGCCCTTAATTGACTTAACCACGGATATTCAGCTTGGATAACAGGATTATTGACAACTGAACTAGTTGGCAATAGCCCACCTAGTAATGCAAGAGGTTTGGCTACTTCATCACTATAGAGCCACTCAAGAAAGTGTCCTACTTCTGGACGTTTAATAGCAGGTTTAGACACGCAAAGTACTCCGCCACCTAAGAGTGGGCGCCCTCCTGGAATGGCTGAAACACCAATATCACTCGAATGGAAATGCGACGCACTCCCTACTAAATCACTCCCGTAGTTGGAGAAAATGATTTCCATAACAGAATTCCCACTGGCAAAGTTTGCTGCCGCATCTCCCCACCAACCATCGAAAACCTGTGCGCTATTCGCAAGACTCTCTTGATATGCTTTTAAACACTCTAAGAAGATTTCCGTCTCAGGTGTGGTTTCATCTAACTGATGGGCTTTCTCTAGTAAACGCGGAACGAAGTCTGCATAGGTAATTAGGGGGCCACCCTGGATAAGCGAATGCCCAACGAGCCCTTTCTTAAATTGAGCTTCCTGTATGAATTGGCTAATTCGGTCAAAAGCCGCAAAAGTCGTTGGCACTGCTAATTGCTCTCGATAACGTTCAAAATACTCTCGTTGTATTAATTTATCTTCAAAAAACTGCTTATGGTAGAACAACATTTGCAAACTGATATCTAGCGGCAAGGCGTACTGATATCCCGACACATGGGTATATTCCTTAGGGATCCCTTCTATTAGAGATTGGTTAATCCTTGCCACTTGAGGTATAGAATCTAAGCGAGCAAAAGCGGACCAATCCACACTTCGCATTCCCGCTATATCCAAACGGACAATATCTGCATCAATCGGTCCATATTGATTTAGGAGAGCATACATAGCCTCGTAGCCCAATTCTTCAACCTGAACAGGAACCCCATACACTTTCTTATAGCGTTGGGCAATCTTCTTAATTGCTTGAGTCATGGGCGTTCCAATGGTCAGAAAACGCAATGGCTTGCTTTCTTTTAATATGGACGGGCTAGATACAACTGAAATATCAACTGGCAAAATTTCGGATTGGTAAACTTGTCGGCATACCTGTTGTAGAGCGCGATATCCCAGTTGTTTCAAGTTTAATGCACCACCTGGGCACTCATGAAAGGGCGTAGGTTCACCTAACACAATCACAGAGCACTTAAGCGGTAAATACAACCAATTACTCAGCTCTTCCAGCTGCTCCTTGTAACTAGGGCTCAATGCAACTACTATGTCATTTTCTGTCAAGTCGTCAAGTATATCGGCTAGTTCAATCCACTTATAATCTCCTTCAATTCCAATGACAGTTATCTCACTTTCAGGTAAAAGTGACTGAATCAAAGATTCATAGGCGGCCTGAAAGCCCTGCCGATCGCTCAATACAACCACTCGCTGGTTCCCATCAACCCAAGCTCTTAGCATATGACCAACCGTCTCCTGATTAAAATCGATATAGTATACGCGAGAGGATAGAGGTTGCTCTGCTATTAGACAGTCTACCAAAAGTAAAGGGGTGTCAGCTTTATAATTATCCAAAATTGCCTGCTTCGGCGCCGCCCCAAGGCAAAAAATTGCGCTCGGTATTGCAGTAGCCAACTGTTCTACAAGATTATCTAAGTCTTGACGCATCCGAAAATAGGTCAACTCAATTTTATAGTCGGTGCCACTTATAGCGAGATAGGCACCAGAAACAAAGGAATCATATTTTCGTCTCAATTCAAATGGGATAATCAAATGGATAACCTTTGACATCCCCTTACGTAAGGTTTGCGCTGACTCGTTGACATAATATCCTAATGCTCTAGCAGCATCCTCAACCAGCTTAATTTTCTTAGCGCTCACATTCCCGCGCTTATTTAATACATTCGAAACCGTCCCGTGTGATACGCCAGCTTTGCGCGCAATATCATCCATCGTTGCCATTCCCATCACCTCACTAACACAAATTATAGCACGCACTTATGAAAAAATCAGCATAACTACAGCTGCAGTTATGCCGATTTATCGCTCATATTACTGAATCAATCGCCAATTACTTACGTAACTTCTTCGGAGGTTTCCGATCCTTAGTACGCGTTAAGTATAGTGAGGTTGATGTCATAATCATTAAGACCACTGTATAGACGAAAATCATGGCCTTGGCACTAGTCGTAGCCGTTTCCGTACTTGCCGACCGCACGACAATTCCCAACGGAGTGAAAAGCGGATGGTAAAGGAAAACGGATAGGTCGTAATCCGCTAACAGAGAATTAAAATTGAGCGCCATTACTGACATGAGCACCGGTAGCAAGAATGGAATAATCACCCGCGTCATGGTATAGAAGGTTGACGCCCCCATGCTCTTAGCGGCCTCTTCCATATTATTATCAATACTGAAGAAAGCAGCCCTCGTCATCCGATATGAGAATGGCATTTTCACTACTACATATGCAATTAGCATAATCGCCAAGGTTCCAATCAGCACTCGATTGAAAACAACAGCTTGCGGGTTATTGAAATAAAAGAGAAAGGCTACAGCAATCATGGTGTTTGGCAAAATCCATGGCATTAAAGCGCCCCATTGAAATAGCTTGTCTACTTTGTACTCAGCCTTATGAACTAACCGGGCAATAACAACCCCCAAGAGCGTCACAATCACTGCAGCCAAAGCAGCATACACAATGCTGACTACATATGGCATAAAAGATTCCGCATTGGTAAAGAGTTGGCTATAGTTTTTCAAGGTGAAATTACTAAAATCAAGTTGCCCTTTTTCAATAGCCACTGGGTCTTGGAAGGAGAACAAGATAATTAGCACTACCGGTAGCATATAGATTAAGAACAGAACATATGCCACTAAATGAGCAATTGCATTCCACAGAGGAGATTCAATCTTTTGCTTTTTGAGTCGAGCCTTCGTCTTGCTTATTGAGATGTAATTCCCATTCCGCTCAATACGACTTAGTACTACTAGAAGTGTAATTGTCATAATAGCTAAGAAAATTGCTAAGACCGCTGCAATATCTTTTGAACTACTAGACTTGGCAAAAGTGATAATCATAGGGTTAATGGTTTGGAAGTCCGCTCCCCCTACAATCAGCGGCGCCGAAACTGCCGATAGCCCCGATAAGAAAGTAAAGATCGTCAAGGCAAAAAGAGTTGGTTTCAGGGTTGGTAAAACTATCTTCCAGAAAACTGTGAAAGGCTTAGCCCCCATATTTCGCGCTGCTTCAATCGTGTGGTAGTCTACGTTTCGAACTGCACTAGTTAAAAACATAATATGGTTGGAAGTACTAGAAAAAGTTGCTACAAAGAGTACAGCTGCGAATCCTACAAACCATTGCCGATTAAATCCCGGAATAAAGCTTGCCATCGCATTAGTTAAGAAGCCAGTATCCCCATATAGGAATTTGTAGCCAGTAACTAAGACAACCCCACCATATATCAAAGAGGTCATATAGCCTATCTTAAGCATTTTTGCCCCTTTCAGATCCCAATACTCGGTAAATAAAACTACTAAAGTCCCTACTACATTAATAGTGACCACCATAGAGCATGCTAAAATAAAACTATTAAAAATACTCTTTAGAGCTCGTTCAGATTTCAGGACTTTTTCAATCGCTCTAAAGGATACTTGTCCGTTATTGACGAAGACTGTATAAAGCAAATTAAAGTTAGGCAAGACAATAAAGGCCAGAATCAGCCAAACTAGCAATAAGCGCAAAGCAATCTTCTGTACGATTTTACGGTCGAATTTCATAGGAGTACCTCCTAAAACTGCAGAATATCTGCAGGATTCATAAAGACAGAAATTTCAGACCCAATCTCACGTTTAGAGAACCCATCATTTTTATCAATAATATGAATATGCTTTCCATTGGTTAACTTGACGGTGTACTTGAGAAGAATACCATCAAATTCCATATCCAAGACAACCCCTTTAGTCTCCACATCATTTGGATAGTCTCGATTGAAACGTACACGTTCCAATCTAATATAGCCGGCCTTATCCTTAAAGGCATGGCCTGAAGATTGGCTCAGCATCTGCATAGTGCCCTCATCAAGACGATTGTTATCTCCAATAAAGTCACAAACAAACTCTGTTTGAGAAGCGTTATAAACTTCACTCGGTGTGCCGACTTGTTCAATTTTCCCGTTATCGAATACGGCTATGCGGTCAGAAAGTGTCAAGGCCTCTTCTTGGTCATGCGTAACATACAAAGTCGTAATTTTGAAGTCCTTTTGGAGCCTCTTGAGTTCCTTACGCAAATCAACCCGAAGCTTAGCATCTAAGTTGGATAGAGGTTCATCAAGGCAGAGAATCTTAGGCTCTAAAACAAGTGCACGCGCTAGCGCCACACGTTGTTGTTGTCCCCCAGATAGTTCCGAGACATTGCGCTGCAATTGCTTCTCGGTAATCTTAATTTTCTTAGCAACTTCATTTACTTTCTCACGGATAATTTCCGGTTTTATCTTCTTGACTTTGAGACCAAAAGCAATATTTTCGTATACTGTCATAGTTGGGAAGAGGGCATATGATTGGAAGACAATTCCAATCTCCCGGGCTTCAGGCTCTAATCGCGTAACATCCCGGCCACCTACTTCAATCTTACCGCGCGTTGGAATATTAAAGCCCACCAGGGCGCGCAAGGTCGTTGACTTGCCACAACCTGAAGGGCCCAAGAAGGTGAAAAATTCACCTTCTTGAATCTCTAAATTCAGGTTGTCCACAGCCACAAAATCACCATAACTGATTTGGATATCTGTGAACTTGATCATTGTGTAAACTCCTCTTCTTGTTTATAGCCTAAACGTTGATTATTGGATAAATTCTAGGGTAACCTTTTCAACCCATTGGTCAATGTGTTGACCAACAAATTCCCAGTCAATATCTTGTTGTTTAGTCTTTGAAGCAAACTCTTTAACATAATCTGGAGCTTTTTCCAAAGCCTTCTTATTCGCAGGAATTGTACCGAATTGATTACTCCAAGCCAATTGTGTTTCGGCACTACCGAACCAATTGATGAATTCCTCAGCTAATTCTGTTTTCTTAGAGTTTTTAACAATCCCTAAATGTTCAGAAACGAAAGGCATCCCGATTTCTGGTTGCATAAACTGCATTTTAACGTTGCGTTCTTTCTCTAGTTGAAGTAAGCCGTTCCCCCACATTTGACCGTACTTGTACTTACCTTCAATAATGGCAGTGCGGTGATCTTCCCCTTCAGTATAGATATGGGCATTTTGAATATATTTCTTAACTACTTCCCATCCTTCTTCTGATACTCCAAGCTCACCATCTTTGTCTGCGTAACGCGCTAGGATACTAGCCAAAATCATTTTTGGCGTCCCACCTGAGAGAGCAAAAATCCCGTACTGATCTTTGTACTTAGGATCTGTTAAATCAGTCCAGTCTTTCGGCATAGTTTGCGATTCATTCCCCATCAAAACCAATGGCACGACCGTAATTGGCCAATAGTTTCCGTCTGGGTCTGCGAGCCCCTCAGTTACTTCATCTGCCCAAGCCGGCTTATATGGTTTCAAAACATCTTCTTTTTTAAGCTTATTGTATTCGATAACATTTAAGCCAAAAGTTACATCTGCAATTGAATTATTTTTTTCCCCAATTAATCGATCAGCAATTTCCCCACCGGGAACTTCAACAATTTTAATTTTAAACCCTGCTTCTGCAGCTTTTTCAATTAACCAATCACCACGTCCGCTAGATACTGCATTCGAGTAAACAACGAGCTCTTGCGACTTGTCTGCTTCAGCTTGAACTGCAGTAACACTTGCAACCGTTGAGAATACTGCTAACCCAGCAAACAACATCTTTAACTTCTTAAACATTTTAATCCTCCTTATTTTTGGCAGTTCTGGCGATAAGCTGCGAGCAGAAATGGCCAGTCTGTTTGAATAACATCTGGACGATGTGCCACAATATGTCCCCATCCCTCTGATGGATTGAGAACGGCTTGGTCCTCGTCAAATTGATAAAAAAGATTGTGTCTTACTCCAATATTAATACCGTTAAGTAACACTAGGTATCCAGCTTCACGGAGCGAAGATCGCCAATCAGCAGCAAGCAGAGGTGAATTTTCCTCTGTCGGCAATAACTCCGCTCCAATACAGTGAACATAAGGATAAGCATCAAAATAGGACATGTCCATTTGCTCGCGTAAAATCGGCATGTAAAACACATCGAGTCTATGCGAATTCAACTTAGCCAACAGTTCATCTTCTAGTGGACTTTTGAAGAATACGCGATCTAGTGTTTGTGTATCTACAAATAGTCTCATAAAAGCTGGGTCGTCCCAATAAAACCATGAACGGTCAATGTTAACCAGCCCATCAACTGGTAACCAAGCAAGAAAATCACTCAGCTTCTCTAGATGATATCCCGAATCATCACCAATCCCGTTCAAATAAGCGAGTGCATCAATCTCAGCACTAGTCAATTTTTCTAACGAGCCATTTTCTACCCCTAGTAATCTTTTCTCGTTGTTATGATGGAACAAATAGTAGACCCCATCTTTAGAACGAGCAATATCTACCTCTACTAAATCTGAGCCTAACTGATAGGCCAACTGAGTAGACTTTATCGTATTTTCAGGGATGTTTCCTCCTCTCATACCACGATGGGTTAAGATTAAGAATCCTTTTTCTCTTAACCGTTGATGAAATAATGTGTCCTTCATCAATACTCCTCCTCAAAACAGAAAACGCTAACAATTGTTTACGAATTCATTTTACACGCATTTTTGACTCGTGTCAACTATTTTTTGTAAGGGTATTCTTGAGTGCGGGTAAAGCTCCTAACTATCGTGTTTATAGCTCTAATTTCCAAGTAGATTCGATAAAACCTCCTCTTACTTCAAGTAAAAAAAGAGGACTTATATATAAGTCCTCTTTTGATACACTTATTTTATGAATGGTGGCGCATAGTTGGGAAGAGCAGGACGTCGCGGATAGCAGTAGCGCCCGTGAAGAGCATTACCAGACGGTCAATCCCTAAGCCCCAACCGCCGGTTGGTGGCATCCCATATTCCAGCGCTTCAATGAACTCATCATCCATTGGTTGAGCCTCATCGTTACCCTTGTTCTTTTCTTCCATTTGCGCTTCAAAACGTTGACGTTGATCAATTGGATCGCTCAACTCTGTGAAGGCGTTGGCGTATTCTTTCCCTACAATAAAGAGCTCAAAACGGTCAGTGAAGCGTGGGTCTTCTTCGTTCTTACGCGCCAATGGTGATACTTCCACTGGGTGTCCGTAAACGAAGGTTGGTTGGATACACTTATCTTCACAGTGCTCTTCGAAGAAGGCGTTGATGACATGACCCACAGTGGTGTCGTGGTCGTTGAGTTCCACACCATGCTCTTTAGCCAAAGCTTTGGCTTGGTCGAAGTCCATAGCTTGCCAGAAGTCCACACCTGTAACTTCCTTAATCAAGTCTACCATATGGCGACGCGCCCAAGGTTGACCTAACTCAATGGTGTGACCGTGATACTCCAAGCTAGTCTTGTTAAGGACACGCTCAGCTACATTCTTCAGCATGCCTTCAATCAAGTCCATGACATCTGTATAAACTTGGTAAGCCGTATAACATTCGATAGTGGTAAATTCTGGGTTGTGGGTGGTATCAATCCCTTCATTACGGAAGATCCGCCCTAACTCATAAACCTTCTCAATCCCACCGACTACCAAGCGTTTGAGGTGCAACTCAGTCGCGATGCGGAGATAGAGCTCCATATCCAAGGCATTGTGATGGGTTACGAATGGACGAGCGGTTGCCCCACCCGCGATGGTGTGCAGAACTGGTGTTTCAACTTCCAAGTAGCCTTGGTCGTCTAAGAAACGACGGATTTCGCGCACAATCTTAGAACGCAAGATAAAGCGTTCGCGGCTTTCTTCGTTACTAATAAGGTCCAAGTAACGTTGACGGTAACGTTGCTCTACATTAGTTAAGCCATGGTATTTGTCTGGCAGAGGACGTAAAGCCTTGGTTAGGGGGTGGAATTCTTGAGCGAATACCGAAAGTTCACCTGTATTGGTCTTGAAGACATAACCCACAACGCCGACGATGTCGCCCAAGTCTGCTGCCTTAAACCATTGGTAGCTATCTTCACCTACTGAATCTTGGCGGACGTAGATTTGAATCTTGCCATCCATGTCTAAGAGATGGGCAAAACCAGCCTTACCCTTACCACGTTTGGAGACCATACGGCCTGCCACACGAACCGGGATTTTCTTTTCTTCTAAGGCTTCTTTGTCAATCTCACTGTAGTCGTGCAAGATTTTGGCAGATAAATGGTCCCGGCTAAAGCCCGCCGCAAAAGGGTTCACGCCCGCTTCTGCCATTTGGGCCATTTTCTCACGACGAACCAAAAGCTGGTCGTTAAGTTCAGCCTGGACATCTTGATATTGTTCAGTCATTTAATTTCCTCCTAGTACTGTCTTGACGGCTCTTATCAAAAAAGCCCATACGTCTTTATTGTACCTGAAAAAAGCCTAAATGTCATGACTTTTTCACCTAAGCAGATAAAAATAGCGGGAGACAAGTAAACCACCTAGCTAGCGGACCAATACGGGGGCATCCGATTGGCACAGCAAGCTAGGTGGGCGTAAGAGAATAAGCCAATTAGTGAGTTTCTTCCAAGACATGGAGGGTCAGCCGGTCAAACTGGTGGGTATCATAGCCAAAACGTACCAAAACCTGTTTGATTTGTTGATTGGAATCCAAACAGAAATGACGGACCGACTGCTTGTCCAGCGAAATCACCTTCTGCATCCATTGCTGTTGGGCTTGGCTGAGAACTGAGCGGGCGCCTTCATAGCGAGACCAGTCGCCAATATCGTTGGGCAAGTGGCCCTTTTCCAAGCACCAGAGGGCCGACAGAATATTGCGCATCATCAAGATACATTGCATGCAGTAGTTAATCTCGCCTCGCATCATACCTCTGCATAAGGTATGGAGGTGGGCGTAGTACTTGGTCAGATAGTGGTCAATCATGGCCTGAGTGACTGACAATTCCAAGGCCAAGGAAGATTGTCGCATCGGTTCAATCATGCCTTCTGGGTCCCAAACGACTTGAATTTGTTTGAACCAGATACTTGGCTCAAGTTCTGAAGCATAGTAGGCCAGCACTTTCAACTTGATAAAATGCTCAAAGTAAAAGGAGGCATTGACGTCATTTAGTTCTTCAATAAAGAGCAAATCAGGTGACCAGGTCGCCAACCATTCATAGACTTGACGCTTGGCTTTTTTGTCGATGACAATGAGACGGAGATCGATATCTGAGTAGGGATCGTCCTGACCTTGAAGCGTGTGGCCAGCTAGAAAAAAACCTCTTACCCAGGACTCCTGCTCCAAATCTCGACAAAGGGTACTTAGGAAAACAGCGCGTTGTTGAATCAGCTCTTTTGTTACCATGTGAGCACCTCCCTTTGCCTCTATTATAGCATACCACCCGCAAAATAACACTGACACACTCGAAAATTAAATGATTTTTATGCCATATTATTCGCTTTATATTGAATCTTTTCGGAACTTCTTCAGAATCGGTTCCATTATCTTTCGCGCAATATTCTATCTCATCACTTGATATTTCTAAAAAATTTCATAATTTTGTCAGCGTAAAAAAATAGGCTGGGAATCTTCCCAGCCTATTGGCTCAGCACTTGAAGGCCTAGGCCTTAGCAGGTGCTTGATTTTCTAATTCAATATCTTCGTCTTCTGCTTCGACAATAGGCGGTTGGATGTTGGTTTCTAACTTACGGTAACGGGTCATCCCGGTCCCGGCTGGAATCAACTTACCAATTGTAACGTTCTCCTTAAGACCAAGGAGCGCGTCTTTCTTACCGCGGATAGCAGCATCAGTCAAGACACGAGTCGTCTCTTGGAAGGATGCAGCAGAGATGAAGGACTTAGTTTCCAAGGCGGCCTTGGTAATCCCCATGAGGACTGGACGAGCTGTCGCCGGCACTTCACCGGCTTGAATAGCGTTGGTGTTGGCCTTAGCGAAGTCCGAGATATCCAGTAAGGCACCTGGCAAGATGTCAGTTGAAGCAGGGTCCATAACGCGAACCTTACGCAACATTTGACGAACCATTACTTCGACGTGTTTGTCTCCGATTTCTACCCCTTGACCACGATAAACAGCTTGAACCTCGCGGAGCAAGTAGTTTTCTACGGTCAAGACATCGGTTACGCGGAGTAATTCCTTAGGATCGATTGAACCTTCAGTTAAGGCTTGACCACGTTCTACGCTGTCGCCTTCCGCAACCTTGAGACGGGAAGTGTAAGGCACATTGTAAGTACGGGTATCGGTCACACCCTTAACCGTGATGTCACGGCTACGGTCAGATTCTTTTTCAACGATTGATTCAATAATCCCAGCCACTTCAGTAATCGTTGCTTGCCCTTTTGGATGACGAGCTTCGAAGATTTCTTGGATACGTGGCAAACCTTGGGTGATATCGCCACCACCCGCAACCCCACCGGTGTGGAAGGTACGCATGGTCAACTGGGTACCAGGTTCCCCGATGGATTGAGCGGCAATGGTACCCACTGCTTCGCCGACTTCCACTTCAGAACCAGTCGCTAAGTTGCGACCATAACACTTCTTACATACCCCGTGGTTAGTATCACAGGTGAAGACTGAACGAATGGTTACTTCTTCAATCCCTGCTGCCACGATGGCATCTGCCATGTCTTCCGTAATAATGTGGTTAGCTTCTACTAATACTTGACCAGTTTCTGGGTGACGAACCGTTTTACGTGCGTAACGCCCAATCAAACGTTCTTCCAGAGATTCAATGACGGAGTTACCATCCATAATGGCACGAACGGTCATACCACGGTCAGTACCACAGTCATCTTCACGGATAATGACATCTTGCGCCACGTCAACCAAACGACGAGTTAAATAACCAGAGTCGGCGGTCTTCAAGGCCGTATCGGTCATCCCTTTACGTGCCCCGTGGGTCGAGATAAACATTTCCAAGACAGACAAACCCTCACGGAAGTTAGAGGTGATAGGCAATTCAATGATTCGACCAGATGGCGCCGCCATGTTCCCCCGCATCCCAGCTAACTGGGTAAAGTTAGAGATGTTACCACGGGCCCCGGAGTCAGACATCATCGCGATTGGGTTCAAGCGTGGCAAGGACTTACGCAATTCTTCTTGAATTTGATCCTTAGCTTGTTCCCATGTCCGAATAACGGATTCGTAACGCTCGTCGTCTGTAATCAAACCACGACGGTATTGCTTGGTAATGTTGTCAACACGGCTGTGGGCTTTCTCTAAGATTTCACCCTTAGATTCCAGACGTAATACGTCGGCCGCCCCTACAGTAATCCCGGCACGAGTTGAGAACTTGTAACCCAAGTTCTTCATGCGGTCCAACATAACAGAAGTTTCGGTAATCTTGAAACGTTTGAAGACTTGCGCGATAATGCGCCCTAAGTCTTTCTTCTTAAATGGTGGGACTAAGTCCATCGCCGCAATCGCTTCTGGTACATTTACTCCAGCTTCTAAGAAGTACTTATCTGGTGTCTTCTCAGTTAAGTTCTCGTGTGAAGGCTCATTGAGGTAAGGGAACTCTGGAGGCATGATTTCGTTGAAGAGCAATTTCCCAACGGTCGTTACCATGAGACGTTCCTTTTGCCAATCAGTGAATGGCTTACCAACTAAAGCCTTAGCAGGAATCGCAATCCGAGTGTGGAGGTGAACGTAGCCGTTTTGGTAAGCAATCTCTGCTTCAGAGACATCACTTACAACCAAACCTTCACCAATACGCCCAGCCTCTTCCAAGGTCAGGTAGTAGTTCCCCAAGACCATGTCCTGAGATGGGGTAACAACTGGCTTACCATCTTTAGGGTTCAAGATGTTTTGCGCCGCTAACATGAGCAAGCGTGCTTCAGCTTGAGCTTCTTCAGACAATGGGACGTGAACGGCCATTTGGTCACCGTCAAAGTCGGCGTTGTAGGCTTCACAGACCAGTGGGTGCAAGCGAATTGCCCGACCTTCAACCAAGGTTGGTTCGAAGGCTTGGATTCCCAAACGGTGAAGTGTAGGTGCCCGGTTGAGGAGAACTGGGTGTTCCTTGATAACTTCTTCAATCACTGGCCAGATGGCTGTGTCTTGAGTTTCAATCATACGTTTAGCATTCTTAATGTTGCCCGCAATACCACGTTCCACCAATTCTTTCATAACGAAAGGCTTGAAGAGTTCGATGGCCATTTCTTTTGGCAAACCACATTGGTACATCTTGAGGTTTGGCCCCACGACAATTACCGAACGACCAGAGTAGTCGACCCGTTTCCCTAAAAGGTTTTGACGGAAACGACCTTGCTTCCCTTTCAACATGTGAGAGAGAGACTTGAGTGCGCGGTTACCTGGACCTGTTACGGCACGGCCACGACGACCGTTATCGATTAAGGCATCGACCGCTTCTTGTAACATACGTTTTTCGTTTTGAACGATAATGTTTGGTGCGCCCAAGTCCAAGAGACGTTTGAGACGGTTGTTACGGTTGATTACTCGACGATAGAGATCGTTCAAGTCACTTGTTGCAAACCGGCCACCTTCTAATTGGACCATAGGACGAATATCTGGTGGAATAACCGGCAGCACATCCAAGACCATCCATGATGGCTTGTTGCCTGATAAACGGAAGGCATCTAAGATGTCCAAGCGACGAATCGCCCGCATCCGTTTTTGACCTGTAGCGGTCTTGAGCACTTCCTTTAATTCCGCACATTCTGCTTCTAAATCAACAGCATCCAACAATTCCTTGATGGCTTCTGCCCCCATTTTGGCATAGAAACGGTCACCGTATTCGCGTTTTTTCTCACGGTATTCCATCTCAGTCAAGAGAGACTTGCGTTCTAATGGGGTGTCACCGCTGTCGATTACAACATATGAAGCGAAGTAGATAACTTCTTCCAAGAGTCGTGGGCTCATGTCCAAGACCAAGCCCATCCGGCTTGGGATTCCTTTGAAGTACCATACGTGAGTGACAGGCGCTGCCAACTCAATATGCCCCATCCGTTCGCGACGGACTTTGGCACGCGTTACTTCGACGCCACAACGGTCGCAGACCCGACCCTTATAGCGAATTCGTTTGAGCTTCCCACAGCTACATTCCCAGTCCTTAGTTGGACCAAAGATGCGCTCGCAGAATAAGCCGTCTTTTTCTGGTTTTAGCGTCCGGTAGTTGATAGTTTCAGGTTTTTTGACCTCACCATAGGACCAACTCCGAATTTTTTCTGGAGACGCTAGGCCAATTTGCATCGCTTCAAAATTATTTACATCGATCAAAGGGCTGACCTCCTCTTTCTTTTGTATTGTTCTGTTAGGATTGCCAGCCTAGCCTAGACTTGCTAGGCTAGGGGCTCCTAAAACTTAGTCTAATGAATCGAGTTCGTCTTCAACCGCTGAATCGATGAAGTCTTCCGCGATTGCCTGTTCGTCAAGGTTGATCTCAGCCTTTGGTTCTTCACCTTCATCTTCGGCTTCTGCTGCATGATGGTGAGCCATTTGATCAGCCTTATAGCGGTCGAGGGCATTGAAGTTGATTACTTCATCCTCATCGTCGTCATCGCGTAATTCGATTTCTTGATCATGTTCATCTAAAACTTTGAGATCTAAACCTAAGGCTTGCAATTCCTTAACAAGGACGCGGAAGGATTCCGGTACACCAGGACGTGGAATTGGTTGACCTTTGACGATAGCTTCGTAGGTTTTCACCCGGCCGACTACGTCGTCAGACTTGTAGGTTAAGATTTCTTGCAGGGTATAAGCGGCACCATAAGCTTCCAAGGCCCAAACTTCCATCTCCCCGAAACGTTGCCCACCAAATTGAGCTTTACCACCCAATGGTTGTTGGGTAACCAGAGAGTATGGACCTGTTGAACGAGCATGCAACTTGTCGTCGACCATGTGGGCCAACTTAATCATGTACATAACCCCAACAGAGACTTTACGGTCAAATGGTTCACCGGTTCGACCATCATATAAGATAGTCTTAGCGTCAGCTTCTAAGCCAGCTTCCTTAACTGTTGCCCAGACATCTTCTTCACTAGCACCGTCAAAGACAGGTGTTGCAATCTTGATGCCCATTTCGCGAGCAGCCATCCCCAAGTGTAACTCTAGGACTTGCCCGATGTTCATACGGGATGGAACCCCTAACGGGTTCAACATGATATCAACTGGGGTACCATCTGGTAAGAATGGCATATCTTCTTCCGGCATGATAAGGGAGACAACCCCTTTGTTACCGTGACGACCGGCCATCTTATCCCCTTCGTTAATTTTACGTTTTTGTACGATGTAGACGCGGACCAGCTTGTTGACACCTGGTGCCAATTCGTCGCCAGCTTCACGGGTAAAGATTTTAACGTCGTGGACAATCCCGCCCCCGCCGTGTGGCACACGCAAGGAGGTATCACGTACTTCACGCGCCTTCTCACCGAAGATAGCGTGGAGCAAGCGCTCTTCTGCAGACAACTCGGTCACACCTTTTGGTGTTACCTTACCAACTAAGATATCGCCGTCTTTTACTTCCGCACCGATACAGATAATCCCGTCTTTGTCCAAGTACTTGAGGGCATCTTCGGACACGTTTGGAATTTCGCGTGTAATTTCTTCAGGCCCTAACTTGGTGTCACGGGACTCTGATTCATATTCTTCAATGTGGATAGAGGTATATACATCATCTTTGACTAGACGCTCAGACATGATAACCGCGTCCTCATAGTTATACCCTTCCCAAGTCATGAAGGCTACCAATGGGTTCTGACCGAGGGCCATTTCCCCATTTTGCATAGATGGACCATCTGCTAAGATTTCTAAAGCATCAACTTGGTCGCCTAATTCTACGATTGGACGTTGGTTGTAGCAGGTCCCTGCGTTAGAACGCGCAAACTTAGTTAGACGGTATTCGTCAACTTCACCTTCTGGTGTACGTACGCGAACCTTGTTAGCATCGACATAAACCACTTCACCGGCGCGTTTACATAAGAGCGCAGCCCCTGAGTCGTGCGCTGCCTTATATTCCATCCCAGTCCCAATCAGTGGGGATTGCGGATTAATAAGTGGCACAGCTTGACGTTGCATGTTGGCACCCATCAAGGCCCGGTTGGAGTCGTCGTTTTCCAAGAACGGAATGCTAGCAGTCGCGACAGCGACAACTTGTTTTGGTGACACGTCCATGTAGTCTACTTGGTCAACGTTAACCTCAATGTTTTGTGAACGGAAACGCGCCATAACTAGGTCCTTCGCGAAGGTTCCGTCCTCATTGAGTTTAGAGTTGGCTTGGGCTACTACATACAAGTCTTCCTCGTCCGCTGCTAGGTAGTCAATTTCGGTCGTGACACGGTGTGGCGTAACCGATTTGTCCACTTTACGGTAAGGCGTCTCAATAAAACCATACTTGTTAATCTTCGCATAAGAAGACAAGCTGTTAATCAACCCGATGTTAGGACCTTCTGGCGTCTCGATTGGACACATACGACCGTAGTGAGAGTAGTGAACGTCCCGCACTTCATAGCCGGCACGGTCCCGCGTCAAACCACCAGGCCCTAAGGCTGATAGACGACGTTTGTGGGTCAATTCCCCGAGTGGGTTAACTTGGTCCATGAATTGTGACAACTGGGAGGAACCGAAGAATTCCTTAATAGCCGCTACCACTGGACGAATGTTAATTAATTGTTGTGGCGTGATGGTCGCAACGTCTTGGAGCGACATACGCTCACGCACTACCCGTTCCATCCGGGATAGCCCGATACGGAATTGGTTTTGCAATAATTCACCGACTGAACGGATACGACGGTTAGCCAAGTGGTCGATATCGTCTGTAACACCAATTCCTTGGTCTAAGTAGAGATAGTAGTTCATTGACGCAATAATGTCAGCTGGCGTCAAGCACTTAATCTTCTCAATATTCCCGTTGCCGATTAAGTTAATCACTTGCTCTGGGTTCTTAGGTGAATAAACTTTGATGATTTGTAAATCGATTGGTTGAGCTACCACACTATCTTCAGAAGGATAGAGAGTTACCTTATTCAAGCCAGCCTCTAAATGAGGAATCAAAGCTTGAACACGTTCTTGATCCAAGACCGTTCCTTCTTCAAAGAGTACTTCGCCTGTTTCTGGGTTAACCAAGGTTTCTGCCAGGGTCAAGCCAACCAAACGGTTCTTGAGGTGGAGCTTTTTATTGATCTTGTAACGACCTACAGGTGCTAAGTCATAGCGACGTGGGTCGAAGAAGCGCGCAACCAAGAGGTTACGTGAGCTTTCTGCGGTCTTAGGTTCACCTGGACGGAGACGCTCGTAAATGTCCTTCAAGGCTTCTTCCGTACGAGAGTCTTGAATGTTTTTGTGAACATCCTTCTCGATAGTTAAGTCTAAGAGCTCAGATTGGCCAAAAATATCATAAATCTCGTCATCTGAACCAAAACCTAAGGCACGCATCAAGACAGTCAATGGAATCTTCCGGGTCCGGTCAATGCGGACGTAGGCAATCCCTTTAGCATCTGATTCAAATTCCAACCAAGCCCCACGGTTAGGAATAACCGTAGAAGTATAGCTGTGGCGGCCTTTCTTGTCCATACGGTCGTGGAAATAGACACCTGGAGAACGTACCAACTGGGAAACAATAACCCGTTCCGCCCCGTTGATAATAAAGGTCCCCATTTCGGTCATGATTGGGAAGTCCCCAAAGAAGACTTCTTGTTCTTTGACTTCACCTGTCTCTTTGTTGAACAGGCGCAAGGTTACATAGATTGGTTTTGAGTAGTTAGCGTCATGGCTACGAGCTTCTTCTAAGCTATACTTAGCTTCCTTGAACTCATAGTCTACAAAATGAAGTTCCAAGTTCTCCGAATGATCGACAATCGGCGAAATGTCCTCGAACATCACTTTTAGCCCTTCATCCAAGAACCATTTGTAGGAATCCGTTTGGATTTCAATCAAGTTCGGCAACTCTAAGACTTCGTCGATACGCGCATAGCTTCGACGCTCAGCTTTTTTACCGTATTTCACGATATGACTCAAGCGATTCACCCCTATAATATAATCTAAGAACACCACTTTACATTAAGGTTACAATTATTGATAATTGTTAACAAATGACATTTTTCGGTCTTTGAAGCGCAAAAAAAAGACAACAGAACCAACTCATCGGAGTGACGTTACATGTTGTTTAGGCCTCAAACACCGGCTTGGACAAGATTTCAAGCCGCATTTACTTTCTAAAGTGCATACTCTTGCATCTGAATATTATACGGATTTCAAGTCCTTTTGTCAAGGGGGACTAGCCTCTTAAACCCAAGCATCGAGCCCTCTGCAGAGCAAAGGGCTCGGTGATTGTTTATCTACTAAACTTAGTCAATCTCACGTAATTTACCCCTGAAATCATCTAAGCTCTTATAGCCCTTTGCTTCCATAATAGCCTCCAGCTCAGCGACCAGACGCTCAAAGATGCCTACGCCTTCTTGGTGAAGGGCCGTCCCTACCTGAACTAAACTAGCCCCACAAAGAATATGTTCAAAAACATCCTGACCGGTTCTGACACCCCCGGTGCCAATAATCTTAATAGATGGATTGAGTCGTTGATGGAAGGCCCGCACGTTAGCCAAGGCTGTTGGCTTAATGTAGTCTCCACCTAGACCCCCGAAACCTCCCTTGGGTTTTATCACCACTTGCTCCTTATCTACATCAATATAGAGACCATTGCCAATGGAGTTGACGCAGTTAACATAGGTCAGCGGAAAACGATTAAGGATAGCTGCCATCTGGTCAAAATGAGCAATGTCGAAGTAAGGCGGCAACTTAAGCCCTAGCGGTTTAGTGAAGAAAGAAAAGACTTCTGTTAAGAGTCGCTCTGTCAATTCAAAGTCATAGGCGATTTGAGGCTTGCCCGGAACATTAGGACAAGACAAGTTGAATTCTGTCACGCCTTGATAGGCGCTAGCCTCTATAGTACGCAGGTTCTCAACAATCTCATCGTAGCTTAGACCTACTACCGACAAGAATTGTAGGGCTTGTTGATCCTGGCGCGCTAAGCAATAGTCTAGGTAATAAGCTAATCCTTCATTGGGTAAGCCCATGGAGTTAATGCTGCCCAGAGGCACATCCACATAACGCGGTTGGGGATTGCCTGCTCGATAGTCCCGCGTTGCCGTCTTGGTTACGAAGGCTCCAGCCGCACTTTGTGCTAACTCATCCATCTCGGCCACCGTCATACAGTGGACCCCTGATGCATTCATGAGGGGATTGGCTAAGGGTTTCCCTAAGAAGCTTGTCTTGACAGTCATTTGGTCACCATCTCTTTCTAAAATTTTACCTATTATAGCATAAGTCCAATGTTAACAGAATGCCTAAGGCGAAAATTGTTAACTTTTCTCAACAGAACGTTCGCATCTCTGGTTGCCACGAAAAAACAGGCAGCTAAAGCCGCCTGTCCGCTATTCAGAACGATCCTCAGACAAATGCGTCAGAGAGTCTGTGATAATGTGTTTAACGTGGTCGTCGTCCAAACTATAATAGACATACTTACCTTGTTTACTAGCCTTAACCAACTTCATTAACTTCAAAAGTTTAAGTTGGTGGGAGACCCCCGAAAGAGTTAAGCAAGTCGCCTCAGCTAATTCATTCACATTGGCTTCTTGCTTCATTAAATGTAGCAAGAGTTTGAGTCTGGAAGGGTCCGCTACTGCTTTAAAAAATTGTGCTAGCTCTTCAATTACTTGTTCGTCATACATTATGATTCACCTCGTGATGATAAGGGGACTAGAAGTCGTAACCCGTTTAATATCACTAGAAGAGTTGAGCCTTCGTGCCCCACTACACTTAGGGCGATATTGGAAACTTGGCCGACATTCATTATAACTAAGGCTAACACAACTAGCATGGAAAAGCCAATATTCTGCCAGATAATCCGGTCATGCTTCTTAGCTAGGCGATGCAAATAAGACAGAGATTGGAGTTGATTTCGAACGAGAATCACATCCGCCGTCTCCATAGCCACATCCGTCCCTTGACCCATCGCAACCCCTAGACTTGCGCTAGCCAGGGCAGGCGCATCATTGACGCCATCCCCCACCATGGCTACCATCTGGTGTTTGTCCATTAGCTTACGGATTTCCTCTGCCTTCTGGTCAGGCATGACTTGGGCTTGGACGGATTGGATCCCTAATTGCTGGCCAATGACCTGCCCCGTCAACTCGGCATCCCCCGTTAACATGACGGTTTTAACACCGACTCGCTTGAAGTAATCCAGAGTTTGACGGGCATCTTCTTTGGCAATATCCATCAGCGCCACCGCTCCCAAGACTTCTTGGTTTTGAGCCAAGTAAACCACTGTCTTACCCTGACTTTCCCATTCTCGACCTTGCCGCTCATAGTCTGGTGCCACCGCTTCAAAGGCAGTCGGCTTAGCCACCTGATAGCTACGGCCTCGATAATCTGCATAGAGTCCCTGCCCCATCTGATTGCTGACTTCTAAATCCAAAACGGGCAAACTAGCATAATGAGCCACAATGGCCTGCGCTAGAGGATGATTAGCTTGGCGTTCCATAGACACCCAAACAGCCAGTAGCTGTTCAGCTTCAGCTGATAAGAGGATGTCTGTCACCTGAGGCCGCCCCTGAGTTAATGTCCCCGTCTTATCAAAAGCAATAGCGCTAAGGCCTGACACTTGATGTAGGTGGCTCCCACCCTTGACTAGTACCCCTTGCTTAGCCAAATTCGATAAGGCTGACAAAGTTGCAGGAATAGCGCTAGCAGCTAAGGCACAAGGCGAGAGGGCAATGAGCATAACCAAGGTTCGATAGGCTATTTCATGAAATGAGAGCGATCCCCATAGTGTCACCACGAGCGCATACAAGGCCGTAAAGAGGAGCGCCCCCTTCACATATGCTGGCTCCAAGCGCTGAATCTGACTCGCTACCGGACTTTGTTTGGCCTGCGCCTCCTTGACTAGGCCAAGGATTTTGGCAAAAGTAGTTTGATCTGCCAAACGTGTTACTCGCATGACAAAGCTACTATTGCCATTGAGGGTCGCCGCATAGACCCTGTCACCTGCGCTTTTTTCTTGCGGTATACTCTCGCCGTTTATCATAGCCTCATTAATGACTGCCTGGCCACTCACAATTCGACCGTCAATAGGGATTTGGGCGCCATTTAGCACCTGCACCTGATCCCCAACAGCTAAATCTTGAACCGGTACGATTGTTACTGTGCCATCTCCCGCCAAGAGACGTGCTTCTTGAGGTTGCATGGCTAAGAGACTCGTCATTTCCTTCTTAGATTTGGCTTCTGCATAGTCCTCCAGAAAATGAGCACCAGCGAATATCAATATCAGCAAGGCTGCTTCTTGGAATTGCCCAATTGCCATGGCACTTAAAGCCGCCAGCCCCATCAATAAGTGAGTATTAGGACAAAAACGGCGCGCTTTGTAGCTAGCCTGCCAAGTCTCTAGCAAACCCTCACTTAAGACATGATAGCCGGACAAAAAGACCGTTAAGCTATAGAGGGCATTCACTAGCAGAGATGCTTGGCCTGTAAAAAGCCCTAGGAAGAAAGTAAGAAGCCCAATTACATAGGCAAAGATAGCTGATTTGAATGCATGCGCGTGGCCGTGGTGCTGATGTGTATGAGAATTGTGGTCATGATCACACATCTCATCCGCCTCCTTTATTTAGATTGAACAATTATTCAAGTGTTGATAGTTTTATTATATGATATCTAGTAGAAAAGTCAAGCCCTTCTGGCTAGCCATCGACCCATCAACAAAAAATGATGCAGACCGTCACCAGCTTCCCACCAACAAGACATACAAAAAGCCGGGACATTCAGTCCCGGCCACCATAAATAAGCTTAACGTTCTTGATAGGCTTTAGCAATCTGTGCCCCTAATTTGGCGTTATTATAAACCAATTGAATATTAGTATTTAAGCTAGCCCCATCTGTTAATTCAACAATCTTAGCTAATAGGAATGGCGTGCTATCTTTGCCTCGAATCCCTTTCTCATCTGCTTCTTTTACAGCCGCATCGATAATGGCATCAATTTTTTCATGTGGAATTTCGTGCTCAGCAGGAATTGGATTCGTCACCAAAATCCCACCCTTAAGGCCAAGCGCTTCAGAGTAGTCCATCATGGCCGCAATTTCTTCTGGCTTGTCTGCGCGACTGTTGAGCTTGTATTCTGAAGTCCGTGTGTAGAAGGCAGGTAGGTAATCCGTTTGGTAGCCCACTACAGGCACCCCTTTGGTTTCCAAATATTCCAAAGTTCTTGGTAAATCCAAAATAGCTTTGGCGCCCGCGCAAACGACCGTCACTGGTGTTTGACCTAATTCGTCTAAGTCCGCAGAAATATCCATGGTTTCTTCTACACCGCGGTGCACACCACCAATCCCGCCAGTAACGAAGATCTTGATACCCGCTAAATGCGCCCCAATCATGGTCGTTGCGACTGTCGTAGCCCCTAAGATGCCTTTGGCGAAGACTTCTGCCAAGTCACGTCGAGATACCTTAGCAACTGGCTTCTCGCTAGCCAAACGTTCTAAATCAGCTTCTTCTAAACCAATCTTAAACTGACCATCCATGATGGCGATTGTTGCTGGCACGGCGCCATTATCGCGAATAATTTGTTCTACTGTTTTAGCCATTTGAACGTTTTGTGGATAGGGCATCCCGTGAGAAATGATAGTAGATTCTAAAGCGACAACAGGTAAGTTGTGGTCTAAAGCGTGTTGTACTTCTTTACTAATAGATAATAAGTTTTTCATCTTAGGATAAACCTCTTTCTTTTAATGTCTGATAGTCACTCTCCAACTGGCTAGCAGAGAGATTGAGTCTAACGGTTTGTTTGGCTTGAACCGTATGATAGGAATTGGCCATCCCATAATAAATAGATGTCTTAGCATCATGCCCTGTCAACTGACCATAGAGAAGACCAGCAGAGAAGGCATCGCCTGCCCCTGTTACATCTACTACATTTTGCGCTAGGAGAGGCTGGACCTCCTGGCGGCTGCCATCCTGATGTCCATAGAAACTACTACGTGTCCCCCTGGTCATGACAACTTGCAAGACGCCGGTTGCTAACCAGGCATCCAATAAGTCTGAAGCAAGCAAATTGCCAAAGCGGCTGATGGATTCATCCTCATTTACAACAAGCCAACTAACGCCACTCAAATCTTCTGGCAAATGGCTCATCTTGGGCCCACTGACCGGGATAATGGCAAGCGGAATTGATTCAGCTTTTGCAAGTTGAATCAAATAAGTCACGGTTTCTAGAGGCAAGTTCAAATCCAGAATCAGGTAATCTGCTAGTTTAAGCCGTGGAGCAAATTGACTAATCCAATCCAAATCCATCTGGTCGGCAATCGCCATATCGGCTAGCGCCAATTGCATATCCCCGGACTCATCCAAGATAGCGCTATAGGTTGACGTTGCCACCTCTGGAATTTGAGTTACCTGGCTCATATCCACGTAGGCCTGAGTCTGCTGCTTAATCCAGTCGTAATCCTGATCCATTCCCGCTACTGACAGCAATTGAACCGTTTGACCTAATCGCCCTAAATTCTCAGCTACGTTGCGGACTACGCCGCCCACACTGAGAGTCGAGGTGACAGGGTTACTAGTACCGAGCTGCATTGCGCCAGTTAGACGAAATTTACGGTCGATATTCATCCCACCGATGCAATAAATTCGCCGCGCCTCATTCAGAATATAGGCTCGTCCGCGTAGCTGATGTTTCTGCATCAGAGAGGAGATTAAACTAGCCACCGTTGACCGACTAATTCCCATCAATGTCGCCAATTCTTGCTGGGTGCGGAAAGGGTCTTCCTCAATCAAGGCAAGCACCTTGGCTTCATTAGGCGTTAACATAGGCACCGCCCTTCTAGACCATTGTCTCTAAAATAACTTTTGTCTATATGGTACTCTTTCTGCCCTTAAAAAGCAAGGGAGACTATTATATTCCATCCAAACTACAAAAAACAGCAGCTTTAGCTGCCGTTTTCTGCTTTCTATTCGTTGGCAAAAATAGATTGACGGAAGTCATTCGAAGCCTTGAATAGTTCAAGATAGATTTCCTTCTTCAAGTTATAGACATCATTCCGTATATTACCCGTCTGACGAGCTGATAGCACTCTGTCAACAGCTTCCTTCATCAGCGCTTCAATATCCGCCAAGCTAGTCACTTGACGATTGCGTACTGTAACAGGACGAAGCGTTGCCCCATTAGCTACCTTATCCAGACGCTCCTTGAACATAGCCTTCTTAAAGGCATTAAGATCTTGGAAGTCGCCGTTAGAAATCTTCTGGATAATATAGTTATCATTTAGGGTCTGGCCATCCGTTCTAGCTTGGCGTTCTAATTGGTTGGAAGCATAAGGGATAAAACCATCTTTATAACCCTTATAACCCATCAGTTCCCAAGCCATTCTTTTGAACCACCAACCGCCTGGTGAGCCTTTATCATTTTGGCCTGTCCCGTACATTGGATGGAACATATTAACTCGTTCATAAGAGTTGCGATCCGTCTCAAAACCATTACGGAAGTAGCGTTTTGGCGCTAAGCTACGATCAATGAAGTCATCAATCGACTGGATATTAAAGTTTGTCCACTCTTCATCACTAATCTCTACTACCTTATTATTGACATGGTTAGGCCCATTCGGCACATTAATGAAGCGGTTGAACCATTGTTTCATGGCATCTGGACCCTTTTCTAAGACTGCTTTGGCTTCAGCATAGTCTAGCAAGTAGAGGATATCGAAGAGTCGGTGGACATATTGACCCCAGTCATCTGCAGACTGGAAGCGTGATGGTGTCGCGTTATAGAGACGGTTCGTCTTATCGCTCCAGTCAAAGGAGGTATTAAGCCCAATATGATCATACTCTGGTCCCTCAGGTGACTGCAAGAGCCCTTGAGCATATTCTTCCCAGACTTCCTCCGGACGCCAGCTGTTTCCACCAAGATAGACTGATTTTTCCATATTATGGACTAGCTCATGGGTATAGTGGGACGTTCCAACGTAGTCGGATAAAATGTCTGTGAAGACAAAATACACACCATTGCTAGTGTCAGCATATGCTCCAGCTCCATTGTTATCATAGAAACGATCGATTCGACCAAAGAATTCCTTAATACCCATAGATGGATATTTAACTGGCCGATTGGAGGTGTCATTGCCTAACCTATCATACCAACCACCGTTCTTGCCATTAGCATAACCATCCCAGATTAGCATAGCATTTCTACGAGCCATGCGCTCTTTGACAGTTGGTAAGGCTACACGATACCAGGTATCAACGTGCATTTGCTGACGATCAGCTAAAGTCTTAACGCGTTTGTCAAACTCTTCTGGCGCTAGGTAAGGACGACGATCTGTCGACCCCAAGGTTAGCGATAAAACATTGGATACTAAGAAAATTCGACTCTTCTTAAGGTTGAGTAAAGGCAAGATGTAATCACGATAATCCGGCACAGATAAACGATCGTAGACCTTATAAGGAGATTTATTTAGCCCTTCTTCAAGAGACGGACGTTCCTCCATGGTAACATTAGCCTTAGTTGCATCTCGGAACCATTCGTATTGATCAAACTTGGTCCATAACTCGCGGAAATAAGTTAGATAATCAAGAACCGTTGGTAATTTGCTGTCAGCACTTAAGATTCTGCTGTATGTCTTGGCGCTATTCTTAGAACGCAAGGTTTGAACACCCTGACTTCCAATACTAATCAGCTTATCAATAATGCTCTTTTGATTACCGAAGAAGTCTGACTGATAGGTGGCAATCTCCCCTAGGTTATGTTCTCCAAAATTAATACGGTAGTGGTCTTGAAGATATGCCAGACCTAAAAGCAGGGCGCCACGATTATCCTTGAGTTTCTGAATCAAAGCAGCACGCGCCTGCTCATTATCTCCCAGATAGTTGGCCTCCTGGCGAATAATCTTCACTAAGTCATTGGCTAAGGTATCTTGGAAAGCGCCAAAGGTTGCATTGAAGAAGAGTGTCTCAATCTGATAGGCACGCTGTTCGCGGCGATAGACTTCTAAATCTTCTGCAATTTCTTCCTCAGTTGCTGATCGGCCAAGCTTGTTCTCTAGGGCCGTTCGGCGATCATTTTTGACTCTGGCACTTACATCTGTGTAGAGATTATTGACACCTGCGGCTTGCCAAACAGCGTCAGATGATAAACCTGTCTCTTTCATGATATCGAGGACTGCATTCATGACATCATCCACTGATTTCAGCACTTGGTTAGGTGTATAGATAAGACCTGAATCCTCTAATTGATACTCAACCACGCCTGTTTGTTTGAACTCAGATTTCGCACCTAAGGCCAAGTATTTCACTGATTTATCAGCAAAGTGCAACATAATCCGGTCCATTGCTTGGTTGTAGTCCGTCACAAAAGCATTACCTTGCATTGGCGTAACCGCCAAGAGCACCTGAGTCGCCAACTTGCTGTCTGGCGCCACTAAGTTCCCATACTTAACAATTTGCTCCTTATTATAGAATGGCAGGAGTTTCTCCATATTGGCATAGGCCTGAGCACGACTAGCTTGATAATTAGCCAAACGACTATAATCGGTTGATTGTTGGTTGATTTGATCGACATAAGAGCTTGCAGGCGTATCCGTCAGGACCCCACCGGCCGCTTCTAATTGACTAGCTAATTTATCCACATCAGCTTGACTAGCCTTAGCAGGTTTAAAACTTGGCTCTTCTACACCGGTTACGCGTTCAGTCATCTTCCAAGCCACTTGATCATTACGGATATAGCCTTCTGAAATAGCACCATTATCACCGTAAACACGGTAGCCATTAGTGACTGCCACGTCTGAGATGATGTTTTCTAATCGCCCATTCATCCAAGTAGAGCCGACGACCCCACCTACTTGTCCCCCGCTTCGACCTTGAACGGTAGAGCCTGTATTAGTAAGGCTTCCTTTGACAAGGACATTCTTGACTACTGCCTTGCCTTGGCTGGACACAACTCGACCAAAGGCTACACCCGCCCGAGCACTTTGCGCGTTTAGATTTACGTTCAGCTTGGCATCGACATATGCGTTAGTAACACTGGATTGTTCAAGTAGGCCGACTAAACCACCCACTTCTTGGGCCTGGTTAGGCTGGCCACTCTGGCTAATCTCACCTTGGAATCGAACATTCTCAAGCCTGCTACCACCTACAACCGTATGAACAATACCTGCTACATTGGTCGTCCCTGACACGCGCCCAGAAACTGCCACATCACTGATTATCGAATTAGTCGCCCGCTTGGCTAGCGCAGCCATAGAATTACCTGATTCAATGGCCACTTGTTTAAGGTCTAAATGCTTGATAGTCGCTTGGTTTAACTGATCAAAGAGTGGTGCAACCAAATTATAGATAGCATGTTGCGCGCCGTCTGCAGTCTGGCCGGATAGAGTCCCAGTGAAGGTTCCCACAAAATAGGCGGTCGCGTCGGCTGCTAAGCTGACCTCGGACGCTGATAGGTTGGCACCCAGGATGTAGTCTCCAGCTGGGTTTTGGCGTATAGCCTCAAGCAAGCTCTTAAAGCTATAATGCACATTCCCATCCGCTGGACGTTCTTGACCAACTAGGAATTGATAGCCTTGGTGATAGTCACTTGAGCCGCCTTGATTTTGTACTAGCTCAGGGGCCTGGGTAGTCACTTGATAATAAGACTGACCCTCATGACTAACTGTCTCAATAGAAGCAACTGGCAAATAGACATCCTTGAAGCGGTCAGACTGTACTTTAACATAATAATTATTTAAATCAGATGGAACCTGACTCAAACTAGCCACCAACTGATGACTACCGTCAGCTTGTCGATGGAAGAGCTGCACACCCTTGATTTGTTTGAGCTCAATCTTCTTCAAATCTAACTCTATTGCTTGATCCTCTAACTGATCTTTCGACTGAGCACCTTGCTGGTTCTCATAATCCATCACAGTATGGAGACGATAAGACACATGATAATCCAACCCATCAATATTTGCGGTCAAATTTTGGATTGGGACTGTCTTAACTAGACGATCCCCCTGGAAGACTTGTACCTTGCCTCCCCGGTAAAGTTGGTTAGGGTCTTCTAACTGATAACGCACGGTGACGACCCGAGATAAATCAGATGCAGGTGCTTCAACATTAACAGTTGTATATTTAGGTTCTACCTGCTCCAATTGCGCTAAGGCCTCTCGAAGGGCTTGAGTCGCTTGGTCAACCGCTTCTTGGTTGCTATCGCCATCTTCTAAAACGGCCTGAGCAGCTTTGAGCTGGTCAGCAACTTTTTGGAAGCTAGCTGGCGTATAACGATTGGCGACAACTTCTTGTGCTGCCTCAACCTGTTGGCCAAGTGCTTCTTTATTTGCGCGGTCCATTAAGAGAGCTTGCGCTTGGTCTTTCAGCGCTTGAGCGGCTTCCACAGCCTCGATTGCGGAGGCTACTTCTTCTGGTGTGGCATCTTGATTAGCTATCAAAGCTTGAGCATTAGCTTTTGCTTCATCAATAGTAGCTTGATGCCCAGCAAGTGCCTGGCTGAAATTATTCACACTGCGTGTTGTTTTACCTGTCGTGTCAACTGGTAGATTCAACTGTGCCAGAGCTCGTTGTAAATCCGCTTTGTCCACAAGATCCAAAATGCCCGCTTCTGCTAATTCTAGCTGTTGGAAAGACTTGTTGACTTTTTCCGTACTTGCCAAAACCTCTTCTGGAGTAGCATTAAGATCTTTTAATAGTTGAGCAGCTTCTTGACTCAATTGCAAAGCAAGGTCTTTTGCCGCTTGGTAAGTTTGAACGGTCTTTGGTCGTTTCTGATCTGTTACAACTGGTTTTTGAATCGCTTGTTCCAGATTATTTTTGGCTTTCTCTAAGGCGGACTTATCTGCTTGTTGTCGTAGCAAAGCTTTAGCTTGATCAAGTTTAGCCTGCACTTCATTTACTGCTACCAAGGCCTTATCCACTTGTTCCTGCTTAACATCTGGATCAGCTAAGATAGCTTGCGCTTGAGCACGCGTAGCTTCTAGACTGTCTCTCAATAAATCTAGCGCTTGTTGGTAATCCGCAATACTTTGCGGTGTCTTCTGGTCTGTATCAACAGGTACATCTAGTAAAGCCAAAGCTGATACTAGCGCCTGTGTATCTGCCTTAGCTTGGAGAGCCTTGGCGGCAGCTTCCAAGGATTTGGCTTGGTTCACTACTGACCGAGTCATCGCTTCTACATCAGCATCTGCTGCTTCAGGATCCTTCACTACTGACTGAGCATTCTGGAGTGTTGCTTGTATTTTGCGAATTTCATCAGCCAAGGCCTGTTGGCTACTTGGCGTCTTATCGCTTAAGTCAAGAGCTTTGGCTGTTTTTACTTGCTCTGCTAAAGCTGCCACAGCAGTTTCTAATGGCGACTTATCTGCCTGACTTACTAAAACCTCAGACAAGTTCTTGGTGCGATTAACTAACTCTTGCGCTTCTTGAGCCAAGCTATCAATTGTCGACTGATCTGTAGTCTCAGGTGCAGCCTTGATTTCTTTTACCTTATTAACAAGCGTTGCAAGACGGGATTTCAGTTTAGAGGATTCCTCCTTGAAAGAGGCAATTGAACTAGGGGTTTTCCCTTCCGTGACAGCCACTTCTAGGTCATCCACTTGAGCTTCTGCCAACTCCAAAGTCAAATTTAAGACTCTATACTCAAAAGGCTTCGGAGTATTAGGTGCTGGAGCCGTATTGGCACTTGGTTCCTCTGCTGGTGGCGTTGGTGCTGGGGTCACGTTGGTGCTCGGTCCCTCTGCTGGCGGCGTTGGCGCTGGTGTCACGCTAGTGCTCGGTTCCTCTGCTGGTGGCGTTGGTACTGGTGTCACGCTGGTGCTCGGTTCCAACGCTGGTGGCGTCGTCGCTGATGTCACGCTGGTGCTTGATTCCTCTGCTGGTGGCGTCGTCGCTGGTGTCACGCTAGTGTTTGATTCCCCTGCTGGTGGCGTCGGCGTTGGTGTCGCGTTGGTGCTCGGTTCCAACGCTGGATTCGTGCTGGTGTTTGGCTTTTCAGGTTTGGTCGTTGACACCGGTGTCACGTTGGCGCTCGATTCCTCTGGTTGCAGTGTCGGCGTACTATCGGCACTTGGTGTCTCAAATTGCACTGACACCAGAGGACTTTCACTACTTACTCGCGTGGATGTTCCACTGGAGGATTCTGAAGAAGCTACTGACTCGAGGTTGCTCGTTGCACTAATTGCACTATTACTAGAAACATTAGGTCCCACTTGCTCTAGCTCACTGGCAGGAAAATACCCTACATAGTCATAACCTTCAATACTTAACTTTGGATCAGGTAATGCTTGCCCCACAGGTGTTTGAAAGCTTTGATTAAACTGTTCTAGTAGACGCGTCTCAACCGCCTGTAAACTTGGGGCCAGCAAAACCTGTCCCGTCATGGTTATAACCATCAGACTAGTCAAAGCCTTCTTCTTATCACGAACTAAGCCAACGGCAAACACAAGCAGCGCCGCACCTGCTGCTAGACCTAATAGGGTTGATGATTCGCCTGTGACTGGCAAATGATTTTTCCCTGTATTTGCCTGATAAACAAAATAGTAGACTTGATCTGCCTCAGCAATTTGGCTAGGGGTTCCTGCTTTAATGGCTTGGCGTTGTTCCAAAGATAATTCTTCAATGGATACATACCGATACTGAGTGGACACTTGTTTGGTTACCTGTTGAGAACTTGTAACTGTCGTGGCAGTCTGTGCCTGAACGACAGGTGCCGCTACCGCTGACACAAAAAAACTTCCTATTACAACGGAAGCAATCCCAACAGAAAATTTCCGGACGGAAAAACGTTGGACTGTATTAAGGCTACTAGAGCTCTTAGATTTCTTCATTGAGCTTTTCCCTTTCTTAGTAAATTATTATTCGCTAGTGTATTTTACCACAAAAAAATTAATAAATATATGGTTAAACTAGATTTTCTCATATTTTATTGATAAATCAATTTATTCCATCGTTTCCAAGAATAACTGAACAGTCTAATTAAAGCCCCACATGGCATAACCAACTAATAACATCGAGGTTTCATCATTTTATAATTCCTTAATATCTCGATTCATACTTTCATCAAACAACCTGCTTACGCAAAAAGAGTGTTGATAGCCAGAACTATCAACACTCTTTTTTATGCTACTATCTCAAACAATTAGCTTATCTATCGAGATTACGGTTGCGCTTCTTTAGACTCTAAGTTATCCAAAATATACTGTAAGCCTTGAGATCGAGTTTCAACTGCCTGAGTCATTGCTTCAACATCTTTCTCGGTTGCTTCTGAGTCCTGCATCACTGATCGTGCATTCTGTAAAGTTGCTTGAGTCTTAATCACTTCATCCATTAAGCCCAAATTTCTCGCTTTATTAAGTTTTGCGATTAAGGACGACATCGCTGCTTGCAAAGCCGATTTATCCACTTGAGCTACTAAAAGACTGGCTAGATTCTCAGAATTGTTGACTAATTCCTGAACTTGTTGGGTGAGCGCATCAATATCTGCTTGCTCTGCCGCACCAGCTTTCCCCTTGAGGACTTGAGCTTGATTAGTGAGTGCTGTCAAACTTTCCTTAGCTTTAGCAAGTTCACTCTCAAAAGTTGCAACAGAGCTAGGGGTCTTATCATTCTTAGGTGTTGCTTCTATGTTAGCAAGCTGAGCCTGAGCAGCCTGCAATGAGGCATCTAAAGCTTTATAATCTAGCGTTTTTGATGGAGTTGGGGCTGGTTGCTGAGCCTTTAGCTTATACGTTAAATCTTCTATTAGGGCTTCAACTGCTTTCACCATTGCCGCTACATCTTTCTCAGTAGCATCTTGATCTTTAACCACTGAACGCGCATTTTGCAAAGTCGCTTGGGACTTAATCACTTCATCAATTAACCCTACGTTTTTAGCTTCTTTAACCAATTCTGCTAAAGCCGTCATCACCGTTTGTAATGGCGTCTTGTCTGCTTGAGCAATTAGGTTATCGGATAATTTAGATGTCTTATCAGCTAAGTTCTGAACTTGCTTAGTTAAATCGTTAATCGCTACTTGCTCAGTATTTTTAGGATTATCTTTGAGCTCTTGCGCTCTGCTAATCAGTGTGTCTAAATCCTTCTTAGCATTTGCTAATTCTTCCTCAAAAGCTTTCACTGACTTTGGAGTCTTATCGCTAAGTTTAACAGCCTCTAGATTAGCCACTTGCTTATTCGCTGCCTGTAAAGCAGCGTCTAAGTCTTTGAAATCTAGCGTTTTAGGTGGCTCTGGTGCTGGTGTTACACTTGAATTGGATTCTTCAGCAGATGCCTTTGATTCAGAAGTTTCACTTGCACTTGATTCCGCTGAAGACACTTTTGATTCAGATGTTTCACTTGCGCTTGATTCCGCTGAAGAAGCTTTTGATTCAGATGTTTCGCTTGCGCTTGATTCCGCTGAAGAAGCTTTTGATTCAGATGATTGACTTGCGCTTGATTCCTCTGAAGAGGCTTTCGATTCAGAGGATTGACTTGCGCTTGATTCCGCTGAAGAAGCCTTAGATTCAGTTGATTCACTAATCGCACCATCTACAGAAGCATTAGGTGCTACTTGCGCCAGCTCCTGAGCGGCAAAATACCCTACATATTCATATCCTTCTATCTGAACTTGAGGATTTGGCAAGGCTTGTCCCACTGGCGTTTGGAAACTTTGATTGAATTGTTCTAGCAATCGCGCTTGAGCTGCTTGTGAATTCGGCACCAATGCTACCTGTCCTGCTAAGGTCACAAGCATTAAGCTGGTCAGTGCTTTCTTCTTATCACGAACCAAGCCAACTGCAAATACAATCAAGGTCGCGCCTGCTGCAAGCCCCAACAAGGTGGATCCTTCACCAGTAACTGGTAATTGACGAGCATCTTGTTTTGCTTGATAGACAAAATAATAAACTTGATCCACTTGGGCAATTTGACTAGGAGTGCCTGATTTGATTGCTTGACGTTGCGCCCAAGTTAACTCTTCAATCGCAAGGTATTGATATTGTGTCGTTACTTGTTTTGCCACTGAATGAGTGTTAGATGCTGGTGTAGTGGCCTGTGCATTCACAGCGGGACTATTCAATGCTGATGCAAAGAAACTCCCCACTACAACAGATGCAATACCAGCCGAAATTTTTCGGATGGAAAAGCGTTGAATTTGTTTAAGGCTGCTGGAATCCTTAAGTTTTTTCATTGTGTATTCCCTCTCTTTGATTATAATTTGTCGGTCATTTGTGTATTTTACCACACTATTTAGCAGAAAGATATACTAAAATTTGTTTTTCCCTATTATTCTCAAATCAGAAAGTAAAAGACTAGTTATAAAGAGCGTTCGACTAATCTTTAAGGCTCTAACTATAGTGTCATGCTCCATTAAGAATTAACACTATACCTATGTCATCATCTTGTAATAATAGTGGTTTTGATGCTCGGATTTTATTCATATATACAAATCACAAAAAAGCCATTTTGATGAATCAATCAAAATGGCTTCTGTAAAATTTACTATTTTGTCTTTAGGCTTTTCAAAATCCAATAACCCTTATCTCGGGTCACTAACTCAACATTTCCAAAGACTTCTTCCATAAAAGTTTCCATAGAAGGAGCGCCTTGTTTTTTCTGAATTACGAGCCATAATTCACCGCCAGGTCTTAAATTAGTCTGAGCAGAGCGTACGAATTGTTGGATGACCTGCTTGCCGGCCCGAATGGGTGGGTTGGTCACCACAAAATCCGGTGCTTGACTAGCTTGCCATTGGCCTGCGTCAGCCAGCTGGTAGGCTGTATTCTCTACTCGATTGAGCTGGCTATTGGCCTGCGCCAACTGGTAGGCACGTTCATTAATCTCGACACCTGTCACTTGAGCTTGAGGATATAATTTTGCTAAAGCAATTGTGACCGGACCGTAGCCACTCCCCAGTTCTACTATTTGATAAGTCCCTGCAGGAACGGAATCTGCGAAAGCCTCCACTAACACCTTGGAGCCATAGTCCATGCGTTGTTTAGAAAAAACACCATTATCGGTCTGGAAACTTAAAGTCAGGCCTGCCACACCATCTTGAATCTGGTGCAAAGAATGCTGACTAGTAGGACTAGATTTAAAGTATTGTTCACTCATTATCTGCTGACACACTCCCCTATTTAAGCTGGATGGGAACTAATTAAGGTCAGGTTCCCTTCCAGACGAATTTCAGAAACGCCATACGGTAAAATAAAGGAACTTGCAAGATTTAAGTCATAAGCGACGCCGTCTAGCCATAGTCGGCCTTGCCCTGCAATGACGGTTGCCAAGGTATAGGCATTATCCAGGCTTAAAGTAAGGCTATCCACGACTTCCCACTTGCTCACAGTGAAAAATTCATTTTCTAGGTACTGGATAACTTGGCTGTCACCAACTTGCTGAGTCTTGACTTGCAAGTGACGCTCTGGATCTGGATAGAAAGTGACATCCGCCGCCTGCTTAAGATGCAAATCACGGGGATTGCCTTGCGCATCCCGTCGATCATAGTCGTAGACACGATAGGTAGTATCTGAGCTCTGCTGTGTCTCCAGGATGACCACCCCTGCACCAATCGCATGAATGGTCCCTGCCGGCACATCAAAGAAGTCGCCCGCCTTAACTGGCACCTCCACTAAGAGGTCTGACCAGCGTCCGCTCGCTACCAAGTCCTCGAATTCTTGTCGCGATTGAGCCTTATGCCCATAAACAATCTTGGCTCCTGGCTCCGCAGAAATGATATACCAACATTCCGTCTTCCCAAGCTCCCCTTCATGTTCAAGTCCATAGGCATCATCAGGATGGACCTGCACAGAAAGCTCGGCTGCTGCATCTAGGATTTTAATTAAGAGAGGAAAGACAGTTTGACTAGGATTCCCAAATAATTCTGGATGCTCTCGATAGAGCTGATCTAGGCCCAGTCCTGCATATTCGGCAGGACTAATGACGGTCGACACCCCATTAGGGTGGGCACTAATACACCAAGCTTCCCCTACCGTGTCGCTAGGACCTTTGAGGCCAAATTCTAGTTCAAGTTTACGGCCACCCCATATCTTATCTTGTAACACAGGCTTTAAGAAAATCGGTTGTGTCATCTCTATCATCCTTTCTAAGCTAAATTATCTCGCTTCTATCATACCATTTTTTGACGATTTCGTGGTACACTATTTATACGAGAATTATGACGAATTATGGAGGTTGCCGATGATTAAACTCTTTGCATCCGATATGGATGGGACCTTACTGAACCCAAACCATGTCATTAGCGACACTACCGCCCAAGCCATTCGAGACCTTCAAGCTCAATCGGATATCGAATTTCTGATTGCTACCGGACGAGATTATCGGTCTGCTAAGTGGCTCCTAGATCAGCATCAACTGACCGCTCGCATCATTGCCGTCAATGGTGCTGCAACTTATGACGTTAAAGGAAATTTGGAGGATGTCTTCGCCCTTGATTTGGCTGATACCCAGACCCTTATCGAACGATTTGCTGTGCCTGAAACTCAGACTTTGGTGTCGCTCAAGTCTCTGAACGGTTATTATGTCAATGACCTGTCCCTCTATCGGCAACGCATGGAAGCTTTCCTAAATCGCGCCAAGGAAGCTTCTAGCGATGATAGTCTGGCTCAGATTGAACTCCACTTCAAGGAGCTTCAACCCCTTGAGGATTATCGCCCTGACTTGGATCCACCACTTAAGCTTATGCTGATTGACCGGCGCCCTGAAGTCTTAGAGTCTGCCCACCATTTCCTCAAGGACTTTGCCATTGACCTGACTTCTTCTGGCCCAGATAATTTAGAAATTACCAGTCTCAAGGCCCAAAAAGGCTTAGCTATTGAAGCCTACTGCCAGCACCATGGGTTCACTAAGCATCAAGTCCTAACCATCGGAGACTCGGCCAACGACCGCTCTATGCTAACCATGTTCCCTAATAGTTATGCCATGGCTAACGCTAGTCAAGCCATTAAAGACTTAGCAAGCTATGAGGCCCCTAGCAATGCAGAAGACGGGGTAGCCCATACTATTTATCAACTTTTATCTAAGTTAGGATAACTTATAACTAAGTGTCCTAAAAATTTAGCTAGCTAAGATGGACTAGCAAGTGAAGCCTATATTTTCATATTATCCTACTATAATAAATAAAGCGAAAGGACTAAGGCGCTGCTTAAGCGGCACTCAGTTCTTTCGCTTTTGTCTATTTTCGAGGCAAATTCTTTATTTACCTAGAAATCATTGCTGCATTCTCCTGTTTCCAGATAGTCCTTGAGGTTATTAAAGCTGGTTTCCACCATGTTCTCTACTGCCTCATCGGTGTAGCTCCCCATGTGAGGGGTTAATAAGACCTTAGGATAGAGGTCAACCAATTTCTTAACCGCAGAATCGCTAATGTCTTGACCACGCAGGTCCTTGAAGAAGAATTGGCTCTCGTTCTCTAAGACATCTAAGCCTGCCCCAGCCAAATGGCCAGATTCAATGGCTTCAATAATGGCATCCACATCCTGCAACTCACCGCGCGCAGTGTTGACCAGAATGGCCCCTGGCTTCATCTTGCTGATGAATTCCTTGGTGATGACCTTGCCATTAGCTGGAATGTAAGGCGCGTGAGTGGAAATCACGTCTGACTTAGCTAAGAGCTCATCCAGTTCTACTTGGGTGCAGATATGATCTACCCCTTCTTTTGGAAAGGCGTCATAAGCTAAGACATTCGCGCCCAAGCCCTTAAAGAGCGTCGCGGTCGTCAAGCCAATCCGGCCAATCCCAACCACACCAACAGTACAGTTACGGATTTCCTTAGAAAACATTTGCTCGTGGACACGAAAATCTTGCTGACTAGTTAAGTGAGTTGTATAGGCGACATTCCGCAAGAGGGTCATGGCCAAGGTCAAAGCTAATTCGGCAATCGCATTAGGTGAGTAAAAAGGGACGTGTGCTAACTTGAAGCCCAATTGCCTAGCATAGGCAAGATCGATATGGTCGACACCTACTGTCCGCGTCAGGACATATTCTACTCCTAATTTTTTGTAGATATCTAAGACCTCCTTTGTAGCCCAGCAGTTACCACGCAAAATAACGGCCTGACAACCTTGAGCTAACCAAGCCTCTTCCGGACCCTTTAGGTAGTTGGGCACACAAACTAATTCATAACCAAACTTTTGATTGGCTAGGTCAAACACGGGTCTCTCGACATCACGAACACCATATGCTAGTACTTTCATTATTACTTTTGCTCCTTGCGCTTACTTCTTGAACGAAGTGGGGGATTTAATATTCCTATTTTAGCACAATGGAAAGCCGATGTTGATTAATTTTCATGAAAATGGATAATTTTGTTTCGTAAATGTTCGTAATCTCCTTGCCAAGACAAAAAACGCTCAAGGCCGGCCCTTTAGAAGGCTGGCTTGAGCGTTCATTTTTTATTAATTAGTCAGCTTGTTCATCCGCTTGCTTGGCTTGCTCTTTGCGCAACTTATTGCGCTTGCGGAGGCCTTGGAAGAAGGTCTTGAGCTTGTCGCTACACTGGGCTTCCAAAACTCCTCTAATCACTTGCGGTTGATGGTTGAAGCGGCTGTCTTCCAAGAGATTCATGAGGCTGCCGGCGCAGCCACCCTTGGGGTCACTAGCCCCGTAGACCACCTGATCCACCCGTGATAAGACTAGGGCGCCCGCACACATAGGGCAAGGTTCCAAGGTCACATAGAGGGTACAGCCCTCTAAGCGCCAGGCGCCTAGGGCTTGGTTGGCGGCTTCAATGGCCAGGAGTTCGGCGTGGGCCGTAGCCTGGTGGTTGACCTCCCGCAGATTGTAGGCTGAAGCCAGGAGGACGCCATCCTTAACTAAGAGGGCGCCAATGGGCACTTCGCCTAGGGCTTGGGCCTGGTCGGCCAGTTCTAGGGCCTGCTGCATCCAATATTCGTGCTGGGCCAAGTCGGTGGGTGCCAGTTGGCTTGCATCCATCATGGCCTCACCCCTTATGTTCCAGAGCCAGGTAGCTGACAATCAGATCTGTCAGATGTTGCAGGTTGAGCCCTGTCTCCTTGGTGTATTTGCTGAGGCGATAGGTCAAGGTATTGCGATGAATATAGAGTTCATCGGCTGCCTGACTCAGGTTGCCCTGATGTTCAAAGAGGGCTCGCACTGTCGCCGCATAGTCTGGGTTGTGCTTGAGGACATCGTGCAGTCGATCCATAAAGGCATACTGCTTGGTCACTTCGCGCCCTACTAGGCGTAAGAGGACTGAGGTCAAGGGCACAATCTCTGGCTCCATAATCTGAGACAGAATACTGTGAACCAGACGCCGCTCATCTTGGAAATGGGCCACATAATCCTGGTCCAACTTGGCTACTAGGCCGACACAACCTCGGGTAACCGTCTCAAAGTCAATGTCCAAGGTCTTAATAATGTCCACCAAGGCGCCAACGTGTTCCATGCCTCGAAGGCAGACTAACCAACGATTGGCTTCATCCGGAATGACCACTTCAATGGCTTCCAGAGAATCTTCCAGGGTCTGCTGCCACAAGACAGGGTCGAAGGTCTCTGACTTGGCCTGCATAATCAAATAGATACAGACCAGACTGCCCCGCATTTCAGCCTCCAGTGGCTGACCTTCTAGGAGAAAGGCCCGCCAGGCCTGTTGATGTGGCGCTAAATCCACGACCGGCACCTGGGGAGTGGCCTTAGCCAAGCTCATCATAAGCAAGAGTTCTTCTTCCTTGCTAGTCAGGTCAGCCTGAGGAATGGCTAGGCCTTGATCCCCCAATTGGACAATCAGATAGCCGGGCAGCACCGCATCCGGTGCGACTGCTTGGGCCTGGGGATAGAGTCTTTGCAGTTGTTCAAACATGGGCTAGCTCCTGTCTTAGATTATTTAGGCTTTGGCTTTGGGCTTAGCTTTGGCCTTGCTTGAGCCAGCCTCATGGTCCTTAGCGGCAATGTTGATCTTACCGGACCGGCCGCCAATGGTCACCGAGTCCCCGGTGACAATGCTGCCGCTAAGCAGCAACTCACTGAGTTGGTCCTCAATTTGTTTTTGAATGGCACGGCGAATTGGACGCGCCCCGTATTCTGGGTCAAAGCCGGCTTCGGCGATAATGTCTACCGCTGTGTCGGTCACCCGAGCCTTGATGGCCAGTTCGCCTAGGCGCTTGATAATATCCTTAGTATGGAGCTTCACGATTTGGCGAATTTCTTCCTTAGTTAAGGAGTGGAAGACCACCGTTTCGTCAATCCGGTTGAGTAATTCTGGACGGAAAGAACGCTTGAGCTCTTCGCGAATACGTTTTTCCATGGCCAGGTGGTCAGCAGTAAACTGCTTAGCCCCAAAACCGACAGATTTCTCATCCCGCAGGGCGGTTGCCCCTAGGTTAGAAGTCATGATAATGATGGTGTTACGGAAATCGACTTGGCGGCCCTTGGAGTCAGTCAAATGCCCGTCGTCAAAGACTTGGAGCAGGATGTTAAAGACATCTGGGTGGGCCTTCTCGATTTCGTCCAGGAGGATGACGGAGTAAGGTTTTTGGCGAACCTTCTCGGTCAACTGGCCGCTTTCTTCATGGCCTACATAACCCGGAGGCGAACCAATCAGGCGAGACACGGTGTGTTTCTCCATGTACTCGGACATGTCGACCCGAATCATATTGTCTTGGGAACCAAACATGGCTTGGGCCAAGGCCTTGGCCAATTCGGTCTTACCAACCCCGGTTGGCCCTAAGAAAAGGAAGGAACCAATTGGACGGCCTGGCGCCTTGAGGCCTGAACGAGCCCGGCGAATAGCACGTGATACAGCAGACACGGCTTCCTCTTGGCCAATAACTCGTTGATGAAGCTCCCGCTCTAGGTTAACCAGGCGTTGGCTTTCTTTCATGGCCATTTGGGTCACTGGGATGCCAGTTGACAGGGCCACGACTTGAGCCACTTGTTCTTCATCTACGACTAAATGTGCTGGCTGGCCAACCTGAGCCTGGGCTTTCTTGCGGGCCCGGGCTAGGCGTTTTTCCAGTTTTTGTTCGGCTTCGCGAAGGCTAGCTGCCTCTGGGAAGTTGCGGGCTAGCACGGCTTCTTCCTTATCTGCCTGCAACTTGGCCATTTCCTTCTCGAGGGCGAAAAGGGGATCATGAGAGACGGCTTCTTCAATCCGAACCTTAGCGGCCGCTTCATCGATTAAATCGATGGCCTTATCAGGCAAGGAGCGTGACGTAATGTAGCGGACACTAAGTTTGACCGCCGCCTCAATGGCTTGGTCAGTAATGGTCACGGCGTGGTGAACTTCATACTGGGTCTTGAGCCCTTGCAGAATCTGGATGGTTTCTTCAGGGGTTGGCTCGTCTACTTGCACCTTAGAGAAACGACGTTCCAAGGCCGCGTCTTTTTCAATGTATTTCTGGTATTCACTCAGGGTTGTTGCCCCGATGACTTGGATTTCACCCCGCGCCAGGGCTGGCTTGAGGATGTTGGCTGCATCAATAGCCCCTTCAGAGCCACCGGCCCCAATCAAGGTATGGAGCTCATCAATGAAGAGAATGACTTGGCCGTCAGCCATGACTTCTTCCACAATGCGCTTCATGCGCTCTTCGAACTCACCCCGGTACTTGGTCCCAGCCACCAGGCTCCCCATATCTAACATCATGAGGCGTTTCTTGGCAATATCGGCCGGCACGTCACCTGACACGATGTGTTGGGCCAGGCCTTCTGCTAAGGCCGTCTTACCTACCCCTGGGTCCCCGACTAGGACAGGGTTATTCTTCTTACGACGGCTGATGATTTGCAGCATGCGTTGGACTTCATTCTCGCGGCCCACCACTGGGTCCATCTGGCCTTGCTTGGCCATTTGAGTCAGGTTGCGGGCAAAGGAATCCAAGGTCGGTGTCTTACTTGGCGCGGTTTCGCTGGCTTTCTGGGTCCGCGCTTGAGGCTTGCTTTGGCCCATTGGCATCTTATCAATGCCAATGGCTTGGTAGACGGCTTTTTTAAGGGCGTCTAAGTCGACGTCTAGATTGCGTAAGATTAAGGTCGCCAGGATTTCTTGTGGCAGCATGGCTAATAGGAGGTGCTCAGTCCCAATTTGGCGTGCGCCCAAGCGCTTAGCTGTATTGGAGGCATCCATGATATTTTTCTTGGCGCGCGGCGAATAAGGTAGGGTTACTTCCCCCCGCGGCATAGGCGCCTCTACATCGCCGTGGATGGCCCGCAACTCGTTCAGAATTAGTTCCGGGGTCACGCCAAATTCACGGAGAATGACGCCGGCAATCCCACGTTCTTCGCGGGCTAGACCAATCAAGATATGCTCGGTCCCAATGGCTGAATGGCGCAATTGGTAGGTGGCCTCAGCCGCCATGATCATGACTTGATGGGCACTTTCGGTAAATAGTTCTTCAAACATCGCGTCTTCACTCCTTTTCTTAATAGCTGTATTTGAGTTGTTGCAAAAAGGTCTTGAGCAATTGGGCGCGAGCCGCCTGTTCCTGCTCACTGATTTGATGGAGGACGGATTTTTCAATCACGGACAGGATTAAGGTCCCCTCGCGGTTGGTAATCAGGCCCTTGCCAATCAAATTTTCAATCATATGAATGCCGTTGCGTTGGCTAATCTTATCGCCCACTAATTCTATCAGCTGATCAATCAGGGCTGCCTCGTCGGCCAATTCAATCTTGAGAATGCGGATATAGCCGCCACCCCCTCGCTTACTTTCGACCAGGTAGCCATGCTCCTGGGTAAAGCGTGTCTTGATGACATAGTTAATTTGTGACGGGACACAGTCGAAGTGCTCCGCGATGTCACTACGTTTGATTTCGACATGCTCTTGGTGCTTGAGAAATTCCTTCAAATAGGCCTCAATGATGTCGGTCATATTGCGGCTTGACATGTTACCCCTCCTTACATTGACTTTCTTTGACTATTGTACACCAAATCAGACCTTTTGCCAACCTAATTGCTTGACCTAGGGCTAAAGAAAAAGGAGCCTGAGGCCCCTTTTTATATAAATGATTATATATTTGCTTTTTCATAAGTGGCCGGGGCCAAATCCCGTTCTGACAGGCTTTTGCTGCCAAAAGACGAACGTTTCCGGCTTGTTTTTGACTCTTTCTGTTCGCGACTGCCAAAAAGCCAGAATTTTTGCCCTCTCAAACCCTATTTAATAGTGTAACTATTAAATAGGCTTAAGCCTCTTGGGCCAGGTAGGCCACCAAGGCATCCAGGTCGCTACCCAGCTGCTGATCCAGCAGCTGGTGACGGGCCAAGGCCTCATAACCATCCCGACCTCGTCCTAAGAAGTCGTTGGTCACCAGCTGATAAGTGGCCTCAGGGTCCAGTCCCTTGACTGCCTCTTCAAGCTCTAAGGGCTGGCCTTGACTGTCAATCATACGAGGATAGTGGCCGGATTCCAGCGCCTCCTTGAGGTCGGCCCCCGTCACTTCCAGGACCCAGAGCTGGCAGCCAAAGGGCAGAATGGCCAGGGCCTCCTCATAGGTCACCGGCCCCTGATCCAGACTGGCGCGGACGCCTCGCCCATTAATGAGGCTAAAGTCCACTTGCCAGCCCTTAGCCCGAGCAGCTGCCGCATAGGCCCGGCAGACCAATTGGCTGAGATTGGTATGGCCCTGACTCAGGGCCTCCCGACTGCCATCCAGGGCCTGGCGACTTTGGCCAATGACTTGGCTAATTCGCGCCTGGGCCTGGCTTTGCCAGATTTTGAGTTCCTTGGCTACCGGACGGGCAACCTTGGCATAATGACTTAAATCATGTAGTTGGTAGTGGCCTAGCTGGTGGCTGCCATCCGGATGGAGCCAGAGACTGAGTTCGCCCAGCAGACGACCATAGTAGCCAGCCTGCACCACCAAGGTCTGGCCTACTAGGGCGGGTTGCTCTGTCACCGTATGGGTATGGCCTCCGATGATGGCGGCAAAGTCTGGCACTTCTTGGGCCAAAGCCAGGTCCGTCTCATAACCCAGATGGCTTAAGAGAACAAAGTGGCTTGCCCCAGCCTGACGGGCCAAGTCCAGATTCCGTTCTAAGGCCAGACGAGGCTCTTCAAAGCCAATCAGCTCCCCTGGCGAAGAATTATCCAAGGTTTCCAGGGTTGTGGCTGCTAGGATAGCCAGTCGGACACCGTCCGCCAGGTCATAGAGGCGGTAAGGCGCCACTTGTTGCGCCGCCAAATCAGCCAAAGCCGGCTCCCGGCTAAAGTCCAGGTTACTGGACACAAAGGGCACCCTAGCTTGGGCCAGATAGGAGGCCAAAAAACTAGGTCCCAGATCAAATTCATGGTTGCCAAAAGTGACCGCATCATAACCCAACTGGTTCAAGAGGGCAATTTCCGCCTGGCCGGCGAAGAGCTGGAAGTAAGGGCCACCCACAAAGAGGTCCCCAGCCCCCAGCAACAAGCTAGCTTGATACTGCGCACGCAGGCCTTTAATCAGATGGGCTCGCTGGCCAAATAAATCCAGATAGGAATGGGTGTCATTGGTATGGAGAATGCCAAGTTTTACAGCTTGCATGAATCAATCGCTTCTTTCTGCCTAGGCCTGCTCTTGTTGGGCGGCCTGGCGTTTGAGTAAAGTCTCGAAGAGGAGGGTTCCGGCCAGGTTGAGCATGAGCCGGGACCGAATCTTCTTTCGCGCTTTGGGCGCATCATAAATCTGAATCAGTTGATCACTGAGTTTGGCCAAAGGATGATGGGTCAAGCTGGTAATGGCCACAATATGGGTCCCCTTCTGGCGAGCCTTGAGTAGAGTCTCATTAACCGTCTTGTTGGCCCCACCTAGGGAGAAGACCACGATAACATCTTCTTTGGTGGCAATATCGGGAATGCGTTCAATACTATACTGTTCGAAGAAGTCATTGGCCCAGACATCAATGAGCTTGAGCTTACGGTTAAAGTCAGACATGGGCATATAGCTAGACCCAATCCCCACGTAGAAGACCCGGCGCGCTGCCAAGACCCGGTCGGCCACCGACTCGAAATCGGCCTGGGCTAATAGGGCCATGGTCCGTTGGAACTCGTCCGTCAATTGGGCCTTCATCAAGTCAAAGTGACTAGCCTCCAGATGATGAGACTCCTGATTAGACTCCTTACTACGGCGCAGGTCATACTTGAGTTCATTGAAGGTAGCATAGCCTAACTTCTTACCTGCCCGCACAATAGTCGAAGCTGATAAATGCAGGGCCGCCCCAATAGACTTAAGGGTCTGGGCCTCGATATTGTCCTGCTTCATGAGATAGTCGATGACTTCCTGTTCATAGACCGATAATTCTTCATAGTGAGCCTTTAGATTGACGAAAAACATGTCATCCCTCCTGATCCCCTAAGGGTTTACATTTCTATTGTACCACAGCGGGGAGCCACCACAAAATTTAGAGGTAATTTTACCTCTTGGAGTCAATTTTATCTTCCTTGGGAACTTTTTAGCACATTTTACTAAAGCGTTTGCTTTTTTGCTAGAATAGACTTATCAAATTATGAAGGAGCGACTAGCAATGAGTCAAAAAAACAAATTTGTTTATGCCTTTGAGCAGTTTGGCCGATCCTTCCTCTTACCTGTTTCGGTCTTGCCAGGGGCCGGGATTATTAAGGGGATTGGGACTGCCTTTTCTAACTCAGATACCTTGAAGATGTTCCCTGTTCTTCAGAACCAAATCTTCCAATTCATTATGAAATTCTTTATTACTTTAGGGGACACAGCCTTCAACAACCTACCTATTATCTTCGCTGTCGGCGTCGCCGTTGGTTTAGCCAAACGCGAAAAAGGTTCTGCTGCCCTATCCGGGGTACTCGGTTTTATCGTCTTACACTCCGTCCTCAACTTCCTCCTAGTCCAAAGCCATAGCTTGGTGGACACCAGCAAGTTATCCAGCGCTGAAGCTAAACTAGCCATGGCCAATGCCATGCAGACTAAGGTCATGGGGATTCAAACCCTGGACCTCAGCGTCTTCGGTGGGATTATCGTCGGGGTCGTGGTCTTCTTCGTTCACCGTTGGGCAGTTAAGAAACAATTACCTGCCCTAATCGGCTTCTTCAGTGGTCCACGTTTCGTACCGATTGTGACCATTGTTGCCATGGCCTTTGTTTCGGTTATCCTCTTCTTCATCTGGCCACCAATCCAACAAGGGATTTCAGTCATGTCCGTCTTCATCCTGAAGTCTGGTCCGCTAGGCACCTTCCTCTACGGGCTGGTTGAACGGGCACTCCTACCATTTGGTCTCCACCATGGGCTGAACTGGCCAGTACGTACCACTGAATTAGGTGGGACCTGGACCATCAATGGCGAACGCGTTGTAGGTACCATCAATGCCTACCTAGCGTCCCTTGCGGATCCTAACATTACTTCAATCGACCCATCCATCACCCGTTTCAACGGCGGGAAGTTCGTTTACTTCATGTTCGGTTTATCTGGGGCTGCCTACGCTATGTACAAGACAGCCGATCCTAAGAAACGCAAAGTCGTCGGTTCTCTGCTCTTCGCAGCTGCTGGTACTGCCTTCTTAACCGGGATTACCGAACCAATTGAATTTACCTTCCTCTTTGTTGCTCCAATCCTCTATGTTGCCCATGCCTTCATGGCGGGTGCTGCCTTATTAGTAATGCACCTTTTGGGTGCTGGGGTGGCAACACCAACCGGTCACGGTTTTATCAACTTAATCATCTACGGCGTCCTGCAAGGGCCTAAGACCCACTGGTGGTTAGTCTTCATCGTCGGCGTACCTTGCTTCATCCTCTACTACTATGTCTTCCGCTTGCTCATCCTCAAGTTCAACTTGAAGACACCAGGTCGTGAAGATAGCGATGAAGTCAAACTTTCAAGCAAGAAAGAAGCGCGCGAAAAACTGGGTGTTACCATTAACCAAGTCGGCCAAGACAACAGTAACAATGACTTACACCCTGAAGACCAAGCCCTGCTAAACTCAGGCACTGCCATGAAGACCATTCCTGACAGTCCCGAAGGTATCTATCAACAAGCCCTGGGCTTGATTGCCGCTCACGGTGGCCCTGACAACATTGAAGAAGTCAACGCCTGCATCACCCGCCTGCGGATTAATGTCAAAGACAAAACCCAAGTAGATAAAGACACCATCGTTCACCAACTAGGTGCCCTAGGCTTCGCCGAAAACGACATGCAAATGCAATCCATCTATGGGGCCCACGCCAATGTCTTGAAAATGGAGATCCAAGACATCCTCGGCATGGAGGAATAAGTCATGCGTAACCTCTTTGTGACAGACTTAGATGGTACCTTCGTCAAGGATTCTGTCACGGTCAATGCAGCTGATTTGGCGGCCTACCATACCGCCAAAGAGCTGGGCGACTTCTCCATCGCCACTGGCCGCTCCCTGGCAGAGATCCAGTACATTGTCCAAGGCAATGACCTCGATGTCACGCATATGATTGGCTTCAATGGGGCAGTTGTTACTTGCTATGCCCAACTCCTGGCCGAGCATCACTTACCTGAAGACGTTACCCCCAAGCTACTGGCTTATTTCAAGGAGCACAAGTTAATCTTTGATGCCCTAGACGGTCAACGTCGCATTGGTAACTTCGACCACGAGCATAAGCAACGGCTCTGGAATATGCCTTTGATTTGCTTGCCAGATCCTTATCCGGCCTTAGAAGGTCATCGCCTCTACAAGGTCAATGTCCGCCCAAGTGCTGAGACCGCCGACTTCTACCTAGCTGACCTGCAAGCCAAGTTTCCTCAACTGGCTACCTATAAATCAGGCTCTACGCGGCTAGAAGTAACGGCCCAAGGGGTCTCCAAGGCCTCCGGCTTAGCCATCATCCGGTCTGACTATGACCGCCTGGTAGTCTTTGGCGACTCAGGCAATGACAGCGACATGTTCGCAGTGGCTGACATCTCCTATTGTATGGATCATGCTCCAGCTGAAGTTCAAGCCCAAGCCACTCACGTGGTAGCTAGCTTCGCTAACGCCATGGCCCATTTCCAAACACACTACCTATAAAGCCTCAAGGCCCGCCTCACTTCCTTCACTTCCGCGGGTATAGGATAAAAGACAGCTAGCCCTCACTGGGCTGGCTGCTTTTTTTGCTCTCCCTATCTATCAATCTATCTATTGATAGATAGGGTCTGAAGTCGCTTATTTACGTGCTGATTTAGTCACAACTTTTCAACTACTCCTCTATTTCCTGGCCCGACCCAACAAAAAAAGAGGACGGGAATGACTCCCATCCTCTCTAGCTTATTGTAAGTCCAAGGATACTTCCACTGTCTGAACAGGCACATCATAGTAGGGATCTTCCCGGCGGCCTAGGTAATCCTTGGCTTGTTGTGGGAAGAGGGCATACATGAGCACATCCTCGTCAGACTTAGCGTAGTCCTTAATTTCTTCCCGCAATTCTGGTAATTGCGGCTCAATCAAGTCAGCAGGTCGTACTGTTACAACTTCTGCGTCTCCAATGATGGTTTGCTTGACTTCTGGATCAATCTTGGCTGGCGCTTGACCATAGTGGCCTAAGACATAATCCTTGATTTCCTTAGGCACCATCTTGTAGCGTTGGCCAGAAATAACGTTCATCACCGCCTGGGTCCCTACCATTTGTGATAATGGGGTTACCAGTGGTGGATAACCTAAGTCAGCCCGCACTTTTGGTACTTCTGCTAATACTTGATCGTACTTATCAGCCAAACCTTGTTCAGTTAATTGGCTGAGCAAGTTGGATAACATACCGCCAGGCACTTGATAAATCAAGGTCTTAGGCTCAGTATCCTTAACCTTAGGATTGAGCACACCTTCAGCCCGGAACTTGTCGCGGATGCCGTTGAAGTAAGCTGCTGCCGCTTCTACTTCTTTCATATCCACACCTGTCTTGAAGCCTAAGTCTTCTAAGGCTAAGACCATCGATTCGGTGGCTGGCTGGCTAGTCCCGCCAGAGAAGGATGACAAGGCTGTGTCGATAATGTCGGCCCCTGCTTCCGCTACCTTGAGGTAGGTCATCTCAGAAATCCCGCTAGTTGCATGGGTGTGGACTTCCAAAGGTAAATCTACCTTATCCTTGATACGGCTAACCAATTCATAACCAGCTTGTGGTGTTAGAACCCCTGCCATGTCCTTGATACAGATAGAATCTGCCCCGAATTTGGCCATGCGTCCTACCAAGTCCACATAGTAGTCTAGGGTGTGAACTGGGCTAGTGGTGTAGGAAATAGCTGTTTGGGCTAAGCCCCCCGCTTCCTTGGTTGCTTCAATCGAAGTTTGTAGGTTGCGCACATCGTTCAAGGCATCGAAGATACGGATAATATCAATCCCATTTTCGACTGATTTTTGCACGAAGAGCTTCACTACATCGTCCGCATAGTTACGGTAACCTAGCAGGTTTTGACCCCGCAAGAGCATTTGTAACTTAGTGTTTTTGACCGCTGCGCGAATTTGACGCAGACGTTCCCATGGATCTTCGTTTAAGAAGCGGATGCAAGAGTCGAAGGTCGCACCGCCCCATACTTCCAGGGCATGGAAGCCTGCTTGATCCAGGGTTTTCAGAATTGGCAACATATCTTCCGTCGTCATACGAGTGGCAATTTGGCTTTGTTGGCCATCCCGTAAGACTGTTTCAGTGATACGAATTAATTTGCTCATAGTTTATTCCTTTCCTTAAGGGGATTCAGTCTGGGCCTCATAGTTAGCGACGGCCTGACTGATATAGGCCTGCATGTCCGCTACTGAGTGTTGGCGTGAGCGAGCACACTGCTTGGCGTCTGCTTGGCAGAGGAAGCACTGGCGCGGGGCCAATCCTAGCTGCCGGCGACTGATAGGGCAAGGTATGCCTTCCACCAGTTCCAGAACATCCAAGTCTAGTAGACGACCTAAGGGGTGCTGCCCTTCAAAGGTCACTAAATGGCGCTTAAGCTGTTCAGCCTCCTGGCTGACCACCCAATAGGCCTCGAGCCCTGTCACGGCCTCCAGCAAATCCTGGTAAAGGACCGCCTCTTGGGCCAAATGGTCACTGACTAGCTGGGCTAGCTGGTGACCGATTTTGGACAGGCCCTCAGAGTTTTTGACAGGCCCCGGCGTGTTGAGGGTCATGGAAACCAAGACGGCCGGCGTGTAAGTCTCGAGTAAGTGGCTCTGACGCTGGCTCCGCGCCTCGCGGGCTGATAGAACCTGGCCCAAATGGACCTCAGGCCCATCAAAGAGTCCCTTAGACATTGCGCACCACGTCGATGACGCTACCGTCACGATATTCGATGACCGCTACAACCTTATCCCCGTATTGAATCGGTTCTGGGTTGCCCACGATGCTGTAGGCTTTTTCTTTGAGTTCTTGGATGGTGTATTGAGGCACCTTGAGAGACTTGAAGTGCTCGACTAAGTCTGGGCGATTAGGGTTAATGGCAATCCCAATCTCAGTTACGACTACGTCTACACTAGTCCCTGGCGTTACGACCGTGTTAACAGTGTCTACGAATGTTGGAATGCGTCCGCGAACTAATGGTGAAATCACCATGGACATCTTAGAAGCAAAGGCGGTGTCACTGTGACCACCTGAAGCTCCACGGATAACCCCGTCAGAACCGGTCATGACATTGACGTTGAAGTCAGTATCGACTTCCAAAGCAGACAAGATGGCGACATCCAAACGGTTAACCATGGCCCCTTTGGACAATGGGTTAGCATACATGCTAGCGTCGATTTCGTAGTGGTCCGCATTGCGACCCAAGGACACTGCAGATGGGTGGTCAAAGTCTTGTACGTCGATGACTTTCTCAACGAGGCCTTCTTCTAAAAGTTCAACCATGGCATTGGTAATCCCACCTAGCACGAAGCTAGCCTTAATGCCGTCTTTAATCATTTGTTCGCGGATAAAGCGGGTTGCTGCCAGAGAGGCACCACCTGTACCAGTTTGGAAGGAGAAGCCTTCCTTATAGTAAGGAGAACCGGTAATCACCTTAGAAGCATATTCTGCAATCAAGAGCTCTTTAGGGTTCTTGGTGAAGCGAGTGGCCCCCTTGGCAATCCCTTGAGGGTCCCCAATGGCGTCTACTACGACCACATAGTCCACGTCTGTTTGCGGAATGGAAATTGGGGTGTTTGGATATGGCACCAAGGAGTCAGTGATGACCACTACTTGGTCGGCATATTTAGCATCAATCATGGCATAACCTAGGGAGCCACAAGTCGCTTTCCCTTTGGTCCCGTTGACGTTCCCATATTCGTCAGAACTTGGGGCGCCTAAGAAGGCTACGTCAATGTGGATGTCGCCTGCCGTAATGGCACGGGCACGTCCCCCGTGGGAACGAATCACCACTGGATTCTCCATAATACCGGAAGAAATCGCAGCCCCTAACTTGTCACGCAGACCACTAGAGGTAATGTTGGTGATAACCCCGTTTTTGATGTGTTCAATGAGGGGCTCATGCACGTTAGCAATAGAAGAAGGTGCGATGGAGAGATTCTTAATCCCCATTTTGGCAATTTCTTCCATGACCATGTTGATGACATAGTCCCCTTCACGGAAATGGTGGTGGAAGGAAATGGTCATGCCGTCTTTGAGGCCGGTCTTTTCAATGGCTTCGCGAAGGCTGCCCAAGAGTTTTTCTTGGCGTGGTTCAACGGGCTTTACCTTACGGCTTGAAGCTTCATAAGGTTTAATCCGTGCCAGCTCTCCTTCATAGACGCCGTATTGATCGGCGATTGCTTGTGGAATTTCACGTCCTGCTTTGTTGACTACCATCTTAAATTTCCTCCTCGCTAATGAGTCCCGCTGCTTTGGCTAGGGCAATGACCCGCTCAGCGCGTTCCACGATTGGCTTGTCGACCATTTTCCCTTTAACTGAGATGACACCAGAGCCTTTAGCTTCGGCTTCACGAATCGCCCAGATGATTTCCTTAGATTGTTGGATTTCCTTCTCAGTTGGGGCATATACTTCATTAACCACTGGAATTTGGCGTGGGTTGATGACCGATTTACCATCGAAACCTAATTGCTTGATGCGGGTGACTTCCTCACGGAAGCCGTCCATATTGTCCACGTTAGAGTAGACTGTGTCGATGGCCGCAATCCCTGCTGCACGCGCTGCATGTAGAATCATGCTACGAGCGAAGAAAAGTTCTTGGCCATCAGGGTAACGGCGAGTCTTCATGTTGGTCACATAGTCTTCCGCCCCTAAGGCAATCCCAATCAGACGGTCAGATGCCTTAGCAATCTCACGAGCATTTAGTACCCCTTCAGCTGATTCGATGGCGGCCATCATCTTAGTACGACCGACTGGAATATTATTTTCCTGCTCAACACGGGTAATAATAGCATCGACATCCACGATATCTTGGGCGTTTTCGGTCTTAGGCAGACGTACCACGTCAACCCCAGCCAAGACTACCGCTTCGATATCTAGGGCACCGGTAGTGTCCAGACCGTTAATCCGTACGACGGTTTCGACATTGCTGTAGTCAAAGGTTTTGAGGGCGAAGTGCACCAAGGTGCGGGCAGAGTCTTTTTCCTTGAGGGAGACTGCATCTTCTAGGTCAAACATAATAGAGTCAGCCCCGTATAGTGGCGCATCGCGTAGCATGGCAGCATTAGCACCAGGGACAAACATCATTGTTCTTCTTAAGCGTTCCATGAGTCAATCTCCTTCCAGTTATATTCTGATAAGTCAGCTGCACGATGGGCCACCGTAATGGTCCGGGCTTGGATGGTGCAATCTAAGGCACCCTTATCAACTGCCACTACTTGGGCTGACTGAATGCCTAGGCGGGTCAAGGTGTCTTCAATGACACGACGAATTTGCGCCCCAAATTGCTTTTCGACTGAACTTTCTAATTGAATGTCAATGCGTCCAGCATCACTCGGATTCAAGGTAATCATAATATCGCTTGATTCCAAGGTGCCAACAACTGCACTTTTTTTAATTTCCATCTTTATTCCACCTTTTCTCTCTGGGCGTCTTGGCCCAGTAAGTCTTGTGACTGTATGTAATGATAGGTTGACTGTGGGACTAGGTTGACCCAGTCAGCTAGCTTCCCTGCTTGAATCGCTGCCCGTACGCGGGTCGCACTAATAACCTGGCCGTCCTTTTCTAGACGGGGGATAATCTTTAGGTCTAAGTCCTGGCCGAAGGCTTGGGCCAAGGCCTGATTGTAGACTTGGGTGACCGGCGATAGGGGTTCTTCCCCTACAAAGCGAATGGCAATATCTAGACTAGGCGCAATGAACTGCTTGAAGACTTGCGCATCAAGCTCTGCCTGGACCTGAGCCACTGCCAAATCCGCCCTTTCCTTAAGAAAGTAGGAGGGGAAGGTAGCCTGCGAGACCATATAATCACGGCTAGGCAGGACCGTAACATTGGCCAAATCTGCCACCCCGGCTTGGACCATTTTGAAGCGATCTTGCGCGCTAAAATAGGATCGATCTTCGGATACCACGAAGATATAGAGGTGGTCACAGGCGGACAAAGCCTGTTCTACCAGATAGCGATGGCCTAGGGTAAAGGGATTGGCGTTCATGACGATGGCCCCATTTTGGGAACTGTCCACCTTATGCTGAGTCAAATAGCTCAGATAGTCCTGAAAGGACGGAAAGCCCTGCTCCATAAAGAGCAAGGCTTCGGTTTGCGCCAGAAGCCGAAAGCCCAAGGCCTTAAAGTAAGGAAGATTCTTTGGTTTAGTATAGACGAAGCGATTGGTCAAGCCTTCCTGATCCAAACGTTCCAAGAGGGCCATAACCACTTGCGTCAACAAGTTCTCTGACTGATAGGCGGCGCAAACCACCAAGCACTTGAGAATCTTGCCGTCCAAGGACCCGGTCGCTGCCAAGCGCGTCCCATCATAAATGCCGATCGTATAATCGACCGTTTCCTGGTCACTCAGATTAGCTGCCTGCATTAAGGTCTGCCAATCTTTCAAGGCTTGTGAGTCACGATCCAACCAGAGGCGTCTGGTCACGTAGCCGTCCATTTTGTCTTAGTCCTTTTCGACTGGGAAGTACTTGATGAGGAGTTCAGAAGCCCCGTATAAGATACCGAGAACTAAGAAGACCCCACCCATCCCAATCAGCATGAGTTCAAAAGCTTGTCGTAAGTTATCTAAATTCATAAGTGTTACCTCGCAATCTTAGTGGATGAAGTAAGACAACAAGAGCCCGCCGGCAATAACGGAGGCAATTTGTCCAGAAACGTTAGCCCCTACAGCATACATCAAGATGAAGTTTTGAGGGTCTTCTTCGGTTGCCATCTTTTGAATCACACGGCTTGACATTGGGAAGGCAGAAATCCCAGCCGCCCCAATCATTGGGTTGATCTTGTCCTTGCGGAAGAGGTTCAAGATTTTGGCGAAGATAACGCCCCCAATAGAGTCCATGATGAAGGCTACCAAACCAAACAAGATAATCATTAAGGTTTGGACATTCAAGAAGAGGCCAGCTTGCATCTTAACTGAAATGGTAATCCCTAAGAGGATTGACACAATGTTAACCAATTCGTTTTGAGCTGTTGCGGATAAGCTATCTAAGACACCACACTCACGTAATAAGTTCCCGAACATGAGGAAACCTACCAATGGTAAGGCGATTGGCGCGATAAAACCAGCCACGATGGTAATCACGATTGGAAAGAGGATTTTAGTCATCTTAGATACGCCTTCAGCATGGTAAGTCATGCGGATCTTGCGTTCTTCCTTGGTTGTTACTAACTTAATAGCAACTGGTTGAATGATTGGCACTAAAGCCATGTAGGAGTAGGCTGCAACCGTGATGGCCCCTAAGAGATGAGGTGCCAATTGGTTGGCTACGAAGATAGAAGTAGGACCGTCAGCCGCACCGATAATCCCGATAGAAGCTGCTTCACGAATGTCAAAGCCCGCTAACACTGCGACTACGACAACGAAGAAGATCCCGAATTGAGCTGCCGCACCGAAGAGCAACATGAAAGGATTTTGAAGTAATGGCCCGAAGTCAATCATAGCCCCAATCCCAATGAAGATAAGTAGAGGGAAAAGTTCTGTCTCAATCCCGGCGCGGAAGAGGATGTCTAAAACCCCGTGTTGGGTTACGTTACCGACGGTTTGGTCTAGGACCCCTGAACCCGGGAAGTTAACCAGAATCGTCCCTAAGCCCATTGGTACCAGCAAGGTTGGTTCGTATTCTTTCTTAATCCCCAGATACATGAGTAGGCCACCAATGACCATCATGAAAACTTGACCAATGTTAATGGTCGTAATACCTTGAATTAATGTTTCCACTGTTTGTCTCCTTTACTGACTAAATTAGTTGATGGTAATGAGGGCATCACCTGGGTTGACTACTTGGCCGTTAGCCACATGAATCCCTGATACCACCCCTGCTTTAGATGCTACGATTTCGTTTTCCATCTTCATGGCTTCTAAGATCATTAATGGTTGGTTCTCAGTCACTGTGTCCCCAACGTTAACTAAGATGCGGAGAATAGTCCCTGGCATTGGGGATGGCATGGCATCTGCTCCGGCTGGTGCTACAGAAACTGGAGCAGCTGGCGCTGGGCTTGCTTCTGCTGCAGGTTCGCTAGCTGGTGCAGCTGGGGCTGGAGCAGGAGCCACGGGCGCTGGCGCAACTGGGGCGGCTGGCGCTACGGCCCCAATTTCTTCCATTTCTACCAAGTACTCTTTGCCGTCAACTTTGATTTTGAATTTGCGTAACATATTGTATAATTCCTCCTAAATAAATCCATAAACCTTATGTGCGTTTTTGATAAATGTGCTTGACCGCCCATTGGCTGTCAGGGGTGTCCCCAGCCGCAATGGCTGACGCAATCACCGATACAGTCGTCGCTTCGGGGTTGCGTTTCAAGACGCGCTTGACCACAAATTGACTGTCGGGATAATTGGCCGCTGCTAGAGCAGAAGCAATCACGCTGACTTCTAGCGCTTCTTCTGAGTCGGCATCCACATAGGCTGCCACGGGCTCCCATTCTGCCTCAAAAGCAGCTTGCTGAGCTTGCGCTTGCGCTTGGCTCTCTGCTTCCTCAGCGCGGCGTCGGCCGCCAAATAATCGTCTGAGTAGTTCCATTTCTTCACTCCCTTCCAGATTAATCTACTACTTGTATTATACCCTAAACTAGCGCTTACACTAGTCAAATACTGTTCTTTTTGTGTTCTATTAGGCCAAGATTTTGATTTAGTCTTCCTATTAAGTAAGGCGTCTTTTTTGGCTATACAAATTTCCTAAGCCCTTGTTTTTTAAGTGTTCTTTTTAGCTAAAGCCCTTTCTTTTTGTCTAAACATTCGCTATGATACAGGCATAAAGTAAACGCGTTCATTTCATGGAATGGACGTGTCGGGTCTAGGTCAGAAGGTTTTAGCGACTTTTGGCTCCTGCCCATGCTATTATTATTTTAATTTCAGAAAGGAAGATATGATGTTACTCACAGTCTTTGCTTATGCAATGATGGTTGTCTTCATGTATGTCATCATGAAGAAAAAAATGTCACCATTCACTGCCCTAGTACTCATTCCACTTGCTTTTGCGCTGGTAGCAGTCTTAACCGGCGTGGTCCAAGATGTCAACATCGGGACACTGGTTCGCCAAGGTCTCTTTGGCAACAACTCCAAGGATAAACTCACTGCAATGAAAGGGACGGCTGAAACCGGGGTTATGCTCCTCTTCGCCATCCTCTACTTCTCCCTCATGTTAGATTCCGGTCTCTTCGACCCAATCACTAACAAAATGATTCGCTACGCTAAAGGCGATCCAATGAAAGTCCTCGTGGCTACTGCTATTGTTGCGGCCGCTGTTTCCATGAACGGTGACGGAACTACCACTACCTTAATTTGCTGCTCGGCCTTCGTGCCAATCTACAAGAAACTCGACATGAAACTCATGAACTTGGGTGTCTTAGTTATCTTGCAAAACACCATCATGAACCTCTTGCCATGGGGTGGCCCAACCGCTCGTGCCATGTCCGTCTTGGGCGTTGAAGCCGACATCTTGGGTTACTTAGCACCAGGGATGGTTATCTCTATCCTCTACGTGATTTTCTTCGTTGCCCGTGGTATGGGTAAAAAAGAACGTGCCCGCTTGGGTATCAAGGAATTAACCGACGCTGAGCTAGATGAATTGACTACTATTTCTGACCCTGAAGTCTTGGCTATCCGCCGTCCTCAAAACTTCTGGATCAACGCGATTATGACCTTAGTCCTAATTGGCTGGTTAGTAGCAGGTTCCTTCATCGACGCTATCGAAGTTAAGCCTGTCGTTCTCTTCTTAATCGGGACCGGCTTAGCCATGATGATTAACTACCCAGACCTCAAGACTCAATCCAAACGTATTGGTGAGAACGCTGGGGATGCGGTACAAGTGGTCCTCCTCGTATTCGGGGCAGGGGTCTTCATGGGTCTCTTCCAAGGGACAGGTATGGCTAAGGCCTTGACCGACAGCATCGTCCACATCATTCCACAACAATTAGCAGGCTTCTGGAGCTTGATTATTGCCCTCATCTCCGTACCAGGGACCTTCTTCTTAACCAACGATGGTTTCTACTACGGGGTGCTGATTCCATTCGCAGAAATCGGTCGTCAATACGGCTTCACCGATATGCAAATGGCCTTGGCTTCTCTCATGGGGCAAGCCTTCCACCTCTTGAGCCCACTGGTTGCCTTCATCTACCTCTTGCTCCGCTTAACTGGCTTGGACATGGGCGAATGGCAACGTGAATCTGCTAAGTACGCCGCAGTGGTCTTCGTTATCTTCGTGGTCACTATCGTCTTGATGGGCCACATGCCACTCTACTTAGCACAATAATACCTAAGACAAAAGAGCTAGGACTAAGTCCTAGCTCTCTTTTTTGTGTCCCTATGTAAATTGTGTCCACTTATGCACGTAAATTTCCTAACTCAGACCCTATCTATCAATAGATAGATTGATAGATAGGGTAGCAAAGCAAGATTGCTTGGTTAGAGTTGGGAAGTTGGCTGCTCCCAGAATTCTGGTACCTGAGCCAAGATCTCATCAGCTGTCTTCAAGCTAGCTTCTTCAATGCTCACGCCCGTCTTCTTAAGATAGTAGCGTACCAAGTGATAGCCACAGCTATAGCCTGCTGCATAGGGCAGACCGACAGGGCGCCCCCCTTGCACTTGGGTCAATTCATCCCCGTAGAGATAAGGAGCGGCCCCATAGAGGTTAGAGATATCAAGATTAGTCTTGATTTTGGGCTTGATGAGACTGTCTAAGGTCGCCAAATCGGTCTTGGTCACCCATGGGCCTAGATAGTCGGGCCCAAAGAGTTTTAGCACGAAGTTCTCAGCCAAGCCTTCTGCCACCATAAGCTCCTTCAGGGCTCCTTGTTGCCAATCCACAAATTGGTAGCGCACATTATGGTTACATTCATGGGCCAAGGCCGCTGGCAAACGTCGCAAGGTCTCCTGACTTGGTACCAAGGACAAGAAGATGTAGCCCGGAATCCCGCCTTCACCCAGATAATTATCATTGAGTCGCATAACAGGACTCTCCGCCTTGCCTAGCAAGATCGCTAAGACATATTCTTTGCATGGTGGGTGGATTCCTGCCTGTTCGAAACTGTCAATGGCCAGATGGAAAGCTTTTTCTAGCTCCTGATAAACTGAATCGTCTAGTGCATCAATATCCGCACTATGCTCAGACCTTAGGTTAAAGGGCGTTAGATTGGCCAAGCTCAAAATCTGCAGGGCATCCGCCCCCTGTCCAGCTTCTATACTTAAACCCTGGCGGGCAAATTTCCCCCGAAAAGGCGCTAAAACTTCCTTCCTGAATAAGGCTTCGCCCTGCTCTGGGGATAAGGTCAAGACTTGTCGATAGACTTGATCTGTACGAATGATCTTTAAGTTCATCCTAATTCCTCCTTTTTCTCTATTAGTCTACACCTTAACCTTACGTTAGGGTCAAGCCCTATGTTATACTAAATACTAGATTTTACTAAAAAGGAGGAGCAGGCATGATTTATCGGGTCAAAGAAGCTGCCCAGTTAGCTGGAGTTTCCCCTCGAACACTCCACCACTATGATGCCATTGGCCTCTTACCAGCTAAGAAAGAGGCCAATGGCTACCGCTATTACCAAGAAGAAGATTTGGAGCGTCTCCAGCTCATCCTCTACTATAAATACTTAGGTCTCTCACTAGAGGACATTGGTAAGTTACTAGATGCCAATAGCACTAATTTCCTCCAACTTCTGGAGCAACAGCTGACTCAACTACAATCAGAGCGCCAACGTTTAGACACCTTAATAGAAACCTTAACGGCTAGCATCCAAGCTAAAAAAGCAGGCCAGTCCCTATCACCACAAGCGCAATTTCGCGGTTTTAGCTATCCAGATATGCTGCCCTATGTTAGCCAAGCGCGACAAAATTACGGCCTAGACGTCATGATTGAGGCTGAAAAGCGCCAAGAGGGGCAGAAAATAGAGGTCGCCGAGAAATTCAATGCGGTCTTTCGCCAATGGGCTCAGCATTTTGAGGCCGGACTTTCAATCGAGTCGGAGCCTGTACAAAGCTTATGTCAAGAACTCTACCGTCTCCTCAATACCTATGCCTTTGACTGCTCCCTGACCGTCTTCGGCTACATTGGGCAAAACTATCAAGACAATCCTGATTTTCGTCACAATCTCAATCGCTTTGCTCCCGATTTAGCAGCATTCGTCAGTCAAGCTATCCAATATTTTGTCCGCCACGCTAAATCCTAAGGGCCCTAACAAGGTCTTGGCTTGGCTAAAGTCCCTATTTTTAGGTATAATGGACATGATGACATCAAAAAGAAAAGGAGAATCCCTATGTCTGCGATTATCGAGGCGGTCAAACGCAACTTAGATATTACTCAGAATAAACCCCTCAAGATTTCGCTCTACGAAGCCTTTCGTAAGACGATTATCTTGGGCCAAATCCCAGCTGGCACCCGGATCAATGAGAAGGAATTCTCTACAGCCCTCAACATTAGTCGGACGCCCATCCGCTATGCCCTAACAGAATTAACCAAGGAACTCTTAGTGGAGCATATTCCTAAAATTGGCATTATTGTCAAAGGCATTAGCATCAAGGACGCCCTAGAAATCTACGACATTCGTAAGTCCCTAGACACCTTAGCCACTATTAAAGCTATGACCTTGATGACACCTGAAGACTTCCAGGAACTTCAAGCTATCCTAGAAGAGTGCGAGCAACTCAACCAGGCCAACCGCGTGGATGAGGTCTTGGCTAACTTCACCAAATTCAATGACTTCATCTATGCCAAGAGCCAGATGACCCGTTTGCGAGATATCGTCTCTGAGCTGCGGACCTATGTCATTTATTTCCGCGACTTGTCCATTCGCTCCTCCCAACGCCGGAGCGCAGCCTTAGAAGAACACTGGCTGATTTACCGCGGGATGTGCAACCACGATATTGATCAGATTACCCTCATTACCCACGAGCATCTGGATCGGTCCCTGCGTTTCATCCTCAAGCAAATGGAGAAACTCCACATTGACTAATAAGACGCTCTCTTCTGATTATCTGGCAGACCTAGCCTGCCAGGCCCTGGCTTTTGAAGTTCAACTGGCACCTAAACCTGGCCTGGTGGATCCCTGGTCCAATGGCGCCCACCAGGATATGACACCCCAAACCTTCGCCGCTAGTATCGAGGCTTTACGACCTTATTTTAAGGGCTATGTCCAATTAGGCCAAGCACATGCGGGGTCGCCTGATCAGCTCTTCCAAGCCCTACGTCAGCTAGGGCAAGAAGCCGAAGCCGCTATGTTAACTGCAACAGCTGGAGTCAACACCCACAAGGGGGCTAATTTTTCCTTCGCCCTCTTATTAGGTGCCTTGGGAGCCTGCCAGGGCGACCTGGAGGCTAGTTGGCCTTTGATTAAGGCCATGACCCAGCAGCTCGTAACTCAGGATTTTGCCCATTTGGCCCAAAAAACCTCCCTCTCTTATGGCGAACGCCTTTACTTGGAGCATGGTATTACCGGGGTCCGGGGCGAAGCAGCAGCAGGCTATCCGGTCTTGCGCCAAGGCTTGCTACCCTTTGTCTATCATCGCCAAGACCTGGATCAACGCCAGCTTTGGTTGCAGGCTTTAGTCTATTTAATGGCTACCGTCCAAGATGGCAACCTACTCCACCGGGGTGGACTGACCGCCTTAGCCCAGATTCAAGGCGAAATGAGTCTACTTTTAAGCCAACTTCCTGACTTATCCTTGGCCCAGCTCGAAGAGCGACTTATAGCCTATGACCAAGTCCTCATCGAACGTCATCTTAGCCCCGGCGGCAGCGCCGATTTCTTGGCTCTAGGCTATTTCTGCACACTGATTACCCAAACTTAATCCCGGCTTGCTAAGTAACTTGGCAAGCTTTTTTATTTGGCTTAGCGACTGATCTAGGGCTCTGGCTTGCAGAACCCGAACGTTTGTCATATTATCTAACATAAGAGGTCAGGAAGCAGTTGACCCCTCATTTGACTTTCCCTATAATCATAAATGATAAAAGAAGGTGACAACTATGGCAGCCAAAGAATTCCGCAAATCTCTCGCCGTATTTCCCATCGGAACCGTCATGACCCTAACAGGCTTGACCGCCCGGCAAATTCGGCATTACGAAGATTTCGGTCTGGTAGTGCCGGGCAGAAGCTCAACCAATCGCCGCCTCTACTCCCTCAACGATGTAGATCGGCTCTTGGAAATTAGTGACCTGCTCGAGGAAGGCATGACCCTGAAGGGCATTAAACGCCGCTTCGAAACAGAAGCTGAGCGCCCTCATATGGGGCATCCTACTACCAGTCAACCCCTGACTGACCAAGATGTCCGTCGGATTTTATGGGATGAGTTAGACATCCAAGGTCGATTTCGCTAAGTCTGGCTAGACTGACTAGCCTACTATCAAAGGAGGATTTCCATGCCAACCACTCAATGGACCAAAGAAAGTATCTTACTAGACGCCAAGGAACGCAATGTTCGTTATGTCCGCCTCATGTTCACTGATATTACCGGAACCATCAAAAACGTCGAAGTGCCTGTCTCCCAATTAGAAAAGGCCTTAGACAACAAAATGATGTTCGACGGTTCTTCGATTGAAGGCTTCGTCCGGATTGAAGAGAGCGATATGTACTTGGTACCTGACTACAACACTTGGCTAGTCTTCAACTGGGAAGATGGCGCTGGCGACACCAAGATTGCCCGCTTAATCTGTGACGTCAACAGCGTGGATGGTCTGCCTTTCCAAGGTGACCCTCGTAGCAACCTCAAGCGTATTCTCAAGCGCATGGAAAACCTTGGCTTCACTTCCTTCAACATTGGGCCAGAGCCAGAATTCTTCCTCTTCAAACTAGATGAAAAAGGCCAACCTACCATGCAACTCAACGACAACGGCGGCTACTTTGACTTGGCGCCTAACGACTTGGCCGAGAACTGCCGTCGTGACATCGTCTTGGAACTAGAAGCTCTAGGCTTTGAAATTGAAGCCAGCCACCACGAAGTAGGGCCTGGCCAACACGAAATCGACTGGAAGTATGCAGACGCCCTCCGTTCTGCCGACAATATCCAAACCTTCAAACTCATCGTCAAATCCGTGGCCCGTCGCCACAACCTGCACGCGACCTTCATGCCTAAGCCTATCTTCGGCATTGCCGGGAGCGGGATGCACTGTAACATGTCCCTCTTTAATGAATCAGGTAATGCCTTCTACGATCCTGACACAGAAGACCAACTCTCCCAAACCGCCCTCTACTTCATCGGTGGCTTGCTCAAGTATGCCCGCGCCTATACCGCTATCTGTAACCCACTGGTTAACTCCTACAAGCGGCTGGTGCCTGGTTACGAGGCCCCTGTCTACGTGGCTTGGTCAGGTCAAAACCGTTCACCACTTATCCGGATTCCGGCAGCTCGAGGTAACTCTACTCGGATTGAAGCACGTAGTGTAGACCCAGCGGCTAACCCTTACTTGGCTCTGTCTGTCCTCTTGGCAGCCGGCCTCAAGGGGATCGAAGATAAGATTATGCCACCTTCTGCTGTTGACCGTAATATCTACACCATGACCCGTGAAGAGCGCCTAACGGAAGGGGTAGAGGATCTACCAGGCTCCTTGCGTGCAGCCCTCAAAGAGCTCAAGAAGGAACCTGTCATTTTGGAAGCCTTGGGTGACCACATCGCGCAAAACTTCATCGCTGAGAAGACAGCCGAATACTTCGCTTATCAAAAGCAAGTCACCCAATGGGAACTAGAACAATACTTCAAAAACTATTAATCAACAAGTTAGAGGCTGGTGTAACACCCAGCCTCTCTTTATTAAGTCTCTGTAACAGGCAACCAGAATAGGTGCTTTATGTTCCAGGTTTTGATACAATAAATAAGGATTGTATCGGAGAAATTCTTTGATTTCTTGCCAGAAAATTCATATTTATCATATATTTCTCTGTTATACTTCCCTTATGATTGATTACTTAACCAAAGGAGCTGGCCCTATGCGCAAACGTCGTAAAAATACGATTGCCGTTGTTACCTTCTTCTTGCTCTTGATTTGCGGGACGGCGATTGTCGTTTTCCTCAAGGAAAATACGCATCAGGCATCAAAATTAAATAACCAAGTGGCTGGCCAAGAACATATTGCTCAGGTCCAAAGTAGCCAAGTGACCTCTAGCACACCTGAGTCATCTAGTGAGTCAGAATCGGCGCCTTTCAACACGGTTCCGCTGCAACTATCGGATGATTCCCTAGTTCACAGCCTATCCAAGGACGAGCTCTCTGAAGTCTTGCAAGATATCCAAAACCAAGACTATCAGAACGACTTACTTAATGCCCAGTCTGACATCGTGGCTGCCATCAACAAGCACCGCCAAAATATCAGCGAGCTAGGCTATCTCTTCCTGCCGCAAAAACCAGCCGAAGTTAGCCAGTTGCAGAACGTCAAACAACTGGACATTCCGCTCTATCTGCAGAAAGATCCTAAATGGCGGACCCTCCAATACGGAACGGACACCACTCGCCAATTGGGCGAAAATGGCTGTGCTATCCTCTCCTTGGCTATGATTCATGCCTACTATAATCCGCAAGCTACGGTAACACCGCAGACCATTCTGGATTGGAGCAAGGACCATTACTATGTCCACAACCAAGGAACTTCTTGGAATATTTTCTATGACTTCGCTCAATCCTTCAATTATCAGTTCACCAATTTCGGCAATAACTTTGAAGAAGCCATGCAGGCTGTCAACCAAGGGCAAGCCATTGTCGCGACGGTTAAACCAGGCCTCTTCACCGAAACTGGCCACATCCTTGTCATTCGTGGCTACCAAGATGGCCAAGTCTATGTCAATGACCCTAATGATGACCCAAGCAAAATGTTCAGCATTAAAGCTATTCCAGCCCAAACCATGATGGAAGAAGGGGTCAACTATTGGGCCATATCCAAATAAGCATCATTTCAGGAGCTAAGGCTCCTGATTTTTTGGCATTATCTCGCGGAGGAAAATTCTATGCAAACTAGCGACAGACAAAACCAGCAACTTAAAATTGCCGCCCGTGGGGCCTTAGTCGGCATTATCGTCTACCTGATTATTTCTAGCCTCAAATTGGGCGCCGCTTATTTCTTCCACTCAGCTTCTCTCAGAGCCGATGGTCTTAACAACTTAACGGATATCATCTCATCGATTTTGATTTTTATTGGCCTTCGAATTGCCCGCAAACCAGCAGATGAGGATCATTATTTTGGTCACTCCAAATTTGAACCCTTGGCCAGTTTCGCCACTTCTCTGATTATGTTCACTGTCGGACTTGAAGTTATCAAAACTTCAGCAGAACGCTTTATCGCTCAGGATTATCCCAGCCCTGATCTCCAAGCACTCTGGGTGGGGCTGGCTGCCAGTGTCATTTTACTCGTCACCCAGCGCTACATCCATCATTTAGCCCAGCAAACTCAGAGCATGGGGCTTAAGGCCAGTGCCAAGGACCTCTTCAGTGACTTCTTAACGACACTTGCCACCATGGTGGCCATTGCCGCTTCTAGCCTAGGACTAGCCTGGCTGGATATCCTGACGGCTCTTGTAATTGGTGGCATTATCCTCCACACCGCCTATACTATTTTCAAAGATTCGACCTTTGAATTATCAGATGGTTTTGACCAAGAGGAACTAGAAGCCTATCGCGCAATCGTCCTCAAACACCCTCAAATCCGCGCTGTGCCGCAGATTCGCGCTCGTCTCTGTGGCCAGTATGTCCACGTGGATATCACCGTTTTAATTGATGGTCATCTTTCAGTTATTCAATCTCATCACATAACAGAGGAAATCGAACAGATTTTAGCGTATAATTATAATGTGTATGATGTCGATGTCCATGTCGAACCATATTTCCAAACCAATCTCAATCAGTAAAGGGGTATGTTTATGTCATCAGTTGTTGTTGTAGGCACTCAATGGGGCGATGAAGGTAAAGGGAAAATTACCGACTTCCTAAGCGAGAATGCCGAAGTCATCGCACGCTACCAAGGTGGCGACAATGCCGGTCACACCATTCAGTTTGGCGGCAAAACCTTCAAGTTACACCTCATTCCCTCCGGGATTTTCTCCCCTGACAAAATCAGCGTCATTGGCAATGGCGTCGTCGTTAACCCTAAGTCTATCGTGGAAGAACTTGCCTACCTACATGGCGAAGGTGTCTCAACCGATAATCTTCGTATCTCCTCACGTGCCCATGTTATCTTGCCTTACCATATTGTCTTGGACAAGCTCCAAGAAGCCTCTAAAGGCGATAACAAGATTGGGACTACTAACAAAGGGATTGGCCCAGCCTATATGGATAAATCTGCTCGGGTTGGGATTCGGATTGCCGACTTATTAGACCGTGAAATCTTTGAAGAACGCCTACGGACTAACTTGGCAGAGAAGAACCTCTTTATTGAACGCGTCTATGGCGCAGATCCCCTACGTTTTGAAGATATTTTTGAAGAGTACTATCGATACGGTCAAGAAATTAAACAATACGTGACTGATACCTCCGTTATCTTGAACGATGCCTTGGATCAAGGCAAACGCGTCCTCTTCGAAGGAGCTCAAGGGGTCATGTTGGACATCGACCAAGGGACCTATCCTTTCGTTACTTCCTCCAACCCAGTCTCTGGTGGGGTCACCATCGGAAGTGGGGTTGGCCCAACTCGCATCAATCGTGTTGTCGGCGTCTGCAAGGCCTATACCTCTCGTGTCGGCGATGGCCCATTCCCTACTGAACTCTTCGATGAAATTGGTCACCAAATTCGCGAAGTTGGCCGTGAATACGGGACAACTACTGGTCGCCCTCGCCGGGTGGGTTGGTTTGACTCTGTTGTCATGCGTCATTCTCGCCGAGTATCAGGCATTACCAATCTCTCCCTTAACTCCATCGACGTTCTGACTGGCTTAGAGACCATTAAGATTTGTACTGCTTATAAGACACCAGATGGTCAAGTGATTGAGTACTATCCAGCTAGCCTCAAGTTGCTCAAATCTTGCACACCTGTCTATGAAGAATTACCAGGTTGGACTGAAGACATTACTTCTTGTCGTCGTTTGGAAGACCTACCTTTGAATGCCCAAAACTATGTCCGTCGTATTAGCGAATTAGTGGGGGCTAAAATCGCCACCTTGTCTGTAGGTCCAGACCGCGAACAAACCATGATCTTAGAAAGCGTATGGCGCAGCTAAACGATAAAAATCCCCGTCTATCTGATGACAGACGGGGATTTTTGTGCTTATGACTCTTTTTGTGGGGCAAAATACTGAGTGACAGCTTCCTTGTAAGCTGCTAACCAATCTGCCATAGTCTGACGCGTCAAGGCGCAATCGAAAGCCTCATAGCCATGATAGGCACCCGGATAGACGCGGTACTTGGCCGCTACACCCGCAGCTTGCAGTCGCTTCATATAGTCTAGCGTTTCATCCAAGAAGGGATCTAAATCTCCCACATGTGTATAGGCAGGTGGCATACCCCTTAAGTCTAATGCCCGATAGGGTGCCGCGTAGATGGGCACCTCCTTAGATTCATAGAGGTCTCCTAGATAGAGCTGCCAGCCCGCTCGATTTTTGATTTCGTTCCAAATCATTTCCCGATTACCCTTCATGGACTCTGTCGATAGACGGTCATCAATCATTGGATAAATGGGCATGTGGAAGGCCACTTGAACTTGATCCCTATCTCTAGCATAGAGAACCGTGGCAATGGTAAGACCACCACCAGCACTAGGTCCTCCCACAAAGAGTTGGTCAGGATTGACGCCTAAGTCGGCCGCTTCTTCCTTGAGCCAAACTAGGCTAGCGTAGGCATCTTCTAAGGCTGCCGGATAGGGCTCCTGAGCGGACAGCCGATAATCAGGAGCTAGGACCACCGTATTGGTCTCTAGCACAAATTGCCGGATGAAGGGTAATTCCAAGCGTGGATGCCCCAGGGCATAGCCACCCCCATGAAGCCATAGCAAGCCTGTCGCTTGGGGTCGTGGCTGCTTAGAACGATAGATAAGGGCACTTAAATTAGGGTTCTGACTACTGGGAATCTTCACTTCTTCGATAATTAGGTCTGGATCCTGAGGAAAGGGCACTCGGTAGGTCGTAAGGCCTGTCTCATTATAGGCCTTTAGGCCTTCTGGCTTTTTGAAGTCAACTAAGATATCCGTCATCCAACCTCGAAAACGTAAATCCGGATTAACCTGAGGATAGCGCCAAGCCAAATAGTGTCGAACTCCTGGCAACCCCAGTTGATGATGGCCCCCTAGCAGGGGCACTAGCTTCTTCATAAGATTCATGGGAAAGACTCTCCTTATTTTATCCTTCAAAATGGGAAGCATGACTTGCTTGCCTTCCCCTCTCAAGTTCATTATAGGTCTAGCTAGCTCTATTTTCAACTAGCTAGGCAGGAATTGACCCCGGACCAGACATTTGCTAGACTTAGATTATCGAAGACGAGGAGGTCACATGATGTCGACACAAGATGAAATTTTGGCAGTTTTACTAGAACAAGATGGTCAGCCCATTTCTGGCCAAGCCTTGGCGGATCAATTAGGCTTGTCTCGGACAGCTGTCTGGAAGGCTGTCGAAGGCTTGCGTCAGCAAGGCTACCAAATTGCCAGTCTAAGCAAGAAGGGCTATCTGCTAGAGAGGGTCAGCCATACCCTAGATGCCCAACAAATCAAGCGTGACTTGGATGCCCCTTTTGAATCGCTGCATGTGGCCCTCTATGACAGTGTCACCTCAACCAATGACCTAGCCAAACAATTCGCCATTCAATCACCTGGCCAAGCCGGCCTCTTCATTGCTCGTAAACAAACCCAAGGACGAGGCCGCTCAGGTCGCCATTTCCATTCCGATATTGCCTCAGGTCTCTATCTATCTGTCGTCTTCCAACCCCAAGTGACAGATTTAGAAGAAGTGCCCCAATACACCCTGCTAGCTGCCAGTGCCATGGTTGCCGCTCTGGAAGCAGCCAGTGGACAAAGGCTGCATATCAAATGGGTTAATGACCTCTTCTGTCGTGGTCGTAAAATTGGCGGAATCCTGACAGAAGCGACGACCGATATTGAAAGTCGTAGCCTATCCTCGATTATTATTGGTATCGGCCTCAACTTAAGCGGCGACTTCAGTCAAGCGGAAGCCTCAACTCAGTCTGTTGCAGGGACCCTCTTTGGTCAGAAAATGCCAGCCGACTTCAATCCCAACCAAGTCATCCATGACTTCCTTAAGCAATTGGCTTATTATATCCGTACCCTCTCTGACAAAACCTACCTACCCCACTATGAAGAACACCTACTGGGCGTCGGGCGCCAAGTCAGCTACCAGCAAGCAGGACAAGAATATACAGGTATCATTCAAGGAATCACCGACCAGGGCCACCTCTTGGTTCAAGACCCTCACGGTCAAATCCGCACCCTCTTCAGCCAAGAGGTTCATTTTTCTAGTCAACAATTTGCTGATGACCTCGACTAAAGTAAAATCCCGCATCATAAGATGCGGGATTTTTTTAATCATTTAGATTACCACATTGGGATCTTAGAGTTTTTGCTTAACTCTTCAATCTTTTTAGCGATTTCGTCTGATTGGAAGATTTCTACGACTTTCTTGTAGAGTTTGTTGTCTTTTTCAGACTCTTTAACGGCGATGATGTTCTTGTACTCATCTTTCAGTTTTGCTTTGTCAGTCGCATCAACGAAGAGAGCGTCTTTGACGGTTAAATTAGCATCTGCTGCGTAGTTCCCATTGATAACTGCTGCATCCACGTCTTTCAAGCTGCGTGCTGTTTGAGAAGCGTCCACTTCTTCAAACTTGATGTTCTTGTCGTTCTTAGTTACGTCGCTAACGCTAGCTAAAATACCTTTAGCATCGTCTACTTCAATCAAACCTGCTAATTCTAAGGTCAAGAGGGCCCGACCTTGGTTGGTCACATCGTTAGGAATAGCGATTTTTGCCCCATCTTTAGCTTTTAACTCATCCAAAGATTTAACTTTTTCAGAGTAAATACCTTGAGGTTCTACATAAGTGAAGCCGATATTTACAACTTTCCCCTTGTTAGCCTTGTTCCATTCTTCCAAGAAGATAATGTGTTGGAAAGCGTTGAGATCTAATGAACCGTCTTCTACTGCCGCGTTTGGTAAGTTGTAATCTGAGAAGTTGGTAATTTCGATTTCGATACCTTCATCTTTTTTCGCTTTTTCTGCTACAGCTTGCCAGAGTTCCTTGTCAGCTTCACCGACAACCCCAACTTTTACTTTTTGGCCTTCAAATTCTTTGGCGGCTTGTGCAGTTGGGAAGCTAGCCCCAAACACTAAACCTGCTGCGAGGGCTAGAGCCCCTAATTTTTTAACAAACTTTTTCATATTGCATGACTCCTTTATTAATTATTATTTGTTTGTGTCAATGATTGATGCTGGGCCTTAATGGCCGCTAGTTTTTCTGGGTCCAATAGTAGCGCCAAGGCCGTATTAGCCAGCAAGTTAGCTGCCACCGATATGGAAGCATAACCCTTAGGGCTACCTGCTGCGGCTTTAAACTCCCCGGAATGACCTGGAATTGGGCTGTCACTAATGGAAACCGTAGGTTGAATGGTAGGCACGACTTGAGAGACATTGCCGACATCAGAAGAACCTAGCGAATTACGCTCGCTTCTTTCGATTTCGGACTCATCAATGCCATAGTCAGCGACTTCTTGGAAGAAGAGTTGGTCGAAGAGTGGCGTTGGTACCACATCGTCCACCCAGTTCTGGAAGAGACCAAACTTGTAGTCGCATCCGGTTGCTAACGCCGCCCCTTTGACAATATTTTCCACCTTTTGGTAGACACTTTCCAAGGTCTTGCGCTCAGCGGCTCTGAGGTAGAAGCGACCTGACGCATATTCCGGAATGACATTGGCAGCCTGCCCGCCATTGGTGATAATACCGTGAATATTGACATCCTTGGTCAGATTTAAGCGTAAAGCATTAATGGAATTGAAAACTTGAATCAAAGCCTCCAAGGCGTTAATGCCCGCTTCCGGTGCCCCGGCTGCATGTGAAGCCCGGCCAAAAAACTCAATATCAACTGGCGCATTAGCCAAGAGCCGTAAGGTCGGCGCGAATTTGTGGGCTGGGTGAGCACAAAGGGCGGCATCGACATCCTGGAAGAAGCCAGCCTTGACATAGGAACCTTTGGCAGAGCCGTTCTCCCCGCCTTCTTCTCCAGGTGTCCCATATACTCGGATTTCACCACCTAGGTCATCGATGACGGCTTTGAGGGCTACAGCTGCTAAGAGTGAATAATTACCGAAGAGGTTATGCCCACAAGCATGGCCAATACCTGGCAAGGCATCATACTCGGCTAGGAAGGCCAAGACAGGACCTGGCTTGCTTGCCCGGTAGACCCCGACAAAGCCAGTCTCATGACCTGCAATGTTCTGGGTGACTTCGAACCCTTCTTGTCGCAATTGCTTAGCCAGTAAATCAGAAGCAAAGTATTCTGTGTTGCAGACCTCAGGTCGCTCATAAATGGCCTTGGCATGGTCTTGGTAAGTGGCTAATTTTTCTGCCACAACTGCGCGAATTCTATCTTTGTAGGCCTGAATCATTGGCCCACCTCCTTTTATTTCAAGGCTTATTTAGTACCGAAAGTATCCCAAGCTGGTAAGAGTGAACCTTTAGAAACTTCTTCGATAACTTTCTTAGTATCTTCTGTTTGGTAAGCTTCTACAATTTTCTTGTAAGTTGCATTTTCTGCGTCTTTCTTACGTGCCACGATAATGTTCACGTAAGGTTTTGAGCTTTTATCAACTGGCTCTAAGTAGATGGCATCTTTGGATGGAGTATAACCTGCATCGACTGCTACCCCTGAGTTAATGATGGAAGCCGTCACGTCATCTAAAGCACGAGCAGTTTGGGAAGCATCTAACTCTTGAATCTTAAGGTTAAGCTTGTTTTCTTTGATGTCAGAAACCGTTGGTTTGTAACCTTTTGCTTCGTCTACTTTGATTAAGCCTGCTGTTTGCAAGAGGCGTAAGGCACGACCACCGTTCGTTGGGTCAGAAGGAATCGCGACTGTGTCGCCTTCTTTCAAGTCTTTAATATCCTTGATTTTCTTAGAGTAAACCCCTAATGGTGCGTTAACGGTATTCCCGATAGAAACTAATTCTTGATCCTTATGCTCTTGTAAGTAGCTATCCAAGAAAATTTGGTGTTGGAAAGCGTTGAGGTCAATTGAGCCGTCAGCCAAAGCTGCGTTTGGTTGGCTGTATTCTGTGAACTTAACATATTCAAGCTCGATGCCGTCTTTGGCCAAGCGTTCTTTAACGTTGTCCCAAACTCGGGTGTCGTCACCGACTAAACCAAGTTTAACTTTTTCTGCTGCTTGTGCAGAAGTGACCGGTGCTAGGGCGCTAATCCCTAAGCTAACTGGGGTGATAATTGCAGCAAGTGTTTTAATCCATTTTTTCATTGAGTGTTCCTCCTAAAATTGTAAGTTGATTAGTGGGTGACGCGCTTTTCAATGCGTCGAGCAATAAATTGAGTGATGAAGACCAAGATTAAAATCAAGATGGTCGACATCAAGGTGACATCTGTCTGGAATCGGTTATAACCACGAGAGATAGCTAGGTTCCCTAGACCACCACCACCGACAGCACCTGCCATGGCGGTTAAACCAATCACGCTGATTAAGGTGAGGGCTGACGCGCGGACGATACCTGGCAAACCTTCTTTGAGATACACGCGGAAGATAATGCCCCATGGGCTGGTCCCCATGGCTTGAGCGGCTTCCACAACCCCAGGATTGACTTCTAAGAGGGCGTTTTCGACCTGACGAGCGAAGAAGGGAATAACCCCTGCAATCAGTGGCACCAAGGCCGCCTTGGAACCAATTGTCGTACCCGCTAAGAAGCGCGTAGTTGTCGCTAAGAGGGCGACTAAGATAATAAAGGGAATGGACCGGAAAATATTGACCAGTTGATCTAGAATTCGGTAGAACCAACGGTTTTCCAGAATGCCTCCGTCGTGGGTGACAACCAGAACCACGCCAAGTAAAATCCCGAAGATACCAGACCAGAGAGCCGTCCAGAAGGTCATATAAAGGGTTTGTTGCGTGGCTTCTAAAAAGTCCTTAGGAATTTTAGCCACGTTTGGCATGATGGGCTCCAAACTAGCCCAAGCTTGGTTACTCCAAGTGCCAAGCTTATCTAAAAACTCTGCTAACCATGTTGCCATTAGTCTTTTGCACCTCCCTTATAGTCTTTGGCGCTGTGTGGACGCTTGAGGAACTTAAGGTTGACACCTTGTTCTTTGATGTAAGCTACGGCAGCTTCCTTATCAGCTTCTGCCCCTGCCAAGGTGACAATCAAATTCCCAATTGGCGTATTATCAATAATCTCGACATTACCATGCAAGATGTTGGCGGTGACATTGAAGAGACTATAGAGTGTCACAATCAATGGTTCATCGGTTTCGTCGCCTAAGTAGGACAATTCTACTAACCATTCATCATCCTTAAGTTGAGAGAACTTAGGCTGGCTGAGAATGGTAGCTAAGGCTTGGTCTACATGGGTCGCGGTCCGAATGAAGTCGCGGGTTAGCGCTTGGGCTGGTTGGCTGAAGATTGGCACAACTGATCCGGCTTCAATGACTTCCCCATTTTCCATCACGGCTACCTTGTTACAGATTTCCTTGACTACTTGCATCTCGTGAGTGATCAAGACAATGGTCAAGCCTAGTTTTTGGTTCAATTCCTTGAGCAAGTCCAAAATCTGCAAGGTTGTTTTTGGGTCGAGAGCACTGGTTGCTTCATCACAGAGTAGAATCTTAGGGTTGCTAGCTAAGGCCCGCGCAATCGCCACCCGCTGCTTTTGCCCGCCAGATAATTGGCTTGGATAAGCTTCTGCCTTGTCAGCAATCCCTACTAGTTCAAGTAACTCTAGAACTTTTTGCCGACGTTCCTTGCGAACTTGAGGCCAGAACTTGAAAGGTGCGGTCAACTTCTCGCCGGCCTTTCCAGACCATTTCCAAAAGGCCAAGGCCTGACCGACATGCTGGCCAAACTGGCGGAAATTGTCACCATCATACTGGAGTGGGAAAGCCACGTTATTGAAGACTGTCCGACTGTGCATGAGGTTGAAGTGTTGGAAGATCATGCCGATTTTCTTACGTTCCTCACGCAAACGTCGACCGGACAAACCCTGAAGTGCTACCTTACCAACGGTCACTTGTCCGCCTGTTGGGCGTTGCAAGAGGTTGATGACCCGGACCAGGGTAGATTTCCCGGCACCAGAGTAGCCGACGATTCCGTAAATATCGCCTTCTTCGATTGTCAAATCAACGTCTTTGACTGCTTGGACCTGGCGGTCCTTCTGTCTAAATGTGACAGAGATATTCTTTAATTCTATCACCTATAATTCCTCCTTATTTCAAGGCTCGTGGGTGGGTTAGAAAAAGCCCCCAAGGCGGCCTAGAGCCTACCTTGAGGGCGTCATGACGCGTTACCACCTCTTGTTCAGGCAATACTCACATATTGCCCCTTAGCGAGTATCCTGATTTGATACTCTTTGCTTTTAACGGTCGCACCGAGACTTGAATCAGCTTAAGCCATTCAAAATCTTCGCTCCATAGCCATTTTCATGTCGTTGCCATGCTTCGTTCCACCACCCGAAGCTCTCTGTGAAGGCGAGGCGACCTTACTTACTATTTCATCGCATTATCTTATCTTAAAAAAAATAGCCCTCTCTACTAACTCTTGTTAGTAAAAGGACGATGTGATCGTGTTACCACCTTTTATTTGGAAGCCTAAGCTTCCCTCTACCCAGCTGGCCTTACAGCGTAACTGGTATTCCTGGTAACGGGGGAATGACCCGAACACACCTACCTATCGGCGTATTTATCTCCCAGACCATCTTCATAACCTATTCGATAGTACCTTTCACCTGCCGGTACCTCTCTTGAATCGCTAGTTTTACTACTCTTCTGTTCAACGATATTTCAGATATGCCTCTACTATACCCAGATTCCCGCTAAAAGTCAAGCCTTTTATGATAAAATTCTGATGAAGAGGTGAGTTCTTCTCATTTTTACATGGACTTTTTCCACCATGCTCTAGATTATGTCGGTCTATGTATGATAAACTAATAGATAGAAGTTAAGGAAGAAAGGGAAGTGCTCATCAGATGTCAACGCCACAAGTCAACCAAGGCCTGCTCGCCATTAAGCCGAGCCCTATCCGTAGTTTTAACGATCAAATCAGCAAAATCGAAGGCTTAATCCCCCTCACCATCGGGGAGCCAGACTTTCCAACACCCGATTTCATTAAGGAAGCCGCCATTGAGGCTATCCGCAAAGACCTGAACGGCTATACCCATTCGCGTGGTCTCTTAGCCTTGCGCCAAGCTATCAGCGAGTTTCTAGAGCGTCACTATGAACTCCACTATAGTCCTGAAGAAGAAATCATCGTGACCGTAGGAGCGACTGAAGCCTTATTTGCCAGTCTGGTTGGCTTACTTAACCCTGGCCAAAAAGTCATTGTACCTGCACCTAACTATGTCATCTATGAAACGCAAGTTCGACTTGCTGGAGCAGAACTCATTCGTCACGATGTCAGCCATAGTCACTTCAAGCTGGAGGCAGACGAACTCAAGGCTCAATTAGAAAGCCATCCTGAGATTAAGATTCTGCTCTTGAACCATCCTTGCAACCCCACCGGCGTTACCTATAGTCGTGAAGAGTTAGAAGCGCTAGCCAATGTAGCTCGCCAATATAATCTGATGATTGTCTCAGATGAAATTTATAGTGAACTAACCTATTCTGATAAGCATGTTTCCATGGCGGAACTGGCTCCTGAGCGTACCATCCTAATTAACGGGACCTCTAAATTCTATGCCATGACTGGTTGGCGTTCTTGCTTTATCGCTGGACCTAAGGACTATCTGAGCCAAATCTTCAAGGTCCATCAAGCAACTGTCAATACACCACCTTCCGTCTCACAATATGGGTCTATTGCTGCCTACCACTCAGGTGATGATAGTATTCATGAGATGCGTCAAGCCTATGACCAACGCCGCCAATTCCTGATTGGCCGTTTCCGCGAGATTGGCTACCAAACCTTACTTCCTGAAGGCGCCTTTTACCTCTTCGTCAAAGTACCTGACTGGTTCCAAGGTGATGACTTCGCCTTCTGTCTGGCTTTGGCTCAAGAAGCTAAGGTGGGGGCAGTCCCTGGCCAGTCTTTTGGACCTGGCGGATCAGGTTACTTCCGTCTCAGCTATGCTGCCAGCCTAGAAAAATTGGCAGAAGCCATGAATCGAATTCAAGCCTTTACCCAAGAAAAGACTAAATAATCTTAAGGAGGAGCTTTTATGCCATTTATCCACGTTGAACTATTAGAAGGTCGTAGCCCTCAAGCCAAAGAAGCCATGGCCAAAGAAATTATTGAGGTCGTGTCCAAACATAGTGGTGCGCCGACCGAACGCATTCACGTTGTCTTTCAAGACATGAAGAAAGAAAACTATTTCCACAATCCTAAATAGACAGGTAGACTGGCTGAGGTAATTCCTCAGCCTTTACCATTAGCCAATTGAAGGAGGCACTAAGATGAAGAAGAATCTTGCAATTATTGGGGGCGGGATAGTCGGCGCGACAGCGGCCTACTATGCCCTCAAAGAAGGTCACACTGTCACCCTCTATGAAGACGGCACCGGCCAAGCAACCAAGGCGGCCGCAGGCATTATCTGCCCCTGGTTCACTTTACGCCGTAACAAACCTTGGTATTATCTGGTTTCTCAAGGGGCTGAGTTTTATCGGCGATTCATGGCGGATTTGGCTGAAGATGGCATAAATACCAATCCAATCTTCCAAGAGGTTGGCGCTTTACTGGTTCGTAAAAATGAAAGCTCTCTAACGCGCGACCAAGAGCGCGCGCAAGAACGCAGACCTGCTTCTCCTTCCATTGGTAGCCTGAGTAGTCTGTCCGCTCAAGAAGCCATGGATAAATTGCCACTCCTAGAGACCCCTTATCCAGCAAGTTTTGTCTCTGGTGGGGCGCGACTGGATGGTGCGGCCTTGATTCAAGAACTTCATAGTTTGATTCCAAAACTAGGTGGTAAGTTGATTCATGGACAAGCCAAGCTTATGGCTGATGGCGATCAGCATGTTAGCGTCATAGGACCAGAGAAGGAAACAAAGCCCTATGATGCTATTCTGTTGGCCTGCGGTGCTTGGTTACCACACATTTTAGAGCCTCTTGGTTACGATGTTACCATTAGCCCGCAAAAGGGACAACTCTTTAGCATCTATCAACCTGAATGGGAGGGAAATGCTTGGCCAGTTGTCATGCCGCCCGGTAAATTTGATATCATCCCTTTCCAAAATGGCGAGCTCGTCATTGGCGCGACGCATGAGAATGACCGGGGCTATGATTTGACCGTTGAAGACCAGCGATTGGCTGAACTTCAAGAACGTGCCAGCAGTCTCCTGCCTTTCTTATCGGACCAAGTGGCTTATCATAGGGTTAAAGTAGGCATACGTGCCTATACGCCAGATTATGCTGTTTTAGTAGGCCCAGTCCCAGAACTTGAATCTGTTTGGGCTGTCAGTGGCCTAGGCTCCTCTGGCTTAACGAGCGGCCCTTTCCTTGGTTATCAGTGGGTCAAGCATGTCAGCCAAGGCCATAGTGACTTGGATCAAAGCCTATATCCAATTGACTCCTACATTAAAAAAGTCTAAGAATTGGCCCTTTTTGACTACACAAATTAGTCTAAACATGTTATGATTAGTAGATGAAAGGAGGGGAATTTCGAATGAAAAAAATCTTTGAAGAATTCCGTGGCTTTATTGCCAAAGACAATATCGTAACTTTAGCAGTTGCTGTGATTTTGGGGGGTGCCTTCTCAAGCATCGTAACTAGCTTAGTAAATGATATCTTCATGCCAATTATTGTTGCCGTAACTGGTCAAGCTACCGTTTCTGGCATCTCATTACGCATTGGGAATACTTACCTAGGTGTAGGTAACTTCTTGCAAGCTGTTATTAACTTCGTTATCATCGGTTTCTTGTTATTCTTGACTTTAAAAGCTTTAGGGAAGGCTCAAGGCAAAGACTTGATCAACCCACCTGCGCCACCTGCAGGTCCAAGCGAGAAAGACTTATTACAAGACATCTTAAACGAATTGAAGAAAGAAAAATAAGACTTTCGATTGGAGCTATCTCGCAAGAGATGGCTCTTTTTCTATTGCCTAATATATCATATATGATATATCGGGCAAATAAAAAAGAAGTATCATCAGATACTTCTTGATAAGCCACTTGCCGGGCTTGAACCGGCGACCTCATCCTTACCATGGATGCGCTCTACCTGCTGAGCTAAAGCGGCAATATAAAATTTTACTCCGCAAGTAGGGCTCGAACCTACGACATCATGATTAACAGTCATGCGCTCTGCCAGCTGAGCTATTGCGGAATCAAGACAACCTCACCCAGCATGGCAACGACCTACTCTCACAGGACCAAAGGTCCAACTACCATCGGCGCTAAGAAGCTTAACTGCTGTGTTCGGAATGGGAACAGGTGTGTCCTTCTTGCCATTATCACCACACTTGGGTGTTGTCTTATATTGAGTGCTTGCACACTCAAAACTGAATAACCTCAAACCTAACCTCAAATCTTGTGGTTAAGACCTCGACCGATTAGTACTAGTCCGCTCCATGGATCACTCCACTTCCACTTCTAGCCTATCTACCTGATCGTCTCTCAGGGGTCTTACTTCTTTCGAATGGGAAATCTCATCTTGAAGCTGGCTTCACGCTTAGATGCTTTCAGCGCTTATCCATCCCGCACATAGCTACCCAGCGATGCCCTTGGCAGAACAACTGGTACACCAGCGGTGCGTCCATCCCGGTCCTCTCGTACTAAGGATAGCTCTTCTCAAATTTCCTACGCCCGCGACGGATAGGGACCGAACTGTCTCACGACGTTCTGAACCCAGCTCGCGTACCGCTTTAATGGGCGAACAGCCCAACCCTTGGGACCGACTACAGCCCCAGGATGCGATGAGCCGACATCGAGGTGCCAAACCTCCCCGTCGATGTGAACTCTTGGGGGAGATAAGCCTGTTATCCCCAGGGTAGCTTTTATCCGTTGAGCGATGGCCCTTCCATACGGTACCACCGGATCACTAAGCCCGACTTTCGTCCCTGCTCGACTTGTAGGTCTCGCAGTCAAGCTCCCTTCTGCCTTTACACTCTACGAATGATTTCCAACCATTCTGAGGGAACCTTTGGGCGCCTCCGTTACTCTTTAGGAGGCGACCGCCCCAGTCAAACTGCCCACCTGACACTGTCTCCCGTGCTGTTACACGTGGGTTAGAGGGTCCGCATCACAAGGGTAGTATCCCACCAGCGCCTCCGTGTAGACTGGCGTCCACACTTCTTCAGCTCCTACCTATCCTGTACATGCCATACAAACACTCAATATCAAGCTACAGTAAAGCTCCATGGGGTCTTTCCGTCCTGTCGCGGGTAA
>NZ_CAUQPN010000007.1:0-112485 GCF_963520105.1 uncultured Abiotrophia sp.
TTGAAACTCCTTAAAGTATCAAGATACAATAGTTTTACAGGAGAAAAAGAGATGTGAGTACAGGCTCTTTGTAAAATCGTGTTGGTAGAAGTAGTCGATTTTTCTACCAACACGATTTTTAATGAGAAACTCAAAAAAATCAAGAGTACGAATGATTGTGCTCACTGTAGTCGTACTAATCGTAGGTGCTTTGTGGGCTTTTTCAACAATGATATACAATGACAACATCAATCAGCGATTTGAAAGTTACAAGCCGCTAATGTTTAAAGTTGAAGACTTTGAAGGGCTTAAATGCACAAGTTATAAATTTTCTTCATATCTATCCGCAAAATCCAACAGAGTTGCTCCCTTTGGAAAATGAAGATCTGAATTGCTTTGGTAATTTAGCCTTGATTACGGTCTCCGGTAATTCAACGTTTAATAATGCAACGCCTGTTGGCAAAGCTAGTTCAAACCCAGGAATAATTGCGCAGAGTTTGAGCTGAAAATCATGGCTGAAATGATGAAACAAAATAACAATATCTGGGACCAAAAATTGGCACATATTATCAGGACGAGATGTTTAAAATTCTCGTCTCCCAAAAAGGGTAGATGATAGTAGAGATATTCTTGCAAACCCATCTATTTTGATAAGCCAATAAAACCTAAACATTTCATTTAAAAGGAAGAAGTACCAGTACATTCGGCGCAATTAGATATTATAGAAAAAATAATTCCTAAGAATCTAGTTGCTTCAATAAAATGGTGATTTTAATTATATAATGAGACGATAGAAAATAGGAGTGGTCTTTCGCATCACTCCTATTTTTGTACTAAATATGTTGTAGTTTTCTTGTACGAATAGCGGTAGATTAGTGGATTCTCTTCTAAGGTGCTTATGTCGAAAATGAAGAAGTGATCACGGTTATCTCTAGCCTTTTCCTTATTGAGGACAAAGTAATTCTTACGAGAAGTTGCCATTGTTTTGAGGATATCATCAGTCAGAAAGGTCAATGGAATATTCATGTTGGAGTAGCGGTAGAAGTCACGTTCAAAATCTTGGTAGCTCTCGCTGTAATAGTCCATTTGTAGGTGATTACGCTGAAATTCAAGCTGATTCATAGAGCACCTCCTCAACAAGTTCAATACTAATAATGTTATGTACTTAAAGTCTTATGCAGATTGGTTATTTTGTTATTAGAATTGGGTACTCCAAGTCTTTTTTTATGAATTTTTTTATTCACTCAAAAAAACACTTGAATTAATTAATGAAAAGGGTTATACTATGTTCAAGCAAATACTTGAATGATATTGGGGTGAGAATATAATTAAAAAAGATACTTGTGAAATTTATTATTATGACGAAGAAAAGGTCAATCGAATACAAGGTAATTTACAGACAGTAGATATTTCTAGTGTTGCCCAAATGTTAAAAGCTATTGCAGATAAAAATAGAGCAAAAATTACCTATGCATTGTGTCAAGATGACGAACTGTGTGTGTGTGATATTGCAAATATTATAGGTGTTACGTTTGCAAATGCCTCTCATCACCTGCGAACGCTCCATAAGCAAGGGATTGTTAAGTTTCGAAAAGAGGGAAAACTTGCATTTTATTCATTAGATGATGAGCATATCAGACAAATTATGATGATTGCATTGGCACTTAAGAAAGAGGTGAAGATCAATGTCTAGTGGGAAAGCAAAACTGTTCGAAGAAGAAATGAAAGCCTATCGTGTTCAAGGATTTACTTGTACTAACTGTGCAGCCATTTTTGAAAATAATGTTAAAGAACTTCCCGGTGTTCAGGATGCGAAAGTAAATTTCGGAGCATCTAAAGTTTATGTTAAAGGGACGACAACCATTGAAGAATTAGAAAAAGCAGGAGCATTTGAAAATTTAAAAATTCGAGATGAAAAAGAACAAAGGGTAGAAGGAGAACCTTTTTGGAAGCAGAAAGAAAACATTAAGGTATATATATCAGCTCTTTTACTTGTAGTTAGCTGGTTCTTAGGAGAGCAGTATGGTGAAGAGCATGTTCTACCGACAATTGGTTATGCAGCGTCCATTTTAATCGGTGGATATTCGTTATTTATTAAAGGTCTCAAAAATTTAAGCAGATTAAATTTCGATATGAATACGCTTATGACTATTGCCATTATAGGAGCTGCAATTATTGGTGAATGGGGTGAAGGGGCAACCGTTGTTATCCTATTTGCGGTTAGTGAAGCATTAGAGCGTTATTCAATGGATAAAGCACGTCAATCTATTGAATCTTTAATGGATATTGCCCCAAAAGAAGCGTTAATTCGACGAGGCAATGAAGAAATGATGATTCATGTTGATGAGATTCAAGTTGGAGACATCATGATAGTTAAGCCCGGTCAAAAGTTAGCAATGGATGGAATAGTGGTTAAAGGTACATCGACATTAAATCAGGCTGCGATTACAGGTGAAAGTGTTCCAGTAACGAAAATCACAAATGATGAAGTATTTGCAGGAACCTTGAATGAAGAAGGGTTACTTGAGGTTAAAGTAACAAAACGAGTTGAAGATACCACTCTTTCAAAAATCATTCACTTGGTAGAAGAAGCCCAAGCAGAACGGGCCCCCTCTCAAGCGTTTGTCGATAAATTTGCAAAATACTATACACCAGCTATTGTCATACTAGCTCTTTTAATTGCAGTAGTTCCACCATTATTTGGCGGAGACTGGAGCCAATGGATTTATCAAGGATTAGCTGTATTAGTGGTTGGTTGTCCTTGTGCCTTAGTAGTCTCAACTCCAGTTGCTGTGGTTACAGCAATAGGAAATGCAGCGAAAAATGGTGTATTAATTAAAGGTGGTATCCATTTAGAAGCAGCAGGACACTTAAAAGCGATAGCCTTTGATAAAACAGGAACATTAACCAAAGGGATTCCAGCTGTAACAGACATTGTGACATATGGTAGAAATGAAAATGAATTAATAACCATAACATCAGCCATTGAAAAAGGATCGCAGCACCCTCTTGCTTCAGCGATTATGCGAAAAGCAGAAGAAAATGGATTAAAATTCAATGAAGTAACAGTAGAGGATTTTCAATCCATTACAGGTAAAGGCGTTAAAGCCAAAATAAATAATGAAATGTATTATGTGGGAAGTCAAAATCTTTTTGAGGAATTACACGGAAGCATTTCAAGCGATAAAAAAGAAAAAATTGCCGATATGCAAACTCAAGGAAAAACGGTGATGGTGTTAGGAACAGAAAAAGAAATTCTTTCGTTTATTGCCGTAGCCGATGAAATGAGGGAATCGTCTAAAGAAGTTATCGGCAAGTTGAACAATATGGGAATCGAAACAGTGATGCTAACAGGCGATAACCAAAGAACGGCAACAGCCATCGGAAAACAAGTTGGTGTTTCGGATATTAAAGCTGACTTACTTCCAGAAGATAAGCTTAATTTTATTAAAGAACTTCGAGAAAAACATCAAAGTGTGGGGATGGTCGGAGATGGCGTGAATGATGCTCCAGCCCTTGCGGCATCTACCGTTGGTGTAGCAATGGGTGGTGCTGGAACTGATACAGCTTTAGAAACGGCTGACATCGCCTTAATGTCTGATGATTTGAGTAAATTGCCATATACAATAAAATTAAGTCGTAAGGCTTTAGCAATCATCAAGCAAAACATTACCTTCTCTTTGGCGATTAAATTAGTGGCATTACTTTTGGTCATGCCCGGTTGGTTAACACTTTGGATAGCGATATTTGCTGATATGGGAGCAACTTTACTTGTAACATTAAACAGTTTACGCTTATTGAAAATCAAAGAATAGGTTCTAAAATGGGTGTCAACAATCGGGTGCGATCATTGAAAACAATGTTATGCTTCAAAAGGGATATTAACAGGAAATATACAACTAAAGGACGCTTTAACTGAGCAACGGAAAAAGCCAAATTTCTCAATTGATGTTGAGAAATTTGGAGAATGTTTATACGATTAGTAAAGTTGGCGAAAATAATAAAGTTATTAATCTCATGGAGTATTTGAACTTGCAAAAAAATATTTATGAGTCATTGTACTGACCCCAAAAAGTTAGACAAAAAATATTATTGAAAGGATTTAGTTCTATACTGAACAGGACTAAGTCCTTTTAGTTTTGCTTTAATGCGTTTATTGTTGTAGTAAAAAATATACTCGGTAATAGCTTGCTCCAGTTGATCCAGAGACTTGAAATTTTTCTCAAATCCGTAAAACATTTCTGTTTTCAAGATACCAAAGAAGGACTCCATCATGCCATTATCTATGCTGGTTCCCTTGCGAGACATGGATGGACGTATGCCTTTACTGGCAAGAACAAATTAAATGTACCGCATATTTATCTTTCAATTCTTCCACTAACTATACAACTACTTGAGGCGACACTTCCTTTCCAATTCCTTGTATTTTTTTAATATTTCTAATTCAACTTCTTTTCTTTGTAATTCTAATTTTAATTGATCGATTTCAGAAAGTTTAGCCATTCCTTTCTCATAAGAATATTGTTTTCCCACCTGTTGGTGGAAACGATGAGTTTCTCCATTTTTATACCATCTAAACCATGTTTCTACTTGAGTTTCATTTTTTATGTTTAACTCCTGCATTACTTGCTTTGTAGTATATCCCTGTAATTTCATTTCTACGGCTTTATTCTTTGTATCGACAGAATAGGCCACACGTTTTTTAACCATAAAAAGACACCTCCATGTGCATTTGATTATATTGTACCTAATCCAACTTGGAGGTGTTTTTATTTAATTCTCATTTACGGGGGTTAGTGCCGTGAGCATGCCCACCCTTTTTATGAAGAAGGCCGATTGGGCTGGCTTCAAACAAATAAGAGCCTCAAAAGTTGGACCTAGGATCCAGCTTTTGAGGCTCCTTTATACTTTACAGGCCTTAATTTCTAGCCTTATTCTTCCCGATACAAATCTGCCTGTAGAGCATATAAATCAGCATAGTAGGCGTTATGCTCAAGTAACTGGTCGTGGTGATCAAAGCCGACGACTTGGCCGTCTTTTAGGACTAATACCTTATCGGCTTTTTTGACCATGGCCAAGCGGTGTGTGACAAAGAGAACAGTCTTGTCTTCCGCTAGTTCAAGAAACTTGGTGACAAGTTGATTCTCTGCGCGTGCATCTAAGGCAGCAGTTGGCTCATCGAGGATGAGAATGGGTGCTTGAGAATAGAAGGCACGTGCCAAGGCAAGTTTTTGCCATTGGCCGCCCGAAAGCTCGCGGGAATCTTCAAAACGTTTGCCTAGGGTTTGGTCCAAGGTTAGCAAGTCGCCTTCTTCAATTCCGCCACGTTGCAGGCTGGCTTGCAAGGCAAGGGGGTCATCGGCTTGGTCAATTCGTGATAAGGCCACATTCTCTCGGACCGTCAGGTCAAACTTAGCGAAATCCTGGAAGACGGCGCTGAACTGTTGCCGGTAGTGGACGATATCTAAGTCCAAAATGTTATGGCCATCAAATTGTACCTGACCTTGATCCGCCAAATAGAAGCCTAACAAGAGTTTGATTAAGGTAGACTTGCCGGCCCCATTTTCACCGACCAGGGCGATTTTTTGACCACGTGCTATGTCAAAGCTGACCTGGGACAGGGTGGCTTTATCTGCGCCTGGATAAGTGAAGCTGACATTTTGAAATTCGAGTGAGTCAAATTCACTCGGAACTTCTTGATTTCCAAAACTGGTTTCTTCCTCAAGTTCCAAGAAGTCAAAGAAATTAGACATATAGAGGAGCGTATCATAGAGCAAGCTCGAATCCTCTACCAAGCGGCTGACACCTTGAATGGTGTAGGTGATGGCAGTCGCAAAAATCATAATAGCGCCCACGGCGAAGAGTCCGGACTTGACCCCTTGAACAAGATAGGCAAAGCTCAGGACGCTGACAAGGCCAGTCACTACCAAAAAGGCAGTTGAGAGCCAGAGCTGACGCCGTCGGTTGCCTTGAACTGCGGAGCGTATTTGGCTGAAAATTTGCCGATACTTATTTTGGAAGTAGCCATGCAAATGATAGAGACGGACTTCCTTGATATAGTCTGCTGTCAGTACAACGCTCGCGTAGTAGCTTAGTTTGCGCGAATCCTCACTGTTGGAAACTAGGGTTTCAAAGGCCTGTTGCTGAATCCGATAAGCCATCAGACCTTGAGGAATCAGCACCATGATTAAAATCACCGCAATTACCCAATGAAATTGGCTGAGGAGGGTGAACATGGAAATCACCAAGAGGGCATTGCTGATGAGACTGGTCCCGAAAACTAGCAGATTGACTGGACGCCAACTGGCTTCTGAACTGATTAAATCAATTTTATTGTAGAAGTCATGGTCTTCATACCAAGCCAAGGTCTGAATAGATTCCGCCTTTTTCATTATCTGATCATTAAGGGCAAAGGTTAATTGGTCAGTCAAGCGCCCCTGTAAATAAAGGTTGAGAGGGGTCATGGCATTGCCCAGTATAAAAGCTAGCCCCCAAGCTAATAGGAGCCAGACTCCTTCTTGGCTACCACTTGCCAGTTCATTCATGAGCTGGTTAATCAGATAGAGCGTCAGGGAAGGCAGTAAGGCTTGTAGGGGAATAGTAATCAAAAGCCCCAGAGCTAAGCCACCCGCTGCCTGCCAGACAAAACGAAGACTGCGGTAGTAGAGCGACATATAGGATGTGAAAGTAGAAAATAGGCTCATAAATTATTGGCTCAAGCAGCTTATAGCGCTTGAGTCAGATTCCCTGAATCGTAGGAGTGATTGGGGAAAGAGTAGCTTTCAGATAGACTAGCCACATCCTTACTAGTATGAAATGCTACTTTTCCATTGTTTGTTTGAGTCACTGAATCTTTACCCCAAATCATGTTAGCAAAAGGATACTTTGAGTCATGATTAAGGAATCCATAGAAAGCAAAATTCGACATGCATAAACCTCCGTTCATCGTGATGACTATTATAAGTGTTAATCGATGACGACTAGCATTGTAAATAAGTTTAAGGCACATCCTTTGTTTCAAGGAAGTGACCTAGTTAAATTGAGTCATGGGTATCACTTCTTTCAAGTAAGACTAGGGAGTCAAATACATAGGTTGACTAGTATTATACAGAAAAAAATTAGAGAGTCAAGGAGGTTTATAATGTTGATATAATAATGTGTGACCTTCATTAGAAAAGGAGCTGTTACTACAAAGGGATTGCTTGAGTAGGACTTGAAACGATGTTAATTAACTGAGTCATAGACAAAAGGGGAGTTAGGAGGCAAGAACAAGATTTTTTTAGAAAAAGGGCTTCCAAATTACTTGACACTGGTGTATAATGAAAAAAATATTAAATCAAGAGGTGAATTTAATGAAAGAAACTAGGTCCCTTAACGTCAATTCCCTCAATAGCACTGGCTATTATTGTTCTTAATTTATGGTATCTAGCGAGTTAGGAGGAAACACTATGAACCATACGCACTATACCCTAGCAGCCAATCGTCAGTACGCAAGCAAGCGGACCTTATTTTATTCACTTCTAGCAACTTTCATGTTAGTCCTATCCCTTCTCACGCCTAGTCTAGCCCTGGCTCAGTCTGACGCCTTGTCAGGAACTTATCTAGCGCAATCTGCCCACCTCATTAAGAAGGTAACCGTCACGGAAACCGTTATGGAGCTTGAGATTGATGCCGAGCAACTTGCCAAGCAGGGTCAAGCCTTCCAAACTTTAGTGACCGTCAACCAGCGGGCGCTAGCTAAGAAGATCAAGCCCGGTATGACTAGCCAGGAAATCGAGAAAGCTCGCCAAGAATTAGGGCTGGATGTGGCCGCCTATCAGAAGGCCTTAGGCCAAGAAGTAGATCCAGATAAGATGGTAGAAGTCCTAGAGAATCAAGTGTCCGGTCTTTATGCCCATGTCAGAGAGACAGGGACCATCTATCTGCGGCTAACCAAACCAGAACTGAGCAAGTCAGAAGGCACTATTCGGGTTCGCTTACTGGGTGAAGAAGTCCTGACCTTGACCGAGGTCTCAGATCAGGGCTTTAAGTTGGATCAGGTTTCCTTTGTTAAGGAATAATCTCTTAAGCACCTTGCCTGAGGGCAGGGTGTTTTTGTTTTTGGGAGGGTCTTTTGGGCTTGCAGTTGCTACTTTATCCCGCTAAAATAAAATGAGAAGACATAAGGAGGCCGGTCATGACATTTCCAGCAGGATTTCAAGCAAAATATTTAGCCCTATTAGGCCAAGAGGAGGGGCAGGCCTTCCTAGATTCCTTTAAGTTAGAGGCGGAGTCCGGCTTCCGGGTCAACCCTCTAAAGGCTAGTCAGTCAGCTTTGCCTGAATCAGCCCAGCCTATGCCGGGCACCCCTTGGGGCTACTATGGCAAGGTGGCAGGCAGCTCGACCGCCCATGTGACGGGATTGGTCTACTCCCAGGAGCCAGCCGCTCAAATGGTGGGCCAGGCAGCCGCACCCCAGCCAGGGCTCAAGGTCCTGGACTTGGCAGCAGCTCCTGGGGGCAAGTCGACCCATTTGCTGTCATATCTGGATAACCAGGGTCTCTTAGTAGCCAATGAAATACATCCCAAGCGCAGCAAGATTCTGGCTGAGAACCTGGAGCGATTCGGGGCTCGCAATGTGGTGGCAACCAATGAGTCGCCAGAGCGCTTGGCCCAGATCTTTCCAGCTTACTTTGACCTGATTGTGCTGGATGCGCCTTGCTCGGGGGAAGGCATGTTCCGTAAGCAGGCTGAGGCTATGGACTACTGGACGCCGGAATATCCTAGCCAGTGTGCGGCGCTGCAGCGAGAAATTCTGGAGCAGGCGCTACTCATGCTTAAGCCGGGTGGGACCTTGGTTTATTCGACCTGCACTTGGGCACCTGAGGAAAATGAGGACATTGTGACTTGGTTGTTGGAACACTATCCGCTGACCTTGCTTGAGGTGCCTAAGCTCAATGGCATGGTGCCGGGCCTGTCTTATGCTGAGACGGCCCGCATGTATCCGCAGCATTTTCGAGGCGAGGGGCAGTTTGTGGCCAAGTTCTGCTATGAGGGGCAGGCAGCCGAGGGTAAGCCTGGTAAATTCAAGCCACTCAAAGCCAAAGTGACGGCTGACCAGCTCAAGCTCTGGCAGGACTTTGTAGCTAGTCATTTGACTGTGACCTTGCCGGGCGTCCTCCAGACTTTTGGCGACCATCTCTATCTCTTGCCAGAGGGTCTGCCAGATTTAGGCAAATTACGGATTGCCCACAAGGGTCTGCATTTGGGCGAGTTCAAGAAGAAACGCTTCGAGCCTAGCTTCGCTCTGGGCCTGGCGCTGCGTCCGGACGAGACAGTTAGTCAGGTGGCCCTGCCCGAAGAGCAAGTCACCCGCTACCTAGCCGGCGAGACGGTCGATTTGGCAGAGGACAAACCAAATGGCTGGTACCAAGTCCTAGCGGGCGGCAACGGCCTAGGCTTCGCCAAGGTCACCGGCCGAGTGCTTAAGAACTACTATCCAAAAGGCCTGCGCCTGCGCCGCAACTGAGTGGAAACAGGAGAAAGGCTAGGAGCCAGTGGTCCACTCTGTCGAGTGGACCACTAGCTCGGGACGGAAGCCCGGAAAAAGGGGCAAACAGAGTCAAAAGCTGATAGCCAGTGGACCACTCCGTCGAGTGGACCACTAGCTCGGCGAGAAAGCCTGAAGAAAGTCTCAAACTAGGTCAAAAGTCGTGAGCCAGTGGACCACTAGCTCAGAGAGGAGCCTTGAAAAGGGCTCAAGCTAAGTCGAAAGCTCATAAGCCAAAAAGAAAACACACAAAAAAGCGAGGCAGCACTGGGCTGGCTCGCTTTTACTTTGTCTACTATGAGATTATTCAGCTTCAGCGTCTGAGGCTGGAATAATAGAGGTTGGGATTTCGTCGATGGTGCCGAAGTACCAGTCGATGGAGTCGCCGGCTTTGAGGACTTGAGTTTTAGCCCCGTGATCAGCCACTTGGCCGTTTAAGAGGTAAACCCAGGTGTTTTCGCCGTCGTTAACGTTGTCGAAGAAGTTGTCGATGACTTGTTCTTCTTCATTGTAGTTGAAGCGGATTTCCTTGTTTGATTTCATTGCTTCGAAGACGGTCTTACCAGCGGCATTTGGTACATCAAAGCTACCGATGATTTCGCCGTGTACATAGAACTTGAAGGTAACGGTGGTAGATTTTTCTTCGCCAGAAGCTTTGGATTCGCTACTTTGGCTTTCGCTAGAAGTGCTAGCGGAAGAGCTAGAAGCAACAGAAGAGCTAGATTCTGAAGATGAGACAACTTGGGCAATGTTAGAGCCGGATACTTGAGGACTTGGTTGGTTGCCCTTCAATACCCCTGATAAAATAGCCCACAAGGCAATAATAATCGCAATTAAGAAGACAATCGCCGCAAGTACAAGTGCTAATCGTTTGTTTTTCATACGATCCCTCCTGATTAAGTGTAGTTACCTATACGTTACCAAGAATCAGGCGGAAAGTCAAATCTTTCGCAATTGTAACCGGATTAGCTAGCATATTATTTCCGTCTTGACGGGCTTTTGGTTATAATATAATGAAGGAAATATATCATGTCAAAAGGAGTGCCGTCATGAGAGTAGAGACCCATTCAGCCCAAGACACCCAAGCCTTGGCAGCCAGCCTGGCTCCCGTCTTACCTGCAGGAACCTGGATTCGCTTGGAAGGGGATCTGGGGGCGGGCAAGACCACCTTTACCCAAGGACTGGGCAAGGCCTTAGGGATTGCGCGGGCAATTAAGAGTCCCACCTATACCATTGTGAAAGAATATGACTTGGAAGGCCAGACGGCACTTCGTCTCATTCATATTGACGCCTACCGCCTGGAAGAAGGGGGCGCCGATACGGTGGACTTGGCTTCCTATCGCCAGCAGGGCGACTTGGTCCTAGTGGAGTGGGCTCAATTTATCGAAACGGAACTCCCGACGGCCTATCTTGACCTGGCACTCTCATACGGTCAAGAGGTCGACGACCGGGTCTTGACCATCCAATGGGTGGGTGGCCAGGAGCCAGAATGGTTGAGCCAATGGAGCAAGGAGGTAAACGACCATGCCAGATAAGCAGGATGTAGAGGTCATTATTCGCCAGGCAGAAGCCGGCGATGCTCGTGCTATTTTGGGTATGTTGAGCCAGATTCGCCAGGAGTCACCCTATGTGGTCCTAGCCGACAATTCCGATGATGTGGAGGCACAAGTCACCATCATCGAGCAATATGACCAGCATCCTCACGCCCTCATGCTAGTCAGTGAAGTGGATGGCCAGCTGGTGGGCTTTGCGACGGTTCAGCCTCAAGGGCTGCCGGCGCTCGCCCATGTAGCTGAAATCGGCGTCTGCCTAATTGCCGAGTATTGGGGCTATGGCATTGGCTCCCTCTTGATGGAGACCATGCTGGACTTTGCCCAGGGGGTGGGACTGCGTGTCCTGCATCTGGAAGTCATTGCGGACAACCTGCCAGCTATCGGCCTCTATAAGAAGTTCGACTTCCAGGAGCGAGGTCGACTGACGCAACGCGTGGCGCGTGGCGGCCGCTACTACGATACCATCCTGATGGAACATGTTCTCAAGGATTCAGGCCAGTAAATTATGTGAAAAGAGGTTAATTTATGGTGGATTTAGCCAAATTACAAGATATCTTAGGGACTTTGACGATCAAAGCCAATGAACCCTTATCCAATTATACCTACACCAAGACCGGGGGGCCTGCTGATTTCTTAGTCTTCCCACGTTCGGTGGAGCAAGTCCAAAGGGTCCTAGCAGCGGTCAAGCAAGAAAACTTGCCTCTAACCGTTCTGGGCAATGCCAGCAACCTCATCGTCAAAGACAGTGGTATCCGGGGCCTGGTCATGATTCTGACAGACATGCAGGAGCTGGTCCTAGAAGGCGACCAGTTGAAGGCAGCCAGTGGGGCGGCCTTGATTGAAGCTAGCCGTCAGGCAGCTGCTGCCGGGCTGACTGGCTTGGAATTTGCCTGTGGCATTCCGGGTTCCATTGGTGGGGCCATCTATATGAATGCCGGCGCCTATGGGGGCGAGGTCAAGGATGTCATTAGCCAGGTCGAGGTGGTGACGCGTGACGGCCAGCTCAAGACCTACGCGGGAGCAGATTGCGACTTCAGCTATCGCTACAGTCGTTTCCAAGAAGGGGACGAGGTGATTTTAGGCGTCACCTTCGATTTAGCGCCAGGAGATCAGAGCACCATTGATAGCAAGGTGGCCGAGTTGACCCACCTTCGTCAAAGCAAACAACCGCTAGAGTATCCGTCTTGTGGCTCAGTCTTCAAGCGGCCTGAGGGTTACTTTGCCGGCAAGCTCATTCAAGATGCTGGCCTGCAGGGCTACCAAGTAGGTGGGGCGCAAGTCTCAACCAAGCACGCGGGCTTCATTGTCAATGTAGACCATGCGACGGCTACCGACTACTTGGAAGTCATTGAACACATTCGTCTGGTGGTCTGGGCCCGGACAGGGGTCTTCATGGAGCCAGAAGTACGAATTATCGGCGAAGATTAAGAATTTGGGACAGGTTAGTAGACCTGTCCTTTTTGCTTGGCGTTATGCAAACTTAATCTAAAAAATTCGTAAATATCGTTGACTATTGAGCGGAGATGGTTCACACTAGAGCAGTGAGATGAATTTATGAACAAAGGAGTGGGAGACTATGACATGCCGAGTCATCAAACTGGCCGTGTTTGCCCCCCCATTAAGTGGGCATCTCTATCCCGTTCTGGGCTTGATGCAACCCTTATTAGATAACCCTAACTATGATATTACCGTCTATACAGGTGTGACCAAGGTGCCGGTAGCCCAGGCTTTGGGCTTTAAGTGCCAGGCCCTCCTGCCTGATCAACCAGATGTCTTCGACAACATTGCTTCGACCGATACCAAACTCAATGCCTCCACTCTCTACGGGCAGATTCAGGCTGCCATCACCATGTGTCAGGACCTCATGACCCAGGTAGAAGCCATTCTGAGAGAGACTCAACCTGATGTGGCCACCGTGGACTTTGTCTTCGCCCCCCTCGGCATGGTCTGCGATAAGCTAGGCCTGCCATGGTTGACGACCAACCCGACACCTTTTTCAATCGAAAGCAAGACCGACGCGCCTGCCTTCCTAGGAGGGCTTAAGCCGCCTCTTAACTGGCGCCAAGCCTTGCGCAACCGTCTAGGGCGGGGCGCCGTCCATGGCTTCAAGCGCCTAGTCTATCGACTCTTTGTTAAGAAGGCCCTTAAGCGATTTGACCCCGTTATCTACCAGCAGTTTAAGCTCTATCGTCAAAATGGCGAAGAGGGCTTCTATTCGCCTTATGGCATTCTGGCTCTGGGTATGGAAGAATTGGAGTTCCGCAAGGACTTTCCAGCTCATCTGACCTGGTTAGGCCCGACCTATCCTAAGAAGCCAGTAGCCGACTTCCACTTACCAACCGACCTGCCAATGGTCTTGGTGACCAATGGGACCCTGCTACCTTGGGGCAAGGAATCCCTGCTGACCATCGTCAAGCGTCTGGCTCAGGCTCATCCGGATATTTGCTTTTTGGTGACGGCCGGCAGTGAAGCCCGTCAAGACCAACCGGTAGAAGCCATTATGGACAATGTCTACCGCTATCAGTACATTGATTACGAGGCGGTTCTACCTCATGTCGATTACGTCATCCACCACGGTGGAGCCGGCATCCTCTATGCCAGCATCCGTCATGGCAAGCCGGCCTTGGTCATTCCCCATGATTATGACCAGTTTGACTATGCAGCGCGACTAGAATGGGCCGACGCCGCCTTGGTAGCTAGCCTCAAGCGGCCAGACTCCATTGAAGCTGGCTTTAAGCAGCTGTTAAGCCGGACGGACTGGACTGCTATGAAGACCTTGCAAGACCAACTCCTGGCCTATCCGACCCAGGAGCGCTTAGAAGCGGCCATTGCCAGCGTCCTCAAATAAACTAGACTCAAAAGGTTGAAGCAGTTCTTAGCTTCAACCTTTTTGATTTTGCCCACAAAAAAAGCCTGGGCAAAGCCCAGACTTGATTTGGCTGATTAAACTTGCTCTTGGTAGTTGGTCTTGGTTTGGTTAAGCCAAGTGTAGACAACCCCGATTAAGAGGCCACCACCTACCAGGTTACCAAGGTAAGAAACACCCCAGTGGCGTAGGACATTGACTAATTCAAAACCTTTAGCTCCTTTGAAAGGTGAGAAGAGCAAGATAGACATAGAAGCGAAGTTAGCTACCACGTGCTCGTTGGTCATGTAGACAAACATGAAGATAGCAGAGAGCACTAAGGTGAGGCGTGCTGCTTGATCCTTAACTAAGACGAAGCAGAGAATGGCAATGTTAACTAAGACGTTAGCCACAATCCCTTCAAGGAAGACTTGGGCGTTGCCACGCGCGAGTTTCGTTTGGATAATGCCGACCATGGCTGAGTTTTCATTGAGGTTAGCGAAGGCTGCGGTGTTGCCTAAGAGATAGCCAGCGAATAAGGTCCCAACTAAGTTGAAGATGGAACAGATTAAGAGAACTTTGAGTGCTTTTTTCCAATCAATGGCCTTGCTGTAGGCACCTGCTGTGAGGAACATCATGTTGGAAGTAGCCAGTTCCCCGTTGAGGAAGACAGCGTAAGCCAAACCGAAGGCGAAGATGAAGGCGAACAAGAAGCGGCCTAAGCTTGGGTGCAGGGTGTTGATTTGATCAGCAGCAACAGCCCCAGCTGCGGTTGACAAGGTCAAGAAGGCGCCGGCATAGATAGAGCGCGCTGCATAGCGACCTAGGCTCTCTTCCAGAAGTGCTGCTTTCTTGGTGCAGGCTTTTTTAATAAAATCTACGAATGGTGATAATGACATATCTGACATGGTTTTCCCTCCAATAAAAGATAGTTTCATTATAGCGCATTTTGGGGGGCTTGATAAGTAGCTGAGGCAATAAAATGACAAATTTTCGACAGCCTTTTCATTTGGCTGAGCTTGTGCTAGAATAGGCCAGTAAATAAATTAAGCAAAGGAGTCTCTTATCTTGCGCCAACGCCGTCTCATCCTACCCAGCCTCATCGTCCTAACAGAACTCGTAGGCCTCACCTTCAATCTCTATCCAAATAAATGGCACCAGTTAACCTACTATACCTTGTTATCCAATATCTTGGTCTTGGTCTTCTTCGCTTGGCTAGTGCTAGGGCGCCCGGCACCATCCGCTAGCCTAACCCGCATCAAGGGGGCAGTGACAACGGCCATTCTCCTGACCTTCTTCGTCTACCTAGTCTTGTTGATGCCGACTGCGACGCCAGAGCAGTTCTGGCGGGTCCAGAACTTTGCCCTTCATTTTATTGCGCCTATTCTGGTCATTCTAGATTGGCTCCTCTATGATGCCAAGGGCCACTATCGTTGGTTTGAGCCCTTGACCTGGACAGTGTTGCCCCTTATTTATATGACCTTTGCCTTGATACGGGGCGCTGTCTTCCACCTGCCCATCCCTAACGAGAAGGCCTCGCCTTATCCTTACTTCTTCCTCAACATTGACCGCATTGGCTGGTGGGGCTTCAGCAAATATTTTGTGGCCATTTTGGCGGTCTTCCTCTTGTTGGCCTATGGCATGCTAGCCCTGAAACGGGCACCAAAAGTAGTGCGTTTTCATGAAAAACACTAGTACAGATTAATTCTCATATAAAACAGACTAAAGGCGGAATCTAAAAGATTTGCGCCTTTTTTGTTTTTTTTAGACTGAACACTTTTTTTTTAGGCCTAAAGGGTGTAAACTAGGAGTTAGAGTTTTATCACTAGAAAAAAGGAAGTGGCCAAATTTTATGGTAATGTTCAAACGCTTAGCTAACAACATCAAGGGTAAACATCTCAAGATTGTTTTCCCAGAAGCTAACGACAAACGTGTATTAGGGGCAGCTGTTCGTCTACGTGTAGATGACTTAGTTGAGCCAATCCTCTTAGGGAATGTAGAAGAAGTCAAGGCTTTGGCAGCGCAAAACAGCTGGAATATCGACGCCTTTACCATTATCGATCCAGAAACTTATGCAGAATATGACGCGATGGTAGCAGCTTTCGTAGAGCGCCGTAAGGGCAAAGCAACTGAAGAACAAGCACGCGACTTGCTCAAAGACGTGTCCTACTTCGGGACTATGTTAGTCTACATGGGCTTAGCAGATGGTTTAGTCAGCGGGGCCGTTCACTCAACTGGTGACACCGTTCGTCCAGCCTTACAAATTATCAAGACCAAGCCAGGCATTACCCGTACATCTGGGGCCTTCATCATGGTACCAGCTGAGAGCGACGGTCAAAAATTAGTCTTCGCCGACTGCGCTATCAACATTAACCCTTCACCACAAGAATTAGCTGAAATCGCAGTAGAATCTGCGCACACTGCTAAAATCTTCGACATCGAGCCACGCGTGGCCATGCTCAGCTTCTCAACCAAGGGCTCAGCTAAGGCGCCTGAAGTAGACAAGGTCTTAGAAGCAACTAAGTTGGCGCAAGAATTAGCGCCAGAAGTTCTCATCGACGGGGAACTCCAATTTGACGCTTCTTACTCAGAAATCGTGGCTGACCAAAAGGCACCAGGTTCTGAAGTAGCGGGTCATGCAACGGTCTACATCTTCCCAGACCTCCAATCAGGTAACATCGGCTACAAGATTGCGCAACGTTTGGGTCGCTATGAAGCCGTAGGTCCAATCTTACAAGGTTTGAACGCGCCAATCTCTGACTTATCTCGTGGTTGCGTGGAAGAAGATGTCTACAAGGTAGCCATTATCACCGCTAACCAAGCTTTAGCAAACTAAGCCATGAATAAGAGGCTGGGCAACCAGTCTCTTTTTTCTTAGCTATGAGCCTGCAAGGCTCGTCGGATAGGCCTTCATGTGCTATAATAAACCATGTGCTAAGAACACCTAGTCCCCGTACCTCAGTAGGATAGAGGATTCGCCTCCTAAGCGGACTGCCGCAGGTTCAATTCCTGCCGGGGACGTCACTAAGTAAGAGAGTCTGACCACCTGTACAGGCAGGTGATCAGACTTATTTTTGTGGGCATAATTAGCTAGGTCTGCTAGCAAGATAGTGTTAGAGGACTGACTAACTTAACTCCTTTTGTGATAGGGCTTTAGTTGCCTATACAATAGGCCTAGGTGCGGTTTTATCAAGTGCCAATTTTTTCCTATTTATGAATTTATGATGAAGATTATTGATTTAATCTAGACTTCTTATTGACATGGCCCACAGGGTCGATTGAATGTGGTAATATATGGGTAAAGGAGGCGAGAGTATGAATCGCTTAAGAAAAATTGGCGCTGCCCTTGCAGTTGCCGGAATGTTAGCGACCTATGTACCTTCTGGACTGGTCCTAGCGCAAGTGAATCCTAACTCACCGATTGAAGTATCGGTGGATATTTTGTTGCAAGTTGATGCCAATCCGCCAAAACGTCAGGAAAATGCAACCTACGAAATCCTGGACGAGGCAGGCAATGTCGTTTATCGTCATGAATCTGACGCCCAAGCTAGCCAAGCACCTAAGTTAACCGCAGGTAAGTATCGTTTACGCTTGTATGATGGCCAAGGTTTCAAACGTGCGGACAAGGTTCTTAAAGCACAAAAAGTTGAAACCTCTATTCCTAAGCGGTCAGAACAAGATATCGCCGCCAACAAGCAATTACAGGAACAGTCTGACAAGGGCAGTCTCAAGACAGACGACCAAGGTCAGGCCTACTATGAAGTAGCCTTCGAAGTCAAGGCAGGCCCTGACTTAGAAAGTGCTGACCATCAGAAAATGGTCTCTAAATTAGCCGTTACCCTATCTGACCAAGAAGGGGCAGCCAGTGCGCCACAAGCGCCAGCCCAATCCTCTAGCCAGGCGCCAGAGGTGAAGCGCAACTTGACGGTCAAGGTCTTAGACCAAGCGCAAGAAATTGTGCCGGGTGCCACGGTCACCGTGGAAGGTCAAACAGCCGTGACGGATGAAAACGGGGATGCCCACTTCAAGGATCTCACTCCTGGAACAGTTCACTATGCGGTGACCCAATTGCCAGCAGGTTATGAAGGCAACCCAAGTGGTGAAGCTGAACTGCCGAGTGACACCGATCATTCCATTACCTTACAAGTGGCTAAGAAAGCTGAGTCTCAAGTGACTAAGCGCGACTTAACCCTGAAGGTTTTAGATCAAGAGCAGAAGCCTGTGGCCGGCGTAACGGTAACAGTAGAAGACCAAACAGCTGTCACTGATGAAAATGGGGATGCCCACTTCAAGGGCTTGACACCAGGGACGGTTCACTATGCTGTGACTAACTTGCCAGAAGGCTATGAAGGGACACCAAGCGGTGAAGCCCAACTGCCAAGTGACACCGATCATTCCATTACTTTACAAGTAGCTAAGAAGGCCGAATCTTCCAGCCAAGCACCTGCCGCTAAGCGGGATTTAACTATTAAGGTCTTAGACCAAGAACAAAAACTTGTGCCAGGTGTGACGGTAACCGTTGAAGGTCAAACAGCCGTGACAGATGAAAACGGGGATGCCCACTTCAAAGGCCTAACGCCTGGTAAGGTTCACTATGCCGTCACCCAATTGCCAGAAGGCTATGAAGGTACACCAAATGGGGATGCCGAACTGCCAGCTGACACCGATCATTCCATTACCTTGCAGGTAGCTAAGAAGGCTGAATCTCAAGCTGCTAAGCGTGACTTGACGGTTAAAATCTTAGACCAAGAACAAAAACTTGTGCCAGGTGTAACTGTCAAGGTGGAAGAGCAAACGGCGGTCACCGACGAGAATGGGGATGCCCACTTCAAAGGCTTGACGCCAGGGACGGTTCACTATGCCGTAACTGATTTACCAGACGGCTACGAAGGCACACCAAGTGGTGACGCCGAATTGCCAAGTGACACCGATCATTCCATTACCTTACAAGTGACTAAGAAAGCTGAAAAACCAGCAGTTCCAGCAGCTAAACGTGATTTGACGGTCAAAATTTTAGACCAAGACCAGAAGATTGTAGCGGGTGTCACTGTAACGGTTGAAGATCAGACAGCTGTAACGGACGAGAATGGGGATGCTCACTTCAAGGGGCTGACTCCAGGGATGGTTCGCTACGCAGTGACCAAGTTGCCAGACGGCTATGAAGGCACGCCAAGCGGCGAAGCTGAATTGCCAACGGATACGGATCACTCCATTACCTTACAAGTAACTCGTAAGGACCAAGCTTCCTCTTCAAGCTCATCTTCTTCTCAAACTGACAAGCGCGACCTGACTGTTAAAATCTTGGACAATGCTGGCAAGGAAGTACCAGGCGTTAGCGTCAAGATTGGCGACCAAGTACAAGTCACCAATGAATACGGCCAAGCTGTCTTCAAAGGCTTGACCCCAGGGACCTTCCACTATGAGATTGTCAACTTGCCAGAAAATTACACAGGTGCCCAATCAGGCGACGCTGAATTACCTTCTGACACTGACCACTCCATCACTTTGACCGTTCAACGTCAACAGGCAGTAGCCAATGTAACAGTTAAAGTCGTAGACGAAAACAACCAGGTTGTCCCAGGTGTCACAGTTTACTTAGGTGAGTTGGAAGGCCAAACGGATGACCAAGGGAATATTCTCTTCGAAGCCTTAGAAGCAGGCAAGTATACTTATGGCATTAAGGAAGTGCCAGACAGCTATCAAGCTGAAACAGGTGCTCAAACCTTAGATGTAGCGCCAGGGGCGGATTTACATCCAGAACTCAAGGTGCGCCGTAAGTCTCAAGCAGCTAGCTTAGAACTCAATGTAGTCAATGTTTCAGGCCAGGCAGTAGCGGATGTGACCTTAGCAGTTGGTAGTCAACAATTGAAGACCGATGCTCAAGGTAAAGTGACCTTTACTGATCTCAAGGCAGGGGACTACGACTACTATGTGGTAGCAGTACCTGAGCCTTACCAACTGGATCAAACTAAGATTAAATTAACGCTAGCCAACGGCCAGACAGCTAAGCGGACCATTCAATTAGCTGAAAAAGTTGCGGCATCATCCAGTTCTAGCTCCTCATCTGACAAGGTGACGGCCACTAAGACTTCTAATGTGGAACGTAAGGACGGGAAGTTGCCATCAACGGGTGAACAAGTTATGGCTTGGTTAACGCCACTGGCTTTAGCTCTAATAGCCTTAGCCGGCGCTATTCTCTTCTTCCGTCGCCGCAAGACCCAAGCGTCTGCGGATGACAGTCAAAACGAGGATCATGAAGCTTAATAAAGAATAGCTAGTCACCTCGCTTTAGATTTAATTCTAGGCGAGGTGATTTTTGCGTAAAGTAAGAAAATGATTGGCATAAATCATAAGAAAGTGTCGCATTTTCTGGCTTAGTGGAGTATAATAGGATTGTAGTCAAGGATATAAATATAGCGAGGGCGATAGCATGCGGTCAAAGGACAAGAAGAATCTACTTTATAATAGCTTATTGGCACTTATTTTGTGCCTGGTCTGTATTGTCTGCGTCTTATCCGTCATGCTCTTCTTACAGACCCTTGAAGGGCAGGACTCTTCCCAGCAGACTAGCTCAAGTCAGTTAGCCTTAACGGGTCAATCTCAGTCTTCAGCTAGTCAAGAGTCCAGTAAGAAGGAAGCAGAAAGCAAGCCCCAAGAACTGGTTAAGGGTTCTAACCATAACCAGGCGGCCAGTGCCTATGCCTATAAGGCCCAGGATGTGCGTAAGCTACTCTACGATTCTAAGGCCTCAGATAAAAAAATAGTATTTTTAACCTTCGATGACGGGGTTAACTTTGAAGTGACACCTAAGATTTTAGATGTTCTCAAGGCTAAGAAGGTGCCAGCCACCTTCTTCGTGATAGGCAAGACGGTGGGAGACAAGACCCGGCCCTTGTTAGAACGGCAAATTCGCGAGGGACACGCCATCGGTATTCACTCCTACAGTCATGATTACAACCGTCTCTTTCCGGGCGGGGTAGTCGATGTCAAACAAGTAGTCAAGGAAGTCAAGGAAACCCAAGCTTCTATGCAGGAAGTGCTAGGTCGGGATTTCCACACGGCTGTCTGGCGTTACCCAGGTGGCCATATGTCTTGGAAGGGGACCGAAGAACTGGATGTCTCCCTTAAGAAACTAGATGTTGACTGGATGGACTGGAATGGTATGTCTGGCGACGCGGAAACACCGTCTGCCCGACCAACCACGCCGAGTGACATGTTAGCCTATATGGAAAAATCCTTCTATGTAGCGCCAGATGCCAAGGTGCGGGTCATCCTCATGCACGATGCTTCGGATAAGCAATTGACCATTGAGGCCCTGCCGCACATTATTGATTACTTCAAGTCTCAAGGTTATGAATTTGGGGTGTTAACATGAGTCCACTTGCTTGGTTAGGCCTAGGCTTGGGCATGGCTGCCTATGCCTTAGCCACCTTTTGGGGCTGGCACTTAGGCCCTAAGTTACAGCAACGGCCTTGGGTTCGCAGCCAACTACTCTTGTTGACCTGCGGTATCTGGCTAGAATTAGTCTTCTTCGATTTATTGCCTTCTACCCAGCCCACCCTTATGGGGATTTTGGGTTTCCGCATGGCCACTCTGTTTAGCCTTATTCTCTTCTTTACCCCGGTCATCCTCATGTCAGGCCTGCATTCCTTTGTTGGCTGGGCACCGAGCGGGCGCCTGCGCCTAGGGACCTTCACCCTCCAAAATATGCTGGAAGGGGTCCTGATTTATAGTCTCTGCCGGGTTAATCCTTGGTTGGGAACCGCCTATCTCTTCCTAACGGCGCCGCACGCCTTAGTGGAAGCTATGACCATTCGGGAATTAAGCCGTCCAGCTAAGGCTGGCACCTGGCTCTGGTTGGTACTTGGTAATTTAGCCGGGCTTGGCCTAGGTTTTGTCCTAATCGAGGGCATGGGCTCTTTAATAAGCCTAGCCGTCTTCAATCAACTCATGGCTGGCTATCTCTTCTATGTGGCCTTTGTAGACCTCTATCAAGAGGTGGTCCGCCAGGCTAAGCGCCCGATCATTCCCTATGCCGTCTTCCTAGGCATGGGACTTATGGGTCTCTTGAATGTGCTAGTTTAATTGAATATAAAAAATAACGAGCTAGGATGCTTCCTAGCTCGTTTTTCTTATCCTAATAAATGTAAGCCCATCATATAGACGGCAGTGCCCAGCGCGATGCTAAGGAGAAAGTTGCGCTTCCACAGGTGGCAGACAGCCGTGGTAAGGGCTGCGCCAATCAAAAGCAGACTGTCTTGGGGCAGACTGGGGCTGAGATGACGGAAGGCATAGGCGACTAGGAGTCCCATGACGGCAGTGGGTAGCATTTGGCCTAAGTAGCTAACGAAGGCTGGTGGCCGCTTGTGAGCTGGGAAGATCCAGAAGGCTAGAAAACGTGTCAGCACCGTTCCTAAGACGACGAGAGCGATGGTAATCGCTTGCTGCCAAGGGGTCATGCGCTCACCTCCTGGTCTGGCTGCTTCTTCTGCTGCCAGTAGCGGTAGCCAAAGAGGACTAACATGAGAATCATGGCCGGAATCATAAAGTTTTCCGGTCCAAAGAGAACCAAACAGAGAACCGATGCGCCTAAGCCAATAAAGGCAGCGGAGTGTTGACGGTGTGAACGCCATTGTTCAATCAGCAAGACAATGAAGAGAGCATTGAGGACGAAATCCATGCCCTTGACATTAATGGGCAGGTAGGGACCAATAAAAGCCCCCATGGCCGTTGCGCAGACCCAATAGAACTGGTTAAGCCAGGTCACATGGAAGTAGGCCCAGCCTCGGTCAAGGTCTTGAGGTAAGTCAAGCGTCACATTAATGGAGAAGGACTCATCACACATGCCAAAGATCAGATAGGGTTGCTGCCAGCCCAAATGGTGGTACTTGTCCAACATGGCCAGGCCATAGAAGAGATGGCGGGCATTGACCATGAGGGTCAAGAGCAGGGCCTGGAGTGGGTTGAAGGCAGCCAGCAAGAGCTGCAAGGTCACAAACTCCATGGAACCAGCGAATATAAAGAGGGACATTAAGACTGGCAAGTAGGGAGGGAAGCCCTTGCTGACGGCTAACATGCCCAGGGAGAAGCCTAGGAAGAGAAAGCCCGTCATAATAGGAATGGTCTTAGGGAAGACATAGGAGAGTGCACGTTTCATTGATTCACCTCGGCATCGTTAATAGTCCCATTCTAATTGCCTTCCTTGGCCCTGTCAAGTCCACCTGACTTATGGTATAATGTCCAAGTGAAGATTTAACGTGAAAAGAGGGAAGTCACCATGACCTTATATTACCAAAGTACTCGTAACCCAGAAAACCGTGTCACCGCCTCTCAAGCCATCCTTAAGGGGATTGCGGAAGATGGGGGCCTCTATGTGCCTGTGGCCCATCCTAAGTTGCCAGTCCCTCTGGCTGACCTAGTGGGCAAGTCCTATCAGGAGGTTGCCTTTACCGTCATGAAGGCTTATTTTGATGACTTCAGCCAGGAAGAATTACAGGCCTGCATCGATGGGGCCTATAACAGCGACAAGTTTGACACGCCAGAATTGACCCCAGTTAAGAAGGTAGGGGATGCCTACTATCTGGAGCTCTTTCATGGCCAGACCATCGCCTTTAAGGATATGGCCCTGTCCATCCTGCCTTATCTCATGACCACTTCGGCTAAGAAACAAGGCTCTGACAAGGAAATCGTCATCCTGACTGCCACATCCGGCGATACCGGTAAGGCGGCCATGGCCGGCTTTGCGGATGTGCCCGGCACTAAGATTGTGGTCTTCTATCCTAAGGGCGGCGTCAGCCATATCCAAGAACTGCAAATGCTGACTCAGAAGGGTGACAACACCTATGTAGTCGGCATTACCAGCAACTTCGATGATGCCCAAAGCCAGGTCAAGGCCCTCTTCGGGGACCAAGCTCTCAATGAGCAGATTGCGGCGGCTGGCTACCAATTCTCAAGTGCCAACTCTATTAACATTGGGCGTCTCATTCCCCAAGTAGCTTACTATGTCTTTGCCTACTTGCAACTGGTGAGCCAAGGTGTCATTGCTTTAGGCGACGCCATCAATGTGGATGTGCCAACCGGTAACTTCGGTAACATTTTGGCGGCCTACTATGCTCGTCAGATGGGCTTGCCAATCAAGACCTTCATCTGTGCCTCTAACAAGAACAATGTCTTAACTGACTTTTTCAAGACCGGCGTATACGACCGCCAACGTCCTTTCTATGTGACTAATTCGCCATCCATGGATATCCTCATCTCTAGCAACCTAGAGCGTTTGATTTACCATGCGACTGGTAATGATGCGGCCCAAACGGCTACTTATATGAAGCAATTAGTGGAACAAGGTCACTACCAAGTGACGCCTCAAATGCAGGCAACTTATGCTGATTTCTATGGGGGTTACGCCGATGAGGCCCAAATCGAAGCTAGCATTAAGGCCGTCTATGAAGCGACCGGCTATGTCTTAGACCCTCATACGGCAGTAGCTACTTCGGTTTACAGCGACTACCGTCAGGAGACAGGCGACACCACGCCAACCTTAATCGCTTCGACCGCCAGCCCATACAAGTTCCCACGCTCTGTCATGCAGTCCTTCCAGGACTTAGACCCTGAGGTGGATGACCTGACCCTGGTGGACCAATTGGAAGCTATCTCTGGCGTGCCACAACCTGCGGCCGTTCTCGAAGTCAAAGCAGCCCAAATCCGTCATAATGAAGTGGTAGATGTGGCCGGCATGAAGGCCAGCATCTTGGCTAAGTTGGGGCTCTAATTGTCAAATTCCTAAGAAAGAGGGTGCTCAAGATGATCAATTATCGTCATGATAAGGAGATTTCTGATGCTCAGTTGCGGACGCTCTATCAGGCAGTCGGTTGGACTGCCTATCTAGACCAGGTATCTAATCTAGGGCAGATGCTGGCGGCTTCTCAAGATGTCATTAGCGCCTGGGACCAGGACCAACTAGTGGGGCTGGTGCGTACAGTGGGAGATGGCCACTATGTGGCCTTGATCCAAGACATCTTAGTTCTGCCAGTCTATCAGAAGCAGGGCATAGGCCGACAATTGCTGAATCAAATTCAGGAAGCCAGCCAGGCCTATCGTCAGGTCTTCCTAGTGACTGACACCACACCTTGGAACCAGTCTGTCCGGGAATGGTATGACCGTCGCGGCCTAGTGGGCTTTGCCCAGGCGGAGCTAACTGGATTTTTAGCCAATCAAGGAGATTAGGACGCTGTCCTAGTCTCTTTTTATTTGCTATGGCTAGGCAAATAATTCGTACTGGGGACCTTAAAGTGGTAGACTAAAGTTATCATAGTAGAAAGGAGGGGACTGAGATGTTGGAAGATAAACTCGACCAAGCTGCTGGCAAAGTCAAGGAAGTGGCAGGTAAAGCAACTGGCGACAAAGGCCTTGAAACTGAAGGCGTCGTAGAAGGCGTCGTTAGTAAAGCCAAAGAAGTGGCTCATGACGTGGCTGAAGCTGCCAAAGGTGCAGTGGAAGGCATCAAAAATTCCTTGGGCAAATAATCCAAGTAAAACAAGCTTAGCATCACCAGTACCCCTCGTTCTAGGGGTGCTTTTTTTTGTGCTTGGAGGAAGAGAGGCCAGCTTAATAAATCTCTTGCATTCCCCACCAAGTAAGCGTATACTAAAGGTAATTCACCAAGGAGGTACTTGTGCCGATGAAAGTTAACTAAAATTGTCAATTACTAAATAAAGGATCAAGATGGCTTTATTTAGTGCGGTCAATTTTAGTGAAGAGGTACAAGCAGCTAGGGCAGGCGCCCCTTATATTAGGGCGCTGACTCTTTCTTTGGCTTCATCCATTTGCTTCCAAACAGGGACCGACGCTAGATAGGGCATCGGTCCCTCTTTATATAGGAGGTAGCAGATGTTACACGTTGAAAATTTTACCATGACCCATCAACAAGACCTCAAGGTCTTAATTCCTTCCCTGTCCTTTGACTTGAAGCCAGGCGACAAGCTAGCCCTGATTGGCGAAGAAGGCTGCGGCAAGTCCTCGCTCTTGAACTGGCTCTGGCAGCCGGATGCGCCCCTGCCTTATGTCGAGGTGACGGGCACCTGTTCTAATTCCTTTGGTCGGACGGTCTGGATTGGCCAGACTTTCCCAGCCCAAGATGAAGGTTTGACCATCGAGGCTTATTGCTTTGATCCGGTCTTAGCCGAGCAAATAGACTATGGTTACTTATATCAGCTAGTCAGCCAATTAGGTTTTGACCCCGATCGGCTCACTAGCCAACAGCTAATGGGGACGCTGTCAGGGGGTGAGAAGCTCAAGTTGCAGTTGGCCCGGACCCTGGCCTTGGAGCCGGATTGTCTGCTCTTGGATGAGCCTTCCAATGACTTGGACTTGGCCACACTGGACTGGCTCAGTCGGACCCTGGCTAGTTTACCGGCAGCGGTCCTCTTTATTTCCCATGATGAGGCCTTCCTGGCTCAAGTGGCCAATCGCATTCTGCATATTGAGATCATTCATAACCACAAGGCCAGCCGGGTTCATCTGGTCAATCTGGACTATGAGACCTATCGCAGCCAACGGGAGGCCCAGTTCCAACGCCAGGGCCAGCTGGCCCGCAAGCAACAGGAGGAGCAGGCCAAGCAGGAGGCCCGACATCGGCAAATGCATGACAAGGTCCAGCATCAATTGCGTCAGGCCCATGATTCTAGCCTGGGACGTCTCTTGGCTAAGAAAATGCGCAACGTTAAGTCAGTAGGCCGTCGTTTGGAGCGTCAGGCTGAGGACATGCTGGAGATTCCCATTCAAGAGGATGCCATCTTGGTCAAACTGCCTTGCCCCCATCCCTTGCCCGCCAGTAAATGGTTAATCAACCAGCCGGACTATGTGGTCCGCCTAGAGGGGCGCGCTCTGACCCAACCCCTGACCTTGGAGTGGCGAGGCCAGGAGAAAATTGGACTGGTGGGCCCCAATGGGGTGGGAAAATCCACCTTGTTGAAGCAAGTCCGTGACTGGCTGACCGACCGGCCGGGCATTCGTCTGGGCTATATGCCCCAAGATTATCGCCAGGTCCTGCCTCAGGATCAGACGCCCTTGGACTTTCTCCAGGAATCGGGTAGCCAGGAGGAGAAGACTAAGCTCATGACCTATCTGGGTAGCCTACGCTTCGACCCTGATGAGATGCGTCATCCCATTAGCCAACTGTCTGGGGGCCAGCAGGCCAAGTTGCTCCTGCTTAAGTTGAATCTGATGGAGGTCAATGTCTTGTTACTGGATGAGCCTAGCCGCAATTTCTCGCCCTTGTCTCAAGCTGAAGTAAGGCAAATTTTCCGCGACTTCCCTGGGGCCATTCTAGCGGTTTCCCATGACCAACTCTTCCTGGATCAAGTCTGTGACCGGAGTCTGGCTTTGGAACCGGCTGAGAAGCAATAGCGGGCTTGCCTTGTTGAGGGCTAGGTCTTTGTGATAAAATGAATAGGCACTGAACTTGAGAGGAGTAAAGCAATGAAAGAGCCTAAAGGAATCCTGCTAGCCATTTGGATTGGCTTACTGAGTAGCCTGGCGGGGGCGGTCAATGTGACCACGCTGTGGCTAGTGGCTACGCCATCGACCCATATGACGGGCAATCTGACCCAACTTGTACTGGCCTTAGCACGGGGGGATGGGGAAGCGACCATCCGTCTGGCCTTGACCTTGCTGGCCTTTATGGCTGGGAGCATTTTAAGCGGCCTCTTATTCTCTGATAAATCCTTTCGCCTGGCCAACCGTTACGGCATTTTGTTGATTAGCTTTGGCCTCTTATTGGGCTTAAGCTATGCCCTCAACTGGCAGGCTAGCTGGCTCTATCTCTTGGCCTTCGGTATGGGGACCCAAAATGGTATGTTTATCTACTATCGCGGCATGATTGTCCGCAGTTCGCATTTTACGGGTTACTTGACTGATACGGGCTTTGCGCTAGGACGTTACTTGCGGGGCTATAAGGAAGATGGCCACAAGATTATCTTCTACATGGCAAGCATTGCCTGTTTCCTAGTAGGAGGGCTCCTGACCTATATCTGGCTTAATCATTCTGCTATCAGCATGATTTTGGTCTTGGCCCTGGCCTATCTGGTGACGGGGACCTATTACTTTATCCTCCGCCACTGTCATCAAGCATCCTAAGCAAAATCCCCTTATATCCTATAGGCTATAAGGGGATTTTTTATTTGGTAAAAAAGAAGCTGAGACTAAGTCTCAGCTTTTTGCTTCTAGTTGAACTTTTTTCTGTGCTTTAGCCTTAAGTAGATAGACTAGAATCAGAATGGCAAGGACTTCGATGATCAGGCAGTAGAGACCACCTTCTAGTCCAAAGTCGCCACCTGTCCAGAGCTTAGGGCCTTGTAGGCGGGTGTGCCAGATAGGGTAAGGCAGGCTGAGACCTGATACTTGGATACCCAGAACAGGTCCTTGCACGAAGTTCCAAGCTGAATGGGCCGCCCCCACAAACCAGATATTTTCCGTATAGGCGAAGAGGAGGGAAAAGGTCAGGCCGGCCAGGGTCAGGTTGACCAGGGCCAGGGTCGAGACATTGGGATTACCCAAATGCATGGCGGCAAAAATCAGGGAGTTGGCCAGGACTGCTAACCAGGTTGGGAAGCGTAGGGCCAGGCCATTCATGAGATAGCCCCGGCAGATAACTTCTTCGCTCAGGCCCTGAACCAGGAAGCCGGCTAGGTAGAGTAGGGTAACTAAGGCGGGCGTCTGGCTAATGCGCTCTAGCGATAAGTGACCCAGCAGGGCGGGGATGATGAGGCAGGCCAGCAGTTGCAGGCCACCCAGGATAAAGCCTAGTAGATAGGGGCCAATCAAGGGACGCTTGAAGCCCATGGATTGCCAGGACCGTCGGCCCAGGGTCCAACCGTAGAGGGCGAAGCCCAAGAGGGGGATCAAGGTCGAAAAGAGGGCCAAGACGTTTACGAGTGGGGCCACCAAGTCGGGGTGGGTCCAATTGAGGATTTGGAAGCGGGGGTGTGTGATGCCCCATAGGGTGGCCTTGGTCTGCCAGTCCTGAAGGTGGTGAAACAAGAGGGGAAAGGCCAGCATGGAAAGCATCCAGCCCCAACCGGATGCTTGGCTTGATTTAGCTTTGATAAATGGCATTGAGCCACCTCCTTTTCTTCTAGTATAAGGCTCTTGGCAGGTCAAGGCAAATGTAAAAAATCAGCCAATCTCGGAATCAGTTCCATACTTTTCTTGATTTTTCGGCCATTTCCTAAGCTTAGGAAATAACTTTAGCGATTAGATGGCACATAAAATGTTATAATAGAATTGAGAGAAAGCGATGTCACAGCCTAGGAGGAGGGCGCTTATGCAGACACGACAGGAACAGCTCATGGTCATTTTGGCCCAGTCACAAGGCTGGCTCAAGGGACGGGACCTAGCGGCTTTGTTGGGCGTCTCCGACCGGACCATTCGCTCTGATATGAACAAGTTGAAGCAAGACTATCCCGGCGCCATCCAGGCCCATCACCACAAGGGTTATCGGCTAGTGGCCCAAGCCCTGGAAGACTCCAATCAGCCCAGCCCTCTGGGCCTGCCACAGAGTCAGGAAGAAAGGCTACACTATATACTCAAACTCCTATTGGCTGACAGTCAGCCTCAGACCCTCAAGGAGCTGAGCCAAGACCTCTATGTCAGCCCCCAAACCCTAACCATGGACTTGCATCAAGTCGGTCAGTTGGTGGGGGCCTACCCGGACTTAGACCTAGAACATGATGCCAAGGGCTGGCAGCTTAAGGGCCCTGAATTCCAGAAGCGCCGGTTCTATCGGGAGCTCCTGACCTCAGAACTTCAGGGTGATTTCTTGAATCTGGATAAGGTCTTAGCCATATACGAAGAGTTTGACATGGTCTGGGTGGCCCACTATTTCCAAGGCCTACTCAAGCAGGCAGACTATCAGCTTCGGCCTGCCAGTTTACCTATCTTACTCCTGCACGTCGGGATTGCGGTTCAGCGTATGCTGGCCGGTCAATTTCTCTATCATCGTCAGAACCTACCGCCTCTGGTGCCTAAGGAAGAAGCCTTAGCTCGCAAGTTCTTGCAGGGGGTGGGTAAGCAATATAAGTGTCGGATCCCAGCTTCTGAAGCCTACAGTATTGGCCGACTGCTGGAAGCTTATCAGGCCATGCATGAGCTGGCCTCACAGGTCATCTATCAGGGTCGGCCCCTGGATTTGACCCGCTTGGTTGAAGATTTGGGCCAGCACCTACAAGACTTGGTGGGCTTGGATTTTCTTAGTGATGCCGACTTTAAGGATCGCTTCCATCTCCACCTACAAGGCTTGATTGAACGGCTCCATTATCAGGTGGAGCTGCCCAATCTCTTCCTACAAGATATGAAACGCCAGTATCCCCTGGTCTTCGACCTGGCGGTAACGGTTACCACCTGGTTGGGTGCCCGTCTAGGCGTCATCTTATCCGAAGCTGAAATCGGGCTGATTGCCGTCCATATTGGCAGCTCCTATTCTCGCCTAGAGCGACCATGGAAGGCGCGAGCCATTTTGTTGGCGCCCCAGCACTATCCCCTTATGCAATCCTCAATCGACCGGCTCAAGGCTAGCTTCGGCCACCGGCTGGAAATTCTAGCCCAATATGATTATGTCAGTGAAGCCCAGCTCCTGCATCAGCCTGTCGACTTAGTCATTAGTTTTATGCCTCTGGCTCAGAGTTTGGGCCTCCCGACCTTGCAGGTCTCTACCTTCTTCAATGAGGAAGATGAGCTGGCCTTGGTTAGTCTGCTCAACCAAGTAGAACAGCGTCAGACAGCCATCCAGCTGGCCCTACAGTTGGGGGACTTTCTGGAGTCACGCTTCTTCTATCAAGACTTGCAGGCTAGCAGTCCCGAGCAAGTCCTGACCCTCATGGCCCAGGATTTGGCCAAAGCCGGCTATGTTACGCCGGACTTTCTGCCTTCGGTCTTGGAGCGCGAAGCCCTGTCGTCGACGGACTTTGACTATGCCTTGGCCATTCCCCATCCCCTACAAGCTCACAGTCACCAGTCTGTCCTGGCCATTGCCAATCTCGCCAGTCCCATTGAGTGGGGGCGCTACCCAGTTAAACTCGTCATTCTATTGGCGCTTAAGGACAGCGACTGGGCCTTCACCCAAGTCTTCTTCAAATGGCTAGGCCAGTGCCTAGCCCATCCGCGTCAGCTCAAGTCCCTCTTAGCCGCCAGCAGTCGCGACGACTTCTTGGCCGCTATTGTGGGCGAATTTCCCCATCCATCTCGTTAGCAAGTTTATTTTATAGGAAAGGAGGTAATGGTATGGATGACTTAGAGTTGGTATTTTTCAAGATGATTTCTTCCTTGGGATCGGCCCGCTCTTCCTTCATGGAAGCCATGGCACTAGCTCGGGCAGGCGACTTCGCCCAAGCCCAGGCGGCCATTGAACAAGGGGAGAGCCAACGGATTGCCGGTCATGATCAGCATTTCGACCTCTTGCAGGCGGATGCAGCAGGGGACCATCCACCTTTCTCGCTCTTGTTAGTTCATGCCGAAGATCAACTCATGAGTGCTGAACTGCTCAAGGTGACTGCCGAAGAAGTTCTGGCCCTCTATCAACGTTTGGACCAGCTCACCACCTAGATTAGGAGGAAATACCATGAAACGTGTTTATTTATTCTGTAGTGCCGGCATGTCGACCAGCCTGGTTGCCAGCCGTATGCAGGCCGTGGCAGACGACCACAACCTGCCCATTGAAGTCAAGGCCTTCTCAGATTCTAAGCTAGATATCATTGTGGAACAGTATCATCCTGATGTCATCTTGTTAGGGCCTCAAGTCAAATACAAATTCAATGCCACCCGGGACAAATACGAGCCCCAAGGCATTCCCGTTGAAGTTATGAACCTAGACGATTATGGTAACGTCAATGGCGAACGCATTCTCAAGCGCGCCATTCAATTACTCAAGCAGAACAAGCAAGGCTAAGTACAGATCTCATTATAAGAAAAGAGGTAAGTCACATGTTTGCAAATCTTGAAAAAGTCATGGGCGGGACAGCCGAGAAACTCAGCAATAATAAGGTATTAATTGCCATTCGTGATGGTTTCTTGGTGACCACGCCACTCATTATTGTCGCTTCCTTCTTCATTTTGGCCGGTAACTTCCCAATTGAAGGTTATACCGACTTTATGGCTCAATTCTTCGGCCAAGGCTGGGAAAACCACATGGACGCCGTGATTGATTCCACCTTTAGTGTCATCGCCCTCTTAGGGGCTATCGGGATTGGGTATGCCTATGCCCGTCAGCTAGAATCTGACCCTATTGCAGGGGCAGCCATTTCCGTTGTCTGCTTCTTGATTCTAACACCTAAATCCCACCCAGCCTTCACCAATGAAGCCGGCAAAGTCTTCAATGGTTTGGCTAACACTAATATGGGGTCCGCCGGCATGTTCGTGGCCATGATTACGGCCATTGTCTCGGTCCGTATCTTCGTGGCCATTGAACGTAAGGGTTGGGTCATCAAGATGCCTGACGGGGTACCACCGGCAGTTTCTCAATCCTTCGCGGCTTTGATTCCTTCGCTCTTTGCCATGTTAACCTTCTTCTTGGTTTACCTGGGCTTCTCGCTAACAGATTATCACTATGCGCACACCTTTATCTATACCAACCTGCAAGCACCTCTCTTGGGGATTGGACGTAGCGTCTTCCTAGAACCACTGACCCAGTTCCTATCCACCTTCTTCTGGTTCTTCGGGATTAATGGGCCAGCCGTTACCAATACGGTCTTCGCGCCAATTGGTCTGGCTCTGACCACTGAAAACTTGGAAGCCTTCAAGAATGGCTTGCCATTGCCTAACATCTTCACCAACGGTTTCAGTAACTTCTTCACCAACTTCGGGGGTGGGGGTTCTACCTTGGCTTTGGTCTTCCTCATGGTGGGGATTGCCAAGTCCAAACGTATGAAGACCTTGGGTCGTTTGGCCATTGTACCTGGGATTTTCGGGATTAACGAAATGATTATCTTCGGGCTACCAGTCGTACTCAACCCAATTATGTTGGTGCCATTCCTTGCAACACCACTGGTTAACACCATTTTATCCATTATCGCAACAGTCATCGGTATTCTGCCACGAACTACCGGGGTCAGCATCCCATGGACAACCCCATTCTTCTTCTCTGGTTGGTTGGCCACTGGGCACCTGATTGCCGGCTTCTGGCAAATTATCTTAATTGTCATCGACTGCCTGATCTACTATCCATTCTTCAAGGTAATGGACCGTCAATTCTTGGCTGAAGAAGAGAAACCAGTTCAAGACCTTAAAGATGACTTAGATGATATTTCCTTGGACGACTTGTCCTTCGATGATTTATAGACAACTGAAGAGTTCAGCCCTATCCTGCTGAACTCTTTTTGCTGAGGAGGGAATAAGGATGAAAGTAATCCTATTATTCGACCAAATTCAGGCCGGTTATGGGGGCAAGGAACGCCCCAACACGCCACTGGGATTGGAAAAGGGCGGGATTGGCTCTTATCTCATGTTTAAGGACGTTTTCGCGGCCCACGACCTCAAGGTCCTGGCGACCGTCTACTGTGGGCCTGATTATTTTCAGGCTAATAAGGAAGAAGTCCTACACAAGATTGCCAATCTCATGAAAAAGGCGCAACCTGATGTCCTCTTGTGTGGCCCTTGCTTCAACTACGACACCTACGCCCAGATGGCGGCCGAGGTCGCAGCCTATATTCAAGACCAGACGCCGGTCCGCACCTATGTGGCCTGCTCCGCCGAAAATGAGGCCGTGGTCGACCGCTACAAGGACCAAGTTAAAATAATCCAGATGCCTAAGAAGGGCGGGGTAGGGCTGACGGATGCCCTGCACCATATTGCTGAAATTCTCAGTGGCCCAGCAGAGGCCGATTGGCCTCACTTCTTCCACTAGGAGGTGCCTTATGGATTGGACAGCCTTCTATGATTTACCCGCCTTGTCGGGGGATGAATTCGACCTGCATCAAGCCCTGGCCCAAGCCCTGACCGACCAAGGGCTCAGTCTCTATCGGGATCAACTGGGCTCTGTCTTGGGCCTCAAGCCAAGGGAGCAGGCGCCTTTTCGGGTCATGCTGACCACTAACCTGGATGAAAATGGCGGTCTGATTCAAGCCATTCGTCCGGATGGGCTCTTGGACTTCGTGGCCCTAGGCCGCTATCAGAAGACCGACTATGTCAACCAAGTGGTCCGCCTCTTGACCCGGGACCATGTGCCTCATCTGGGCTATGGGGTCCTGGTAGAGGGACAGCCCTATTTAGCGCTAGGTGCGGCCTCAGCCCAGCAAGTGGCTGACTTGGGCATCCAGGTAGGGGACAGCTTTGTCTTAGACTTTTCCCGCCGGCAAATAGCTGGGGGCGCCTGGCTAGGTCGTAACTTGGCCAATCGCGCCAGCCTCGAGCTGATACTGGATATGAGTCGCAAACTTCAAGATAAGATTACCTATGAGTTGGCTGTGGGTGGCATTAGCCAGTCTCTAGTGGGGACTCGGGGGGCCATTACCGCCACCAATCTTATTCAACCAGACTTGGCCCTGGTGTTAGATGCTAGCCCAGTACCTGCTTCTGACTATGACCCTAAGTGTCTCTATTTGCGTTATTTTGATAAGACCCTCTTACCTAACACGGCCTTGTTGGAAGCCATTCGCAAAGTGGCCCAGGAGCTGGGTTACCAAGTCAAGGGCCAGGTTCAAGAGGCCGGGACCGATGGGGCCTTTATCCATAAGACAGGGGTGGGGGCACCGACCTTGGTTATTGCCCTGCCACTCCTCCAGTCGCCAGGCCTTTATCAGTGTCTAGATCCAGCTAGTTTCGAGCCCGTTCGAGACACCCTGGTGGCCTTCTTGAGCCAACTGACCCCAGCCCAAGTCCGAGACTTTGGCTTTGGCAGTCGGGGAGGTGGCCCTTATGACCACTGAGGCTCAAGTCAAGGTAGACTGGCAAGTCCTGTCAGATTTATGCTGCTTACCCGGAGTGTCGGGCCATGAGGTAGGCATTCGGGCCTACTTGGACCGGCAACTGGCCATGTGCCAGCAGGGTGCCGATCCCTTGGGCTCTGGCCTCTACAGCCTAGCAGGTCAGTCCCAGTCACCCTTGTCTTTGCTCTTTTCCACCCACATGGATGAAATCGGTTGGGTGGTGCGGGCCATTGATGAGGCCGGCTATGTCTTCATTCAAGAAGTGGGGCGTTCTTGGTCCCATACCCTCTTGCAACAAGAGGTCCAGGTCTTCACTCAAGACGGTCGCGTCTACACGGGGATTCTGGCTGGACCGCAGGTTCATAGTCTCAGCCCTGACCAGCGCCAGCAAGTGGTGCCCATGGACCGGGTCTATCTGGATCTAGGGGTGGACAATGGCGACCAGGTTCGAGCTCTGGGTATTGAGGTGGGGGACTGGGTTTGCCCGGTGACCACTTTCCAGGCTCTAGCCAACCCTGACTATCTGGCTGCCAAGGCCTTCGATAATCGGGTCAGTGTGGCCCTGGGAGTCTGGACCATGCAGGCCCTGGCCCAGGGTTCTTGTCCCAACAAGGTGACCCTGGGGGCGACCGTTCAAGAAGAAGTGGGCTTGCGGGGGGCGCGGACCGTGGCCCAAGCCGTCAAGCCCCACATTGCCCTGGCCGTGGATACCTGCCTAGCAGGCGATACACCAGCTGACCACAATCCCATTAAGCTAGGCAAAGGGGTCTCCCTAACGGTGGCCGATAATATGACTGTAACCCACCGGGGCCTCTTGCGTTACTTGGAAGGCATCTGCCAGCGGGAGGCCATTCCTTACCAACTGGGCTGCTTCCTAGACGGGGGGACAGATGCGGGCAATATCCATAAATCCCAAACCGGGATTTTAGCGACGACCCTGTCCATTCCCATGCGCTATATGCATACCCACCGGGGTATCTTGCATCGGGCTGATGTCCTAGCGGCTTACCGCCTCATGGTGGCCGTGGCGCGGGACTTGACGCCGGCTATCTACCAGCAGCTGCTGGATCAAAATTATCATTATCAAGTATAGAATCAATGACAGAAAGAAGGTGACAGCCATGTGGGGAATCATTGCGACCTGGCGGATGGCCCTAGAAGGAGTCCAGGCCACCCTGCCTAGCTTGGCAGGCGGTGGCTCTGCGGGTGACGCCATTGAGCAAGCCATCAAGGCCGTCGAAGACTTTCCTTATTATAAATCCGTCGGTTATGGCGGTCTGCCTAACCGCCAAGGCCAGGTAGAATTAGATGCCGCCTATATGGACGGCAGTCGCCTGGACTTTGGGGCCGTTTGCGGGATTCAGGATATTGCTAATCCCATTGGTGTGGCGCGCCGCCTTAGCCAGGAGCCGGTCAATAATGTCTTGGTCGCCCAAGGTGCCCGCCAATATGCCCTAGACCATGGCTTTGAAGCCAAAGAAATGCTGACAGACCGGGCTCAAATTCACTATCACAATCGCCAGGTGGAGCTAGCTCAAGAACAAGGCCTAGCTGCCTACGACGGCCATGACACGGTGGGCATGGTGGCCCTGGACGGACATAATCACATGGTGGCAGGAACTTCGACCAGTGGCCTCTTCATGAAGCATCCCGGCAGGGTAGGCGACTCGCCAATTATTGGCTCGGGTCTCTATGTGGACTCCCAGATTGGAGGAGCCACCGCTACTGGCCTAGGGGAAGATTTGATGAAAGGGGTCCTGTCCTACGCCATCGTTCAGCTGATGGCTGCGGGCTACCATCCTCAAGAGGCCTGCGAAAAGGCTGTTCATGACCTGGACAGACGTCTGAGAGCTCAACGCAGCCAAGCCGGCGATTTGTCGGTAGTGGCCATGAACGCCAAGGGCCAGTGGGGAGCCGCAACCAATATTGATAACTTCTCCTTCGTGGTGGCCAGCAAGACCACGCCTTTGACCGTCTACCGTCTTCATCCGCTGGCTTCTGGCCAGATGGAATTGGAGCGGGCGAGTCAGGAATGGCTAGACGACTATGTGCGTCAACGCATGCGGCCCCTGGAGGTGAAGTAGGCATGACCCTCAAGCAAATCCAAGCACTCAATGACTTGCTGGAAGACTTGCTACCCCAATACTGGCAGGACCTAGCCCAACTGGTAGCCATTCCCAGTGTGCAGGGACCAGCTGAGCCAGACGCTCCCTATGGGCCTGGACCTAAGGCTGCCCTGGACTGGGTGCTAGACCGGGCCAAAGCCATGGGCTTTGAGACGGTTAATCTAGACCATAAGGTTGGCTATGCCCAGTGGTCGCCTGACCCTAACCAGGCGACCTCAGGTGCTGGCTATTATGGTATTTTCGGGCATGTGGATGTGGTGCCGGCCGGTCAAGGCTGGCGGCAGGATCCCTGGACCCTAACTAAGAATCAAGCACAAGGTCGCTACCAAGGGCGTGGCGTTCTAGATAATAAGGGGCCGATTCTGGCCAATCTCTATGCCGTCTATGCCCTCAAATGCCTTGGTTATCACTTCCGCCATCCCATTCGGGTGGTCTTTGGGACCAATGAGGAGACTGGTTTTGGCTGCATCCAGCATTATCTGGCTCAGGAAGCAGCGCCCCTCTTCGGTTGGACGCCAGACTGCAAATGGCCGGTCGTCTATGGCGAGCGAGGGCGTTTGCGGGTAGCCCTTAGTGTGGATTCGGATCAATTGGCCAGCCTCTTTGACTTTGTCAATGCCTATCTGCTGACCGGCACCAAGGATGGTCGGGAGCTGGGCATTGCCTATGAGGACCAGGACTTTGGCCGCATGATGCTGAGGGGCTATCAACTGGGCCTGACTCAGGGACGGCCTTGGGTGGCTTGGTCCATGGCCTATCCAGCAGCCTGCAGCCAGGAAGACATTCTGGCCCAAATCAGGACGCATCTACCTGAGGGGGCCCAGCTAGAAGTCCTCAGCCATTGGGCGCCTGTCCTCAAGGACAAGCAGTCGCCTTATATTGAGGCCTTGCAGCAAGTCTACAATCGGGTGACCGGCCAAGCCCTTGAGCCAGTTACGACCACTGGGGGCACCTATGCTAAGTTTGTGCCTAATATCGTGGCTTATGGGCCTTCCTTCCCGGGCCAACGGGACATCGCCCATTTGCCACATGAGTGGCTGGGCATTAAGGATTTAGAGACCAATCTAAAAATTTATAGCCAGGCCTTATTGGCCTTGTGGCAGCTAGAACAAGAAGTGGAGGAGGCAAGTCCATGACCCTCATCGAGTTGTGTGCCGGCAGTGTCAGAGATTGTCTGATTGCCCAAGAAGCAGGCCTGGACCGGATTGAGCTCAACAGTGGCCTGGCCCTAGGAGGGCTGACGCCAACGGTGGCCTGTCTGGAATTAGCCAAGGCCAATGGCGTGACCCTGCCAATCATCTGCATGGTCCGCCCACGTGGCGGTGGCTTCGCCTATGATAAGCTGGAAATCAGGCAAATGTTGGCAGAAGGCCAAGCCTTGTTAAGAGCAGGTGCCCGTGGCCTGGCCTTTGGCTGTCTAACTGAGACGGGTCAGCTTAATTGGGATGCCAACCAGGCCCTGATTGAGCTCTGTCAAACCTATGGCGCTCAGTCGGTCTTCCACCGGGCCATTGATGTGGTGGCCCAGCCTGACCAAGCCATTGAAGGCTTGATTAAGCTAGGTTGCCAGCGGATTTTGACCAGTGGGGGAGCTAAGAGCATTGAGGAAGGGCGAGACCGACTGGCTCATTATCAAGCCCAATATGGCGCAGACATTGAATTTGTCATGGGGGCGGGTCTCAATTTGGCTAATGCGGCGGACTTGGTGGCCTATACGGGCATTCAACAAGTCCACGGCAGTTTCAAGACCTGGCACCAAGACCCTACGACCCAGCAAGGGCCTGTTTCATTTGCCTACGATTCTCGTGGAGCTTATGAAGGGGCAGACCCGGACCTAGCCCGTGCGCTAGGCCAAGCACTAGGAAAGAAGGAGTAATATGGTAAGACGTGTATTAGAATGCCTGCCCAGCGACTACGCTGGCTACAGTGCAGAAGAACTCAAGCAAGCCATCTGGGCCGCTGAAGGCCGGACCGTTTGTTGTGAAATGGTGGCACCTGTGCCTGCCTATATCAGCAACTTGACCAATGCGGAAATCGCTAAGGCCTTCGGGGCAGACCTCATGCTCTTGAATGGGCTAGATGTCCTTAATCCTGTCATTTGTGGCTTGGATCAAGGGACAGAGGATCCCATTCGTCGCCTCAAAGCCCTATCAGGTCGCCCTATTGGGGCCAACCTAGAGCCAGTCGATGCCGACGCCATTATGGTGGAGGCACGTAATGTTCTGCCTAAAGGTCGGACCTGCTCAGTTGAGACCCTAGAAGCGGCCGACCGCCTAGGCTTAGACTTCATTTGCCTGACGGGTAACCCTGGAACGGGGGTAACTAATAAGGAGATTGCCCACTATGTCAAGGTGGCCAAGCAACATTTCTCTGGTCTGGTCATTGCCGGCAAGATGCATGGGGCTGGGTCCAAGGAGCCAGTGGCCAGCATTGAGACGGCCAAGGACTTCATCGAGGCCGGGACCGATATTCTGCTGGTGCCGGCCGTGGGGACAGTGCCGGGCTTTACCGATAATGAGCTGGTGGCGATTGTCAAGTACGCCCACGCTCACGATGTCCTAGTTCTATCCGCTATCGGGACCAGCCAGGAATCTAGCACCCCGCGGGTGGTGGAAGACATTGCCATTCGCAATAAGGTGGCTGGCGTGGATATTCAACATATTGGGGATGCAGGCTTTGGTGGCCTAGCCAATGTGGAAAATATCTTCGCCTTATCGGTAGCTATCAGAGGAATGCGGCATACGGTGAGCCGTGTGGCCGGCTCCGCCATTCGTTAAGGAAGCAAAAGTAAACAAAGAAAGCCAGGTAGTTGAGCTACCTGGCTTGTTTTAGTGTGGGCTGACCACTGATTGGATAATGGTAAGGACCACTTGGCTGGCCTTTTCCATGCTTTCTAAGCTGACAAATTCATACTGACCATGAAGGTTCTCAGCGCCCGTGAAGAGGTTGGGCGTCGGGATGCCCTTATAGGTGATGATGCAGCCATCAGTCCCGCCCCGGAAAGGCTGGATAATAGGCTCAATGCCACAGGCCTTGTAGGCGGCAATGGCCACCTCAACTGGCGTCATGTCTTGCTTGAGGATATCGTACATATTGTAGTATTCGTCGTAAATTTGACATTGGATGCGGGGCCGGTCGTAGCCTGCATTCTGTTGGGCCACAATCTGACGGAAGAAGTCCTTGCGGGACTGGAAACGCTCCTTGTCATGGTCACGAATAATGTAGGTGGCTTGAACTTGGCCAATGTCGCCGCTTTGACTGGACAGCATATAGTAGCCCTCGTGGCCCTCGGTCAATTCTGGCACCTGGTCTTGGGGCAGGCGGGCGAAGAGTTTAGCGGCTTCGGCCAGGGCATTGACCATGAGCCCCTTGGCGGTCCCGGGATGGACGCTGGTCCCGTCGATAGTCAGCATGACCCGGGCGGCGTTGAAGGTCTCATATTCCAACTTGCCCACTTGGCCGCTATCCAGTGTATAGGCAAAGTCTGCCGGGAAGTCTTGGGCTTGGAAACGGTGGGCGCCCTTGCCGATTTCTTCGTCAGGTCCGAAGGCTAGCCAAATATCGCCGTGAGGCAGGTCAGGATGGGCTAGGAGGTGGATGACTGCCTCCAGAATGCTGACCAGACCTGCCTTGTCGTCGGCCCCCAGCAGGGTGGTGCCATCCGTAGTAATCAGGGTCTGTCCCACATAGTGCTTCAAGTTAGGAAATTCAGACACCCGCATGACAATGTCCAGGTCAGGGTTCAAGACAATATCCTGGCCGTCATAGTCTGCATGGACCTGGGGCTGGATATTTTCAGCATTGAAGTCGGCCGTATCCACATGGGCGATAAAGCCAATGGCTGGCGCCTTATGATGGGCCGGTAGGTTGCTTGGCAATAGGGCGGTGACAAAGGCGTCCACTGGATTGAAGCGCACTTGGCTGAGACCTAGGTCCTTGAGTTCGCCCTCCAACATGCGGAGGAAGTCCAGTTGACCGGGTGTAGTCGGCACGGCATCCGAGTGCAGGTCGGAGCGGGTGTTGATTTTAGCATAGCGGATAAAGCGTTGGAGCATGGATTCCATGGCGGAGCCTTCTTTCTCTTAATCAGTTAAGTCTAGTATAGCACTATGACGGGCCAGACCCAAGTTAGACCTTGTTGGCAAGGACGGGGATTTGTGGTAGACTGGGGGCACAGTAAGGCGGTAGAGCAGAGGAGGAAGCCGTATGCGGATTAGACAGACAGAGAATGGGGACTTGCCGGCTTTGATGGCCTTATACGACCAAGCCCGGGCCTTTATGCGGGCCAAGGGCAATCCCAATCAGTGGCCAGACGGCTATCCGCCCCTAAGTCTCCTAGAAGCCGATATAGCGCAAGGCCATTCCTATGTCCTAGAGGATGAAACTGGCCAGCTAGTGGGCACCTTCGCCCTGATTGGGGGCCAAGATCCGACCTATGGCCAGATTGACGGCCTAGACTGGCGCAGCCAAAGTCCCTATGTGACCATTCACCGCCTGGCAGCCAATGGCAAGGCCAGGGGCGTGGCGCGGGCAACTTTCGACTTCGCTAAGTCCGTCTGCCCCCACATCCGGATTGACACCCACGCTCAAAACCTGCCCATGCAGCAGGCCATCCTGGCCTACGGTTTCCAGGAGCGAGGCACTATCTATCTCCAAGACGGCTCGCCCCGGCAGGCCTATGACTATCTAAGTGAATAAATGTGTGAGGGCTGGCACTGGGGTGCCGGCTCTTTTTTGCTCGGGACAGTTCATTGGTCCCGGCTTCTTTTTTGTTGTATAATAGCAAGGTTATGAAAGGAGAATGTGTCATGTCACTCATTCGCAAATTAGGCTGGTTCTTCAAATTAGAAGCCCGCCGCTATATCATTGGGATTCTGGCCTTATCCTTGGTCAGCGTCTTCAACCTGATTCCGCCGCGCATTATCGGGCAGGTTATTGATGCCATTGCTGGTGGCAATCTGACCCCTAGCGACCTGGCCATCAATCTGACCTGGCTAGTGGGGGCCGCCCTCATTATGTATGCCCTCCGCTATGTCTGGCGACTCTTTATTTTAGGGACAGCCAATAGCCTGGGCCGGATTCTACGGACTCGCTTGTTTAAACACTTTACCCGCATGGCGCCGTCCTTCTATACTCGTTATCGGACCGGGGACCTGATGGCCCATGCCACCAACGACGTCCAAACCCTGGTCATGACGGCAGGGGGCGGGGTCATGTCGGCCGTGGATGCCTCGATTACCGCCCTGGTTACCCTGGCAACCATGTTCTGGATTCTGGATTGGCGCCTGACCCTAGTGGCGATTTTGCCTCTGCCAGTGCTGGCCTGGGGCACTAGTCGCCTGGGACGCATCAACCATGAAGGCTTTAAGCAAGCCCAGGAGGCCTTCTCTGAGCTTAACAACTCGGTTCAGGAATCGGTCTCCGGCATTAAGGTGACCAAGTCCTTTGGTTATGGGGCCCAGGAGACGGCTAAGTTTCATGCCACCAACCAGATGGTCTGGGCTAAGAACCTGCGAGCTGCCAAGTACAATGAGCTCTTCCAACCCATGGTCTTGATTTTCGTGGGGGCCTCCTATCTGATTAGCCTGCTCTACGGGGGCTATCTGATTAGTCAGGGCCAGTTCACCGTCGGGGAAATGGTTACCTTCATGACCTATCTGGATATGCTGGTCTGGCCACTGCAAGCCATCGGTTGGCTCTTCAACATTATGCAAAGGGGCTCGGTCTCCCTGGATCGGATTGATAAACTGCTACATGAGGAAAGCCCAGTCCGTGAGACAGAACATCCTCTGCCTAGCATTCAAAATGGTCGCCTGAACTATGACATTGAGTCCTTCGCCTATCAAGATTTGACCACCTTAGAGGATGTCCACTTTAGCTTGGAGGCCGGTCAAACCCTGGGCATTGTCGGGACCACGGGGTCTGGTAAGACCAGTCTCTTGCGCCTACTCTTGCGGGAGCAGGATGTCAATGTGGGCAGCATTCGGCTAGACGGCCACGACATCCGAGACTACCGCCTCAGCGACTTGCGGAGCTTGATGGGCTATGTACCTCAAGATCAGCTGCTCTTTGCCATGAGTATTCGGGACAATGTCCGCTTCGGTCAAGCTGACCTGGATGATGCGGCGGTTGTCAGAGCCACCCAACTCTGTGGTGTCTACCAGGATATTCAGGCCATGCCTGAAGGGCTGGATACTTTGATTGGGGAGCGGGGCGTCTCCTTGTCCGGTGGTCAGAAGCAACGTCTGGCCATGAGCCGGGCCCTGATTTTGGATCCAGACATTCTGATTCTGGACGATTCGCTATCAGCCGTGGATGCCAAGACTGAGCATTTGATTTTAGAAAATCTTAAGTCGGAACGTCAAGGCAAGACCACCATTATTACGGCCCACCGTCTGTCAGCCGTCGTCCATGCCGACCTGATTCTGGTTATGGAAGAGGGCCGCATTAAGGAGCGGGGCAATCACCAAGAATTGCTAGCGCAAAATGGCTGGTATGCGACCACCTACCGTAGTCAGCAACTGGCTCAGAGTTTGGAAGGAGGGGACTTAGATGCCTAATCGTGCTAAAACATTTAGACGCCTCATGGCCTATATGTGGCGTTACAAGGGGACTGCCCTGATGGCTCTGGTCTTCATCTTTCTGACATCGGCCGTGACGACCGCCATTCCACTTCTGGCCCGGTATTATATCGACCACTTTATTGGAGGTGGCTTGGTGGCCCAAGGAGGCTTAATTCTCCTGGCCTACTACAGTCTCTTCCTGGTGCGGGTGGCCTTTACCTTCTTAGGTAACTACACCTTCGCCCGCGTGGCCCAAAGCGTGGTCCGCGACTTGCGCCAAGAGTCCTTCGATAAGCTACAAAGCCTGTCCATGCGTTACTTCGACCAGACGCCAGCCGGGGCCATCGTGTCCCGCCTGACCAATGATACTCAGGCGGTGGCCGATATGTTCAGCGCCATCTTCTCTAGTTTCCTCAGTTCCTTGGTCATTGTGGCGGTGACTATTGGGACCATGCTCAGTCTCAATGTGCCCCTGACCCTGCTCATGCTAGTCTTTATTCCCATTATGTTTGGCTCCATTGCCCTCTACAACAGCAAGTCGCGCGATTTGATTGCCATGACCCGGGCTAAGCTCAGCGACCTGAACGTTAAGCTGTCAGAAAGCATTGAGGGCATGCGGATTGTCCAAGCCTTTGGCCAGGAAGGCCGTCTTTTGGCGGAGTTTGAGGCCATTAATGCAGACCACGTGACCTATTCCAATAAATCCCTCAATGTCAACAGCCTCTTCCTGCGGCCGGCCATGTCCTTGCTTAAGCTCTTGGCCTATGCTGTTATCCTGGCCTATTTCGGCGTCACCTGGCAGGTGGCTGGTGTGACCGCGGGGCTTATGTATGCCTTCATTCAATACTCCAACCAGCTCTTCAACCCGTTGATTGAAGTCACCCAGAACTTCTCCATTCTGCAGACTTCCATGATTGCGGCCGACCGGGTCTTTGCCTTGATTGACCAGGAGGACTATGAACCAGCCCAAAGCGGTCAGGTCACAGAAATCGGGGCGGGCAGCATTGAGTTCAAGGATGTCAGCTTCTCCTATGATGGCAAGCGGGATGTCCTTAAGCATATCAGCTTCAAGGTGGAAGCCGGCCAGACGGTGGCCTTTGTAGGGGCGACCGGATCTGGTAAGTCTTCGATTATGAATCTCTTCTTGCGCTTCTATGAATTTGATCGCGGCCAGATTCTGATTGATGGCCAGGACATTAAGTCCTATTCGGCTGAGGCCTTGCGGTCAGCGGTGGGCTTGGTCCTGCAGGATCCTTTCCTCTTCCATGGGACCATTGCCTCCAATATCCGCATGTATCAAGAGGGCTTGACAGATGAAGCCATGCGAGAGGCGGCGCGCTTTGTCGATGCGGCTGATTTTATTGAGAGTCTGCCAGCCGGCTATGACAGTCCGGTGACGGAGCGGGGGGCGACCTTGTCAAGTGGCCAGCGCCAGTTGCTGGCCTTCGCCCGGACCATGGCCACCCAGCCTAAGATTTTGATTCTGGATGAGGCCACGGCCAATATTGACTCGGAGACCGAGGAAGTCATTCAAGCCTCGCTAGCCAAGATGCGAAAGGGGCGGACGACCTTGGCCATCGCCCATCGTCTGTCGACCATTCAGGATGCGGACTGCATCTATGTCCTGGACCAAGGGCAGATTATCGAGTCGGGCAACCACCAGGAGCTACTAGCTCAAGGTGGGCTCTACTACCGCATGTATCAGCTCCAGGCGGGTATGATGAACTAAATAAGACGAGCTTGAGGCTGGGACGGGTGTCCTAGCCTCATTTTTGTGGCAAAAGGGTGACTAAGGCGCAACACTTTGGTCAAAAGTCAGGTCCGTGAGGTGGGACCGGCTGCAGCCTCCCTGCGGGAGTCTTCCGCCTTGCCTAGCTATGGAAGCTCTAGGTCGCTGGCGCTCCCAGAGCTTCTCATACGCTTGGCATCCTGAGGCACCACACGGACCCGATTTTGACCGTGTCGCGTCTTAGTCACGGGCTTGAGGCTCTCTAGCAGAATAATCAGCTAGCAAGCACCTATTAAAATTAAAGAATAGGGCCTGCCCTTTTGAAGTCCAAGACAGGCTTTGTTATAATGAGAAAGTAAGCGAAAGGGGGCGACCGTATGACCATTACAGCACAGGAGATTTTGGCGCAAAGGCTCTATCATCAGGCCTTGCTTGAGTCTAAGTTGACTGGGACAGAGGTCTTGGCCAAGAGTCTGGGGATTCAGTCCCAGTATGTGACCCATGGCATCTATAATTACTTCAACCGTCTGGCTGATCCCAAGGCGGATAGCTATGCGGACTTAACAGAACAAGGTATTCTGGCTTGGGGCCAGCGGGGGACCTACCACTTCTATGATCGTCCGACTTGGGAGGCCTTGTCACTGCTTCTTTCGGAGACAGTCTCTTGGCCTTGGCATCATTTGGCTGAGCAAGGGGTAGAGGTGGCGGCCCAATTAGAGCGCCTGGCCGGCTATTTGGCTGATGGTCCTCTGACGCGTGAGGCCCTTAAGGATTGCTACGGTCAGGAAGAGTGGCGTCAACTCTTCCGCTGGGGTGGGCTCTTCTTGGCGGCTTCGCGTCAGGGCCAGCTCTATCAGACCCTGAGTCAGGGCGACCGACAAGTTCATTGGCAGGCAGCGCCAGAAGGCCAGGATCTGCAACAAGTCAAGCGTCAGCTGCTGGCGACCTATTTCTCTTTCTATGGTCCGGCGACTCTGGCGGATGCGGCCCATTTCTTCGGGGTGCCCCAGGCCTTCTTCAGTCAGGTGGACCTATCTGACTGGCCAAGTTGTCGCTATGGCAAGCAGACCTTCTACTATGAAAGCTGGCAGGATGCGGCCAAGTTGCCGACTGTCTTGGTCCTGGGCAAATTCGATGCCCTCTTAGTTTCCTACAAATCCAAGGATATCTTGGTAGAGAAGGACCAGCATCACACCATCTGGCGCAAAGCCGGCCAGATTCCGGCTCTGATTCTGATTCGGGGCCAGGTCAAGGGCGAGTGGAACTTGCGCCAACAAGGCGATCAAATCAGCTTCCAAGTAACTAGTCCCCAGCCTTTGGCAAAGGCTCACCAGGCCACCATCCGCGCCCGCTTCAAGGCCTTTGCCCGCTGGTGGGGCAAGAAGGTCAAGGCCATTGACTTTGTGGTGGAATCCTAATACTGATTGAGAGGTGAATGGTGATGAAACTTTTAATGGTTAATCTGCCTTTTTCGGGGCATACTAATCCAACGCTAGAGCTTGCTCGGCAATTGGTCAAGGCTGGCCATGGGGTTGGGTATATACATGCAGAAGAATGGCGCCATAAAATTCTAGCGACAGGCGCAGATTTTATCCCCTATGACCCGGTGACAACAAAAGGAAAATGGTTGGGTTCTGAGGTTCAAGCCTGGAATCAGGGCTATCAAACTCTAATCAGAGTGGGGGTTGACTATGATGCGTTGATTTATGAAATGCTTTTTCTGCAAGGTAAGCAAGCTGCTGACCAACTAGGGATTCCTGCCTTCCGTCTCTTTTCTACCTTTGCTTTGAATGAAGCGGTACTTAGTGATTTTGCCCATTCAGGTGGTTGGTACATGACCAAAGCTTTCCAGTTTCCTTGGCTTTGCCGTTTGATCGGTCGTAGATTGCAAAAGAAGCAAATGATTAGCCGAGGGGATATTGTAGCCGAGCTCTGTCATAATCAGCCCAAGTATAATTTCGTTTATACGCCAAGGGAATTTCAGCTCTATTCCGATCAATTCGCGCCGGAACTGTTTGACTTTGTTGGCGCGTCGATTCCTCAAGTAAGCAAACAGGATGATTTCACCTTGCCTGATATTAAGGGCAAGCTAATTTATGTGTCACTTGGGACCTTGCTTAACACTAGCCAGGCGGGCAGACGCTTCTTCAAACTCTGCATCGAGACCTTTGCCAATCAAAATGTCACCCTCATCCTATCGATTGGTCAGGGGCAGAATCTCGCTCAATATGGTTCTTTGCCTGATAATATTCATATCTATGAGCGGGTTCCACAACAAGAAGTCCTGCAGAAGGCTGACTTATTCATTACACATGGCGGCATGAATAGCGTTAATGAGGCCATTTATTTTGGAGTTCCCATGATAGTACTGCCGATTGGTAATGACCAACCTACTGTGGCCAAACAGGTGCAGGCTTGTGGCCTAGGGCAGGAACTCGCCATTCGATCTATTGACTCGTCTCATTTACAAGAAGCGGTGGAGGAAGTGCTCAGCAATCCACACTACGCTGACCAAGCCAGATACTTTGCTGAGTTATCAGTCCAAGCGGGTGGCAACCAAGCCATTGTTGCCAAAATTGAAGCTTTGATGTCTGAGCGGCAAGCCTAGACCCTGTTTTCTGCCAGTCAATCTGCTATAATATAGAAGTACAAAGAATTTACACAACGAAGGAAGATAGAATGAAACTGATCTCATGGAACATCGATTCACTCAATGCGGCCCTAACTAGCGACTCGGCTCGGGCCCAACTCTCCAAGGCCGTCCTAGACCAGCTAGCACAAGCAGGGGCAGACATTATTGCCATTCAAGAAACCAAATTATCGCCAACAGGTCCAACCAAGAAGCATGAAGAAATCTTGGCAGAATACTTCCAGGGTTATGCCCACACTTGGCGGTCCTCTCAGGAGCCAGCCCGCAAGGGATATGCTGGGACTCTCTTCCTCTATCGGGATAGCTTGAAGCCTAAGGTGACCTTCCCTGAAATCGGGGCGCCGTCGACCATGGACTTAGAAGGCCGGATTATTACCCTAGAATTTGACGACTGCTATGTGACCCAGGTTTACACGCCTAATGCGGGGGATGGCCTCAAACGTCTGGCTGAACGTCAGGTCTGGGATGCTAAATACGCCGACTACCTGGTTAGTCTGGATGCTAAGAAGCCAGTCTTGGCGACTGGGGACTTCAACGTTGCCCATCAGGAAATCGACCTAGCCAACCCAGGAGCTAACCGCCAATCTGCAGGCTTTACTGATGAAGAACGGGCTGGCTTTACCCATTTGCTCAGCCGGGGCTTTACCGATAGTTTCCGCCACCTACATGGGGACGTGCCGCATCAATATACCTGGTGGGCCCAACGCAGCCGGACCAGCAAGATTAACAATACGGGTTGGCGCATTGACTACTGGTTGGTATCTGATCGACTTGCAGACAAGGTGACCAAGTCCGAGATGTTGGATTCAGGGGCGCGCCAAGACCATACGCCGATACTGTTAGAAATTAATTTATAAGAGGAGGCAGTTCGATGACACACTATCCTGTGGAAAGCACAGAGCTCATGCCGGAAGATTTCTATGAGAGAGTCTTCACTCATGGCTATGAGACCTACTTCAATCAGCCTAAGCCTGAAGGCTTGGACCAGTCCTTCATCTGGCAGATGAAAGACGGGGAGCGCTTGGTGGCAGCTATGAATGGCAAGCTTCGTTATCAGGCCATGGAAATCGAGAACCTAGCTATCGACCCGGACTATCAGGGGCAGCGTTTGGGCAGCCAGTTTATAGACTATGCCAAGGATTATGCCCGTCAAGTCGGGGTGACCAGCATTCTCTTAACCACGCGGACCTATCAGGCCAAGGACTTCTATCTCAAACACGGCTTTGAGGTCTATGGCTTCTTGGAAGATGTCCCAATGCCAGGGGTCGGAGTCTACTATATGATTTATCGACTTAAATAAGCAAGCTGAGGTCGGGAAGGGATTCCCGGCCTTTTTTGCTATCACCTCTATCTATAATTAATATCATTAAATAATACAATCTTGACGATAAATATTATTGACAATCTAAATTAGAGAAGCTATAATAAGGATGTAAAGTAAATTGATTATAAATAAGAGGTGAGATCATGAAATGCTTAAAATACAATAAACGAATTATTGAGACCGTGCTCTGTCTGGGCTTTATCCTATTGGGACTAGTCTTTTTAGAAAGTCAACCTGTCTGGGGACAGGCAAGTTTTATTCTAGCTTTCTTGATTGGAGGCTATGAGCCAGCCCTGGAAGGCTGGAAGGAGTTAGTGGAGGAACGTCACCTTAATGTCGATGTCCTCATGGTCTTGGCTGCCTTGGGTGCGGGCATTATTGGTTACTGGCTGGAAGGGGCCTTGCTGATTTTTATCTTTGCCCTGTCAGGGACTTTGGAAGAATTAGCTATGAAGAAGAGCCAGGATGCCATTACAGCCCTCATGGCCCTACGGCCAGACAAGGCTTGGCGCATTCTGTCCGACGGTCAGTTGGAAGAAGTAGAAACCGGCGAGCTCATGATTGGCGACCGTCTGCGGGTCAAAAAAGGCCAGGCAGTGCCAATCGATGGTAAGTTAATCAGCGACTGGGCTAGTTTAGATGAAGCCATGGTGACAGGGGAGCCAATCCCAGCGGACAAGGCAGCGGGCGACCTAGTATTAGGCGGGACCCTCAATGTGGGCGCAGAATTGGACATGGTAGTCACCGTAGCCCAAGAAGATACCCTCTTCGCTAAAATCGTAGCCCTGGTCAAACAAGCCCAAGGCCAAAAGAGCCGGGTGTCTAGCCTGATTGAAAACTTAGAAGATACTTATGTTAAGGCGGTCCTTTTCCTGGTTCCGACCTTTATCGTGGCGGTCCACTTCTTGCTGGGCTGGTCCTGGTTGGATAGCTTCTACCGTGGCATGATTCTCTTGACCGTGGCTTCTCCTTGCGCCTTGGTGGCTAGCTCCACTCCAGCCGTTTTAGCGGCTATTAGCCGAGCTGCTCGTATGGGCGTCATGGTCAAAGGCGGTCAAATTATGGACCAAATAGGTGACATCAACCTAGTGGTCATGGATAAGACCGGAACCTTGACCCAGGGCCAACCCCAGGTGGAAGAAGCCTGGTTTGCGGAAGAGGCGACTGGCTTGAATGCCTTGGTGGCAACGGCTGAAGCGACCTCTACCCATCCTGTGGCTCAAGCCATCTTGAACTATGTGGGCGACTATCAAGCGGTGAATTTGGGTCAGCTTGAGGACGTGACCGGCCGAGGTTTTACCTGTGCCTATCAAGGGCATGACTGGCGGATTGGTAAGGCTGATTTCGTCTTAGAAGTAGTGGGGCAAGTACCTGCTGACTTAGAACAAGTCCTAGCCAAGCAAGAAGCAGCCGGCAAGACCTTGGTCTTGGTGTCTCGTGACCAAGCATTAGTGGCTTGGTATGCGCTCTTTGACCGAGTGAAGGCAGAGAGTAAGGCCACAGTGGAATTGCTACATGAATTAGGAGTCCAAGTGGTCATGATGACGGGGGACCACCAGGCAGCGGCCCAAACCATTGCTAATGATTTAGGTATTGACCAAGTGCAAGCCAACTGCTTGCCGGATGACAAGGCCCGTTTGGTGGCTGACTACAAGGCCCAAGGCTATTGTGTGGCCATGGTGGGGGACGGCATCAATGATGCGCCTGCCTTGGCTCAGGCTGATGTCAGCTTTGCCATTGGCTCAGGGACTGACATTGCCATGGAAACAGCGGACTGCGTCATTATGGACGATTTGACTCGGGTGCCTCAGGCCATTCGGCTCTCTCGTCGCATGAAGACCATTATTATGCAAAATATTATCTTCGCCTTGGCCGTCATTGTCTGCCTGATTGCAGCCAATGTCTTCCAAGTAGTGAGTCTACCGCTGGGTGTGGTGGGCCATGAAGGTTCTACGATTTTAGTTATTCTCAACGGCTTACGTCTCTTGGGTTTTCGGCATAACCCATCAGACCTTAAGTCAGTCCAAGCGGCACAAGTAGCCCAATAGGTAAGAGGCTGCGCCACTTGGAGGTGCTTTTCAGATGACTGGCTCACACTGTGTGTGGGGCCAGTCATTTTTTGTAAGCTTTTCCTTAGGCTCAGAATGTGCTATAGTAAGAGAAAGCAAGAAGGAGGGCCTTACATGAGATTATGGCATCAAGCCTTGATTGACAAGTTGCCAAGACAGCAGCTGCTAGGTCAGCATCGGGAGTGTGCGGCCTTACGGGGCAAGGGTTGGGGCAAACCCCACAGTGTGGTGAACTATGTCTTTGAACACTCGCCCTACAAGCTCTATGCCTACCACCGCCTGATTATGGAGGAAATGGTCCGCCGGGGCTACCGGCCGGACGACCAGTGGTGGGAGCCAGGCTATCGTGGCAAAGTTATGCCAGCTTATGAAGCCGGTCAAATCCAAGCTCAGCCACTGGGCTCTCCTATTTATGTGGAGCATGACGCGACTTATCTGGCTGAGTGCTTAGCTAATTTGCGAGCTAAGGGCATTGAATTAGAACCGGAAAACTAGAAGGGAGATTTAAATGATGATTAAAGAATGGAAGAAACTAGGGCTTTTAAGCCTGACTGCAACTATGTTATTGGGGGTCGGTGCACCGAGTGTGCAGGCTCAAGACCTGACCACTGATGAGCTGGTAAACCGGGTCATTAAGACTAGCCTCCAAAGCAAAAGCGTCCACACTAAGGTCAAATTTTCCATGACTCACAGTGATCTTGAAGAGAAAAATACACAGACCGTGCTAGATGGCGAGTTAGATGCTAGCCTTGACTTAGATAAAATGGCGGGCAAGGCTGAGTTTGGCTTGGCTAAGTTTCCCGGGGCAAGCAAAGTCAAGTTAGCTTTACTAGATGGCTACTTATATGGTAAGGCAGACGGTAAGGAGTTGGATCCAATTGACCTCAAGTCTCAAGTGCCAAGTTGGAAGTCAGACTTGGAGTCTATGCGTCAGGTGGAAACTTGGCTGTCGCCTCAAGACAGCGGGGAGCTAGCTAAGTATATCCAGAGTGTCCAAGAAGATCAGGGTTACCTCTTGCAATTATCAGAAACCATTGATGGTAAGCAGCTCTATCGTGACTATCAGGAGTTATGGGACCAGGTCAAGCAAGAGGCCTTGCACCAATTGCTGCTGGAGATTAGTAACCCTACCATCTATGGCGATTTTGCGAGCTTTATTGACTATGTCTTAAATGAAGAGGCCTTTGGTGCTTTCATGGCCCGTAAGCCAAAGATTCTGGTGCAGACGGACAAGGATTTCCGTGTAACCCATGTTACGATTGATTTTCAGTTTAGTATTGACCAGGGGATGGATCTATTCTCTGGCTTAACAGGAATCTTCCATGTCAAATTGGAAGCGGACTTGGACCAATATGACCAAGCTGTGTCAGTAGAAAAGCCTTAGGGCATTTGAGGAGGAAAGTAGATGAAATGGTTTAAAAAATTAAGCCTGCTAGCCATGGCCGGTGGCCTTTTGGCTGGTGGGGTGGCGCCAGCAAGCGTTAGTGCGCAAGCTCCGTCCCTGGACCAATTACTGAATGGGACCATGAAGAAGATGGTCAACACCCAGACGGTGCATACTAAGGGTGAGTGGAAGATAAGCAATACGCTCCCAAGCCAGGAGGAAGGTATCCTCATAGGCGGCCATTTTGAAGCAAATGTAGATTTGGACCAAGCGTCCGGATTCGGCTCCTTTGATTTGGGCAGTTTCTTGGGCGACTACCACTTAATTGCCTCTGTCAAAGACGGGCAGCTTCATGGCAAGGAGAACCATGAAGAAGAGGTCAGAAGTCTAGATATCAAGACTGAAGTTCAAGAATTTCAAGACTCGCTTAAGCATTTACGTAGCTTGGATCAATTCTATACGCCTGAAGAAATCGCCTTATATTCAGAGATTTACGAGGTTAAGGAGCTAGAGAATGGCTACGAGTTGCGTCTGAGAGAGGATGTAGATGGTAAGAAGGTTTACCGCGACCACGAAGCTGCGTGGAATCTATTAAGTGCAGCTGCGGTTTATGGGGCTTATCAATCGGACCACCCAACCGACTCCAAAGAGATTAGCACGGAACTCATTCGCTACATCTTTAACGAGGATGCTTTCGAAGCTTTCTTTGCCAGCAAGCCTAAGTTTAATTACCAAGTAGATAAGGACTTCCGACTTCAGAGCCTTGAAGTGGACATGGTCTTTACTGTTGAAGAGGGCAAAACGCGTCACTTGAACTATTTAGCAGGCACCTACCGTATTCAAGGTAAAATCACCTTTGACCAATACAACGAACCGGTTCAAAGTCCAAGACCTTAAGCCATCTAGCCCCCTGCATGAATCTGTAAGAATTTTTCATATTGAAAATAATCAAAAATGTGGAAATATAAGTGATTTCTAGAAGATGCTTGGAGCGTTATTAAATATAATTATTTCAAAATGGGCCAAAAGTAGGGCAAAGAACCATACAGATTCTATACTGTATGGTTCTTCTTTTTTATCTAACCAAGAAAGGTTAAAACCCATTAAAATAAATCCCAGTCAGATGTTGAATATTTTCTAGTCTGGGTCATGTAAAAATGAACAAAAATGAATTTCTATGATTAAGGCTAAGAGGATTATTTGCTAGAACAGCAGCCTGAAAGAGTCCAATTCTGATATAGAAGAAGCATGTCACGCATTACGCTGTTGCTCGTAGTGTCAATAAAATAAATAGACAATTTGGAAGTTTCAGTCTGGTTCGCAAAAAGAAAAGGAGTTTTCACTCCTTTTCACACGTTATATTTCGCTTTGCTTTTCTTTCTTTTGCAATCATATAGGTGCCAAGAATGACGAGTACGCCGAAAATGATACTTCCCAAAGTGATGTTCATAAAAGCAATTTTTTGAGGACTATCGGCTGTTCCGTACTCTTTCATCATCATACCAGACAACGGTATGATGGAATCCTTCTTTGGTATTCTTAAGTCTGAGATGTTTTATGGTTATGAGAAAACATTTAAATCACTTAACCAATTGGAACAAGCTATTGTTGACTACAATGAGTACTACAACAACAAACGAATTAAGGTAAAACTAAAAAGGGCTTAGTCCTGTGCAATACAGAACTAAATCCTTCACTTAAATTATTTGTCTAACTTTTTGGGGTCAGTACAAACAGTGCTTTTTTTGTTGAAATCGCAAAAAATCCAAGCTTTCTTTTTGCAGATAACATTCGCTCTTTTATTTTCGGTATGATTGAGTCGATGCCCCGTTCTCGACCGGTTATTATTGCAGCTTATCGAATGCTAGAGCACTATGCCATCACTTTTTGGAAGAATACTTGGAGCAATTCTACGCAGAATGGAATGCGAAAAAGTGATAATTAAAGAGACGAAAAAGCTGAGAATATGATTTCCCAGCTTTTTTGAATGCGATAGAAATAGCAACTAGACTATTTACGAAAGGCCTCAATAATGTAGGTGAAGCCAGTAACTAAAAATGAAAAGGCAATGACATAAACGACAAAGACACCTGTAGCCACTGGATTGAACAGAATCACTAGACCTAGTAAAAATTCAAGCAAGGCTACCCACGTGATATTGCTACCAATAATAGGGAAAATCAATCTTAGACGATTGCCTTTAAAGAAAGCAATAATGGCTTCTACAATTAACCAAATTCCTACAATGGTCGGAATGACGACCGGCAGGGTCACAAAGCCATAAGCAACGAGGTAAAGAGCTAAGAGAAGACTAACAAATCCTTGGAAAAGATAAACAGGTGAGCGAAGCTCTTTTGGTGCAGAGAAATAGCCTAAAATAGCTGCTATAGAAGAAACCAGTAAACCAAATGAAATCCACCAGCTGTAAGCAACAAGATTAGCTACTGGGTTTGTAAATAGGAAAAGTCCTAAAAGGGCAAAAACAACTCCTGCAAGGAATAGCAGTAAACGATTAGAAAATTTCATTTCAATACCTCCGATATAGTATAGTTTGATATTAAAGTTATTGTACCTCTTTTTATAAAAAATGTCAATAAAATAAATAGACAACTTGGAAGTTTCAGTCTGGATCGCAAAAAGAAAAGGTGTTTTCGCTCCTTTTCACACTTTATATATTTCGCTTTGCTTTTCACGCTTTTGAAATCATATAGGTACCAAGGATGACAAGTACGCCGAAAATGACACTTCCCAAAGTGATGTTCATAAAAGCAATTTTTTGGGGACTATCAGCTGTTCCATACTCTTTCATCATCATGATTTGCAAGAATCGGTAGTAAAGCAGCTGTTGCAAAAAATATTCCACCTTATGCTATCGCAGTCGGAAATCCAGTGCGTGTTATCAAGTACCGCTTTGACGAAGAGACGATTGCTTTTTTGGAAAAACTTAAATGGTGGGATTTTTCAGAAGAACAGCTCGACGCTGCTATTCCGTACTTGACGAGTGTGCATTTAGAAGAGGCAAAGGAAGAGTTGATGAGAATTAAGCAAGAAATGAAATGATACGAAGATAGTGTATTATCAGAAAGGATTCGTTAAAAATGCGATAAACTCGCAACAAATTTACTTTGGAAAAGTAAAAAAGCCTTTAAATAAAGGCTTTCAGAGTGAGGACAAAGTCCTTATAAAAGTGTCTTCTAAAGATTTTAACTCCAATCTGAAGCGAGGTTATCCTCGCTTTTTCTATTTATCAAACAATTCCTTATTTTCAATCAAGAGTTCTAGTGGAGATTTTTCTCTTGCTACAATAAAATCGGGTTCATATTGGGTATGAAATGTTCTGTTCTGAGAAGTTGGATCAATATACAACTCTTCTCCATCTTCTGTGTATAGTTGGTTGCCCCGTGTTAGATAGAGTAAATCTTCTAAGTGCTGTCCATCAGTTGGAGGAGCGCCATGTCGTGTTGGGGCTCCAACGCGACGTGGTGGAGGCGATGAACTTGGTTTTTGAGCGAAAAAGGAGCCAAAAGGTGCAGCCACGTCGCATTGGAGGAGGGCGATGTCGTGTTGGGGCTCCAACACGACGTGACTGCGGGCACCCGCCCCATTTGTCACGCAAAAAGATAGGGCGCCTATCCAAACTTGTGTTATAATGAAGGTGTAAACAATTTTCAAGGGGGCATTAGGATGAATCCAACCTTAAGTTATCTGCAAGAACTTCTAGCTATCGCGTCGCCTACGGGTTACACGCGCGGCGTTCAGGACTATTTGGTATCGACTCTGGAAAAAATGGGCTACCAACCGGTACGCACTTCCAAAGGACTGGTACATGTGACGGTGCCGGGCCAGGACGATGACCACCACCGCATCGTGACGGCTCACGTTGACACCTTGGGGGCCATGGTGCGCGCGGTCAAAGGCGACGGCCGGCTCAAGCTGGACAAGGTGGGCGGCTTTCCTTGGAATATGATCGAAGGGGAGAACTGTACCGTCCATGTGGCGGCCACCGGCAAAACTGTATCTGGGACAATTCTCATTCACCAGACTTCTACCCACGTCTACCGTGATGCGGGGACGGCTGAGCGGACTCAAGACAACATGGAAGTCCGCTTAGATGCCAAGGTTACCAACGAGGAAGAAACCCGCGCCCTAGGTATTGAAGTGGGTGACTTTGTCTCCTTCAACCCACGAACCACCATCACCGACACAGGCTTCATCAAGTCTCGCTTCCTCGATGACAAGGTGTCTGCCGCTATCCTGCTTAACTTGTTGCGCCGTTATAAGGAAGAGGACATCACCCTGCCGGTGACGACCCAATTTGCCTTCTCGGTCTTCGAGGAAGTGGGACACGGGGCTAACTCTAGCCTGTCGGACAAAGCGGTGGAGTATCTGGCGGTTGACATGGGCGCCATGGGTGACGACCAGCAGACCGACGAGTATACGGTCTCTATCTGTGTCAAGGATGCTAGTGGCCCTTACCACTATGAATTCCGCCAACACCTGGTGGAGCTAGCTAAGGCCAAGGACATTCCTTATAAATTAGACATCTACCCATTCTACGGTTCCGACGCCTCGGCCGCTATGTCAGCGGGTGCCGAAGTCAAGCACGCCCTCTGTGGTGCCGGCATCGAGTCCAGCCATTCCTATGAGCGGACCCATGTGGACTCCGTGGAGGCGACCGAGCGCTTGGTGGATGCCTATCTCTTGAGTGATTTAGTCAAGTAAGATGATAGGGAAGTGACGAGTGTGACCATTACCTTTAGAGAGATAACAAGCGACAACTACTCCCAAGTCTTAAATCTCAAGATTACTCCAGAGCAAGAGGCGGCCAAATTTGTGTCTCCTGTCGTCCGATCCTTGGCAGATGCTTGGTTTTACCGTGCCGAAGGCATTACCTATCCCAAAGCCATTTATGCAGATGAGGATTTAGTTGGCTTCATTATGTATGAATTGGATCCAGAGGAGCAGCATGTCTTTGTTTGGCGCTTCCTAATTGACCAAGCCTTCCAAGGCAAAGGTTACGGCCGGCAGACCATTGAAGCAGTAGTTGAAATGGCCAAGCAGCAAACCCAGATGACCAAGGTGGTGGCCGATTACGTGGACGGTAACGAGCCTATGAAGAAGATTTTGCTAGGTCTAGGCTTTGACCCAGATATCAATGAACACATTATGGTCTATCAGTTATAAGAAGAAAAGGTCCCCTTATGATTAGATAAGGGGGCCTTTTGCTATAAATGACTATATATGTGTCTAAATTTATGGTATAATATAGCCATTCAAGGAGGTGGCGTTGATGAAAATTATTCCCATGCGCGATTTAAAAAACACAGTGGCAGTTGAAGCGTATTGCCAAGAGGAACAAGGCCCAGTCTTCGTCACTAAGAATGGCTACGGACGACTAGTCGTCATGGACATTGAATACTATGAGAAGACCCTCCTTCAAATGGAAGAAGCAAAATTTCTATATCAAGGGCTGGAAGATATTCGAGAGCAGCGTCTAAGAGACGGTGAGTCCCTTATCGCGGATATGAGGGAGCGTTATGACCTATAGTTATGAGTTCACTCAGAAGGCAGAAGAAGATTTAGAAGTGATTCTGGACTATCTGACCAAGGAACTTAAGAATCAGCAAGCTGCTAAAAAGTTTCTTGATGCACTCCATGAGTGTTTGAAAAACTTGCTAGTTTTCCCAGAAAGCGGGGAGCGGATGCGCAATCCCTATTTGCCAGCTATAGGCATTCGACGGAAAATCATTGGTCACTATATTGTCTACTATGCGCTATATCCCAAAGAACAAAAGCTGCGGATTATCCGACTAGGACATGGTTTTCAGGATCAAGCGCATTTGTTTATGGACCTTAAGTCGCATTAAACCAAGCAAACGCCATCGCTAGGTCATCATACCGAGCCGATGGCGTTTTGTTTATTCCTAATCCTCCATATCAAACAGCAACTTATACTTATCCAAGATAAGCTTCAATTCTTCTTGAGATAGTCTTTCCTCTACCTTAGCGACACCTCGCGCCGCCAAGTCTAGGGTCATGGTCTGGTCTAGCATGACCTTGCCCTGAATGGTGTGGGTGCTAGTCAGCTCATGATAGGTGGGAAAGTTGCGACTAGTGGTGGTGATGGGGGCCACGATGGTCAAGCCACTGAACTTAGTCAGGAGGCTATGGCTTAGAGCGAGAGCCGGGCGACGATGCTTCTGCTCGTGGCCCTTGCTGGGGTTGAAGTCAACGTAGAAAATATCGCCTTGTTTGATTACCATTCTAGTTCCTGACCTTTCGCCTGGCCCCAATCAAGTTCGCCTTCTCGAACATCGTCTTGATCCCATTCAGCAAACAATTCATGAATGGTGGAAGGTTGCTTGTGCTCAGGACTTAGGCGAATGCTATTGTCCTCGACAGAGACCAGTAGAGTTTGATTGTCTAATAGATTTAGCTTTTTGAGAATGGCAGCAGGTAGGCGCACGGCCTTAGAATTGCCCCATTGGGATAGTGTGGTCCGGTATTGTGCTTGTGACTCCATAAAATCACCTCTCTTAATGTATATACTAAGTATATACCTATCTAGAGTGTCAGTCAAGCCTCCCCTCCAAGTTGAAATTTCCTTTCAATCCGATTATAATGAATTTGTAAAGGGTTACAGATAACCCTGCGCATTCGCATCGCAACTTATGCAAGATCATGTCAGACCAGGAAAGGAGGTAGCCAGGCCAGGAAGGGCCACGAGTCCCTTGGAAGAAGGGACCAAAGGAGTGAGTCAGGAGGATTCCGATGCGAGACTTCTGAAGCACCTAACAATCAAAGGAGGTCTTTGTACCATGTTTAAGTTGTTACAAAAAATCGGGAAAGCCTTTATGCTGCCAATCGCTATTCTGCCGGCAGCCGGGCTATTGCTGGGGATTGGGGGCGCCTTGTCGAATCCGACCACGGTAGCGACCTATCCTGTATTGAATAATCCAAGCTTACAAGCTATTTTCCAAGTCATGAGTTCGGCCGGCGAAATTGTCTTCGCCAACCTGTCCCTCCTGCTCTGTGTGGGTCTCTGTATCGGCCTTGCCAAGCGCGACAAGGGGACGGCAGCCCTAGCTGGGGTGACCGGTTATCTGGTCATGAAAGCCACCATTGGTGCCTTAGTCAAACTCTATATGGCAGAGGGTTCGGCCATCGACACTGGGGTCATTGGCGCCATTGCGGTCGGTGCCTGTGCGGTTTGGCTCCATAATCGCTATCATAATATTCAGTTGCCACAGGTCTTGGGCTTCTTCGGGGGCTCTCGCTTTGTGCCTATCGTGACATCTTTTGCCTCAATCTTCTTAGGGGGCGTCTTCTTCCTAATCTGGCCACCATTCCAACAATGGCTGGTATCAACTGGGGACTACATTTCCCAAGCGGGTCCGTTTGGGACCTTCCTCTACGGCTTCCTCATGCGTCTCTGTGGGGCAGTCGGCTTACACCACATGATCTACCCAATGTTCTGGTACACGGAGTTGGGTGGGGTGGCTCAAGTTGCGGGTCAAACCGTAGCCGGGGCACAAAAAATCTTCTTCGCCCAATTGGCAGATCCAAACCACACAGGTCTCTTCACCGAAGGCACTCGCTTCTTCGCTGGCCGCTTCTCAACCATGATGTTCGGTTTGCCAGCTGCCTGCTTGGCTATGTACCACTTGGTGCCAAAAGACCGTCGTAAGAAATATGCAGGTCTCTTCTTCGGGGTTGCCTTGACCAGCTTTATCACCGGGATTACAGAACCAATCGAGTATATGTTCCTCTTCGTGAGTCCCTTCCTCTATGTGATTCACTCCTTCCTGGATGGGGTCAGCTTCTTCATTGCCGACATCCTCAACATTTCCATCGGGAACACCTTCTCTGGTGGGGTCATCGACTTCTCCCTCTTCGGGATTCTGCAAGGGAATGACAAGACCAACTGGCTCTTACAAATTCCATTTGGCTTAATCTGGGCCGGCCTCTACTATGTGGTCTTCCGCTGGTTCATCACCAAATTCAACGTGCCAACGCCAGGTCGTCTGGAAGAGGACTTGGACGAGGATGCTAAGCCAGTTGTCGACACCAAGGACAGCCTCAAGCAAGATTCCGTTAGAATCATTGAAGCCCTAGGGGGTCCTGAAAACATTGAAGAAGTCGACGCCTGCATCACTCGCTTGCGTGTATCAGTCAAAGATTCAGGCAAGGTCGACAAGCCAACCCTCAAGGCCATCGGTGCCGTCGATGTCTTGGAAGTCCATGGCGGCATCCAAGCAGTCTACGGGGCTAAGGCTATTCTCTATAAAAACAACATCAACGAGATTCTGGGCGTGGATGACTAGGAGATTTATCAAATTAGTAAGGCCAGCTATTTAGGTAGCTGGCCTTAATCTTATTCTTCTTATCTATTGACCTAGTACTATACAAGTGGTAGGGTAAGCATGTGATAAAAAGTGGAGGAGGCTAAGTGATGAGATTTTGGCGAGGTCTAAGAAAACTATTAGCCTATGTGCTTTTAGCCATAGTGCTAGTTACATTAGGTGTCTATCTTAATCATCGTCTTGCCCTATCTAGAGAGGCTAATGATTTATCGCCGATTGGTAATCGAGTTGAGGTTGAGGGTAAGCAGTTAAATGTCTATGTGACTGGTTCGGGTAGCAAGACACTGGTTTTGTTAGCTGGAGGGGGCACAACATCGCCTATTTTGGACTTTAAGGCGCTGACGACGCAATTAGCGCCGGATTATCGCATTGTCATAGTCGAGCGGCTCGGTTATGGCTTTAGTGATGATGGGGATAGTCCTAGAGATATAGAAACCGTGAATAGACAGACACGTCAAGCGTTGCAAGCGTCTGGTATTCAAGGCCCTTATGTTCTAGTGGCTCATTCCATGGCTGGCTTAGAGGCTCTCTACTGGGCCCAAGAGCATCCAGAAGAAATTTCTGCTATTGTTGGCCTCGATATGGCCATGCCACAAAGCTATGACAAAGTAAAGGTTCCAACTTTTGTAGTTAAGGTAGGGCAAATGCTACTTGAGTTAGGCTATGGGCGTTTTCTTTATCCTGCAGAGAAGGCAGCTCCTGCCCTTGAATCAGGCCATCTGACGCAAGCAGAAATAGCGAATTACAAGGCACTTTTTTATAAGCAGGCCTTGACGACTGCTATTGGCAATGAACTTGAGATGTCAGCAAGCAATGCTAAGCAAGTTTTAGACAAGCCTCTGCCAAGCGTCCCTATTTTACTCTATGTGTCTAATGCAAGTGGGACCAGCTTCTCTAGTGAGGCTTGGTACCAAATGGCGCAAGATAGCTTTGGGCAAGTGCCTAATGCGACCATTAAACGCTTGGATGTGGGGCATTATGTGCATGATTATGCGCCCGAAGAAATTGCGACAGGGATAGGCGAATTTTTGAAGGCTAACAACTAAGTTGTCACTAGCAAAACATGGTTCTATTGATTAGGCGGTTGTCATGAGCAATAAAAACCACTACCATAAAGATATACTGGCACCCAACTACAGTCATTCAGACCAGCTAAATCAGCAAGCACCTCAGGATTTAAGAGTACAAGATAAGTCACTAACTGCCCAAGCAATCAACAAAAGCAGACGCATTGCGCATGATCCATCGGAACCAAGCTACTCTACAATCGATTCTTTGCGGGAAGCCTTAGACCAATAAAATGTTCATTCAGCTACTTAAACCCAAGACACCCACCCGGGTGTCTTTCTTTATGCCGGCTTGAGATTTTGTTATAATAAGGAAGCAACATAGGCTGGCTGACACCTAGTTTAACCCTCCCCAGCCAGCAGACAAGGAGGTCCGGCTTATGCAATGGACAGATCTTTTATCTACTGCCCGTCTATCGGGTAGCTCGACCCAGCATCGTAACGAATTTGATGATGACTACAAACGAATTGTGACCAGTCCGTCTTTCCGACGGTTGCAGGACAAGACCCAGGTCTTTCCCTTGGAGCGGATGGATTTTATTCATACGCGCCTGACGCATTCCCTGGAGGTGGCTATGATTGGCCGGACCCTGGTCTCGGAGATTGCCCTTAGTCTGGCGGATCAGCTGGAAGGCGTGGCAGATTCAGAGCTGGCAGTCAGCCAGCAGGAATTCATTGTCCGTCAGGCCGACATCGCTCGTATTGTCGAGTGCGCTAGTCTCCTGCACGATATTGGCAATCCGCCTTATGGTCACTTTGGGGAGGATATTATCCGTCAGTGGTTCAAGAAGCGCCTGCCAGCCATTCTGAGCGAGCAGCTGGATCCCCAACTGGCCCAGGACTTTCTGGCCAGTGACTATGTTCATGATCTCTATCATTTTGAGGGCAATGCCCAGGCCCTGCGGATTGCGGCCAAGCTCCACGACTTCAAGGGCAGCTTTGATGGCCTGGATTTAACCGTGGCGACCCTCAATACCATTCTCAAATACACACGGGCTTCCCACCAGCCTAAGACCGGCGCCATCACCCATAAGAAGGTGGGCTACTTCCATGCTGAGGTCGACCTCTTCCAAGCCATTACTGGCCAAACGGGGGCGGGCAACCAACGTCATCCGCTGACCTTTATCCTAGAAGCGGCTGATGATATTGCCTATCTGGTGGCCGATATGGAAGACGCCCTAGGCAAGGGGGTGCTGACCTTCGCCATGGTCAAGGCGGACTTGCTAGCCAGCCTTAAGCAGTCAGCCCAAGACAGCCAGGCTTCGCGCCAGGTGGTTTACATTCTGGAGACCATTGATGAAGAAATCTTCAGCATCAACCGCTTCTTCGAGCACCTGCGCAATGTCTTGATTGCCGGCGCCACCCAGTCCTTCGTGAGACATTATGCTGACTTAATGGCCGGGACCTACGACTTTGATCTCTTCAAAGACTCGGATGTGGCGCCGCTCTATGCCCAGTTGCGGTCTATTTCTGAGGAGCGAATCTATGACCACAAGTCGATTCTGCGCCTGGAAATAGCGGGCTATTCGACTTTGACCTATCTGCTGGATAGCTTCGTGCCACCACTCGTAGCTTACGATACAGCGCGCCGACTAGACTATGTGGACCTTAAGAAGATTGGCATTATTTCCGAGAGCCAGAAGCGGTCCTACCATTACTTTGCGCAAGGTAGGTCAGAATTAGAGAAGCTCTACTTGCGCCTGCTCTTGGCCACGGACTTCATTTCAGGCATGACCGACAGTTATGCCCACCAACTCTACTTAGATATGGTAGGTATTTCCTAAATCTTATCACTCAGCTCCCTCATAGCAGGGGGCTTTTTTTGATGCTGGCACACTATTTAACAAGTAGTGCAATATTTTTTCATTATACTATTGACAATCATTACGATTGGGTGTAAGATGCTAAACGTAAGAATTACCATTATATATAAAAGGAGTCATCATTCATGACTAAAAAACGCATCCTCTTATGGGGGATTAATGGCGCCATTCTCTTGAGCGCCGGGGCCGGTTTGTGGGGCCTTAACCAAGATCTCAGTCAATCTCAAGCCCGTTTGCAAGAGGCCCAAACGGCCATGTCTCAGGCCGAAAGCGACAAGGGCCAATTATCTAGCGATCTGGCCGCAGCCCAAGCCGAAAAAGAATCCTTGGCTTTGGATAAGCTAGAGCTAGAATTCAAGGAAAAAATGGGCAAGCAAAAGGTCATCGTGGGTAAGGTCTTTGCCAACGGCTACCTTAAGAAACACGGCAACCACTATCACTTTGTCTATGGTAAGCCACCAGTGGACGCCATCTATGAAGACCAGGCCCAAGCAGGGGCTAGCAGCTCAAGAAGGGGTGGGGACGATCACTATGTCTTTAACCCAGCCGATATTGTCGAAGAGAATGCGGATGGCTATGTAGTTCGTCACGGTGACCATTTCCACTTTATCTCCAAACGGGACTTGGCCAATGCGCCAACTGTGCCTAATGCCCACACACCAGGAGGCTGCCGCCTAGTGCGGATTCCTCACGGCGACCATTTCCACGATGTCTTGGATTGCGGTCAAGGCTTAGGCAATCTGTCCTTCGATGATGAGCCAGTCAGCCCAAGACCAAATGGCCCAGTCGCTAGTCGGCCAGCCAGCCCAAGCCAACCTGTAGCGCCAAGTCATCCAGCCGATCAATTGACCCGACCAAGTCAACCAGCGACGCCAAGTCTGCCAGTGGATCAGCCAGCTAGTCCAAGTCCGGCTCCGAGTCAACCAGAACAACCAAGCACGCCACAAGGTCCGACTTCCCTCTTGACCTTAGATTCTCCTGAGATTCAAGGGCATCTGGATTACATCAGCTATGCCTATGGGGTAGAGCGGGACACCATCAAGTTGCAGGCCGTCTATGATGATGCCGGCAACTACCGAGGCCAAGTCTTTGCCTTCCAAAATACGGAACAAGGCCAAGACAAGTCTCACATCCATCCTTGGGTAGTGCCACTCTGGACTTTGGAAGTGCCTAGTCAGGATTCAAGCATTGACCCTGAGTTACGCTTTGCCCGCGAACTAGCAGGCCTTGCCAAACGCATGGGGATTCCTCAGCGCATTATTCGCATTCGCGATGGCTACTTCGAGGTGCCACATGGTGACCACAGCCACAATATCCGCATCCGCAATGTGGAAGGAGCCAAGGCTTATGTAGCCAACAAATTGGCCAGCCTGCCAAGCATCCATGTGCCGGGGGATTTGGATGAAGCGACAGTCAAAGCTTATATTGCCACCCTGCGCCAAGTCGCTAGCCAACGTCTAGCCGGCCAAGAAGTGGCCCTAGCCCGGATTGATGCCGGTTTACAGGATATTGAAGAAAGCCTCAAGGACAAGGGCAACTCGACCCAAGGCTTCCTCCAACTCTTAGACCGCTTTGCCGCCCGCTACATTTTCCAAATTGAAGACAATAGCGACAAGCTATCTGAACGCCTGGCCAAACTGAATGCCCAACACGAGAGCATCCTAAAGGCCATCAGCGAGCTGAACTTGACTAACTATGGCGTGACTGCCGACCAATTGCGGGAACAAGCCAACAAGGCCATTGAAGCCCAAGACGCAGTGGGCTTAAGCCGCTTAGCAGCCTATGTGGCGGCCCTCAAGGACGCCAACGACCGGCCTGGGGTTGAAGCCATGAAGCATCTCTACTTCTTGACCCAACACGTCCAAGACAAGCCATTGTCTTATGACTTGCGGGAACAAGTGTCAGATATTATTGCCCGCCTATCCAAGACCAATGCCGTCTTCGGTGGGGATGACCCGGCAGAACCGCTCTTCTCGCCAGCTATCTTGGCTAAACAAGCCATCGAGCTAGCGCACGCCCAGTTCAATGGTAAGGTCGACACCCGCGTAGGCGACAAGTATAAGGCCATTACCCAAGCCGGGGAAGATGGTGGCCCAAGTATCTTGGAAAGCAACAAGTCCTTTACTTCCGAAGTCTTAGAAGACGCTGACAAGGACAAGAGCCTGCCAGTGACTAACTTTGAAGAGGACAAGGCAAGCGAGGCCTCCTCATCTTCAGACCAAAGCTCATCCCAGTCTTCTTCTAGCTCAAGTACTAATGTAGCCAGCGATCAGAAAGACGAAACAACTTCAAGCAACTAAATCAAGTCCCCTCTATGAAAAACCACCCCCCATCAGCGGCCGAACTGATGGCAGGGTGGTTTTTAGCTTGGCTGGCTAGGATTCAAGTTCCTGAGCCAAAATATGGAGAATAGCTTGTGGACTCGGGGCCTCTTTTAGCGCTTGCTTGACCGGTTGGCGCATTAGAAGCCGGGCTAGCTGGGAGAGAAGCTTGAGGTGGGTAGTTCCTGCTTGAGAATCAGGAATCATGAGACAAAAGATAAAGTCAATGGCTTGGCCATCCATGCTTTGCCAGTCAATGCCTGAAGTTAGTTTCAAAATTATGACCTTAGCTTCCTTAATGCTCGCATCCTTGGCATGAGGAATAGCAAATCCATCCATCATGCCAGTTGTCCCTAGGGCCTCGCGCTCTTGCAGATTGGCTAGAACTGCCCCTGAATCTGTGGCGACACCCAGGGCCACTGCTTGCTTGGCCAGAAAATCGAAGACAGCTGCCTGACTTGTCAGTGTCTGGTTGAGGTAAATAGCGTCATTTGAAAGTAGCATGCAATTCTCGCCCCCTACAATTTAGGTTCTGGACGAGACAAGCCCAAGAGGACCGCCCCAATGACAGAACCAATCAGGATAGCTAGGACCCATAATAAGGGATGTGTCACGACTGGTAGGACTAGGAAACCACCGTGAGGCGCAGGAACTTGAACCTTGAAGAGATAGGTCAGGATGGCTGCGACGGAAGAACCAATCATCATAATAGGCATAGCTCTGAGTGGGTCTTTGGCTACAAAAGGAATCGCCCCTTCGGTGATATGGGTACTACCCAGGATGAGGTTGACAATCCCTGCATTACGTTCACTGGAATCGAAGCGTTGGCGGAAGAGTAAGACCGCAATCCCCGTAATGAGTGGTGGAGCAATGCAGGCTGCAGAGACCCCAGCCATAAAGGCCGTATTGCCTTGGGCTAGGAGAACGGTCCCGGTGACATAGGCTGCCTTATTAACCGGACCACCCATGTCGAAGGCCGACATACAGCCCACGATTAGGCCCAGGATAATCGGGTTAGAGTTTTGGAAACCTTGTAGGAAGGTCATCATGCCTTCATTTATGCCAGCCATTGGAGTGACTAGCCACATCATAACCAGCCCTGTAATCAGCACTCCGAAGAGTGGAAAGAGGAAGATGGCTTTGAGCCCGTCCAAGGTCTTAGGTAGGCCCTTGAAGACGACTTCTAAGAGGCGAATGGTATATCCAGCCAAGAAACCACCGACGATACCGCCTAAGAAGCCGGCACCGCCAGTGCTGGCAATGGTCCCTGCCACGAAACCTGTGACGAGGGCAGGGCGTTTACCAATACTCTGGGCAATGTAGGCTGCTAGTACGGGCGTCATGAGACCCATGGCTGTGCCCCCAATGTCCTTAAGTTTAGCGGCAATTGGATTGTAAGATTCATGATTAGGATCGAAGGAATAAATCCCGAATAAGGCAAAGGATAGGGCAATCAGCACCCCACCGCCGACCACGAAGGGGAGCATATGCGAGACCCCATTCATGAGGTGCTTATAGATATCTCGCCCAAAGGATTGGCCGCCAAGGTTTGGGGCACTAGTCCCTAAGAGAGCATCTTCCGCTGCCACTTGTTGGTTGGAAGGGTACTTGACTTGGCCTTGTCCCGCTAGCGCCTGTTCAATCAGTTGGGCGGCTTGCTTAATGCCTTGACCAACGGAGACGTCAATGATGCGCTTGTCCACGAAGCGTTCAGCCTGGACATCCTTGTCAGCGGCAATAATGACCGCCTTGGCATCCGCAATTTCTTGGGCCGTTAATTCATTGTCGATCCCCATTTGACCATGAGTTTCGACCTTAATCGTAACGCCAGCCGCCTTAGCTGCTTGTTCTAGGGCTTCTTGGGCCATAAAAGTGTGGGCAATCCCGGTTGGACAACCGGTTGCCGCAATCAAATCATACTTGGTCATGCAAATTCCTCCTTATAAATATGTAAGCTCTATGCTTTTACTGAGTTCTGCTACATCTGAGAAGTCTGTCAGTCCAGGTCGAAAGGCTGTCGAACTGCCCGCTGCTACGGCCTTGACTAGAGAAGCTTCATAGGATAGCCCTTGTTGGCGACAGCCGATGAAGGTTGCTAATAAGGTGTCACCGGCGCAAGCCGTATTGACGACCTGGCCTTGGGGCGCCGAAGCTTTAAGGGCTAGTTCTGGCGTCAATAAGAGGGCACCGTCCGGACCTAGTGATAGTAAAACCTGGCGGGCGCCCTTGGCTAAGAGCTGACGACCATAATAGATGAGCTGATCTTGGTTAAGGGCTTCTTCCTGGAACCAGTGGGCTAACTCTTCATCATTAGGCTTAATCAGGGCGGGGCCATAAGGCAAGAGGTCCAAGACTACCGGACTGGAGATATCTAGAATGAGTTGGAAGCCTTGAGCTTGGGCAGCTTGGCCGATGGCCAGATAGGTGTCATCGGTGACGCCTTGGGGGTGACTGCCAGAGATGACTAGGGTGTCTTGGGGTTTAAGCTTTTTAATCTGGGCTAGGAGTTGCTGGATATGGTCAGGACTTAGACTAGGCCCCTGATTCACCAACTTATACTCCAGATTTTGGCTAGTGACGCGGGTGAAGACATTGATGCGGTTAATCCCAGGAATAGGGATGAAGGCAGTCTGGATACCCGCTGCAAGCAGTTGGTCTGAGATAAAGCGGCCCGTAAAACCTGCGCTAAAGCCAAGCGCCGTTGAGTCTAGGCCCAGTTTCTTAAGGATGAAGCTGACATTGACGCCCTTGCCATTGGGCTGGTAATCTGCCTCTTGGGTACGGTTGACCACGAAGGGGACTAGGTCTTGAGTTTTGATGAAGAGGTCAATGGCCAGGTTCATGGTACAGGTATAAATCATTTAATCACCTCCTTGGTTTGAGATGGGACTTTTGTTATACTTAGTATGACAGAAGTTTTCCTGTAAATCTTTTCTAAATACGACGATAGCTAGGAAAATATTTACAGAATTGCGGAGGAGGGAGTCTATGTTTGCGCTAGAACATTTAACGGCGACCGAGCGTCATCTTGTAGCCTATTTGGAGGCCCATTTAGGCCAGGTGCCCAGTCTGTCCATCACCAAGTTGAGTCAAGAAGCCAATGTCTCTACGGCTTCCATTGTCCGTACGATGAAGAAGTTAGGCTATGATGGCTTTACAGCCTTTAAGCACGCGATTAAACAGAAGCTCAGGGGTGATCAGGCAAGCTCTACCACTTTTCAAATCCTGGATGATAATGATCAGAAGATTCAAGAAGTTATCTTGAAAAATGACCTTGAAGTCCGGCAAACCTTGGCCCTCTTAGATAAGCGCCAGATTGAAGATGCTATTCAAGCCATTGCAGGGGCTAGCCAGGTCTATCTCTTTGCTCGCGGCTTAAGTGAATTGATTGCTAGTGAGATGGAAGTCAAATTCCATTTGTTAGGGCGGACCTGTGAGCTCTATACCGACCCCAATATTATTCGTACCATCAGCAAGCGCCTGACGGATCAAGACCTGGTACTCTTGATTTCCCTTAATGGCCAGACTCAGGAGTTGGTGGCAGCTGCCCAGACCTGTGTGGCCCAGGAAGTCCCCCTAGTTCTCCTGACCGCTAACGGTGGCTCCAGTTTAGCTCAGCTAGCCGATATTAGCTTGGTAGGCTATAAATCAGAAATTTCTTATTTTCCTGACTATGAAGTAAGGTCTCGCCTGCCCTTGCAGGTTATTGGTCGAATTTTACTGGATGCCTATGCCATTCGAGTTGGGGGTCCAGCTAGCTAATTTTTTTCTATAAAAACCCAGCCCTTATCCTGTTCTCAAGCCAGGATAGGGGCTGGATTTTTCATTTATTGAAGAAGACAAAAATTTATTTCACAATTTCATATCAACTTCACACAGGGGTTGCATACTATAGTTAGTTCTTAATCAGCAGAAAGGAAGTGACTCGTATGAAATGGTATCAGCGTGCTTGGGCCTATGTCAGCCGTAAGCGAGTCAGAGTAGGGCTGCTTTTCCTCATCTTATCTCTGATCACGACCGCTGTCTTAGCTGTTTTCGCGATTCAGATTAGTACCCAACAAGTTCAAGATAAACTCCTGTCCCTCTCCAATGCGGGATTCCAGCTCCAAGGTCAGGGCTTGCAGGCAGGTATGAAAGAGTCGGACATTAGTCAAGTGGCTCAAGTAGAAGGGGTAGCAGACGTTCAGTACAAATCAGAAGGGCTGGCCAAGTTTGAGTCCGGCCAAGTCATTCAGGCCCAACAAGCCGTACAGCGTGACCAAGGCGACGATATCTTTAATCAGCTCTTATCCATTCAAGGTCGCCAAGACAGTCAGACCGACTTAGATTTTGCTAGCGGGGCCTTGACCCTGAGCCAAGGGCGCCACTTGACGCCAGATGACAAAGACAAGGTCATGGTCCACGAGGCCTTTGCAGAAGCCAATCAGCTCCAGCTAGGCGATAAGATTAGTCTCAAGGGCACCCAGCTAACAGAAGGTGGGGAAGCCAAGGACGGGGAGGCCAAGGAATTCGAGATTGTCGGGATCTATAGCGGCAAACGCAGTGAGACCTTCACCGGGCTTAGCTCCGATTTGACCGAGAACCGGCTCTACACCGACTACGCTAGCAGCCAAGCCCTCTACGGGCGGCAAGCAGACGACTATCAAGTGCGTCTGGCTCAGTATCGGGTGAAAAATCCTAAGGAACTAGACCAAGTCATTAGCCACGTTAAGGCCTTGTCGCTGGATTGGGACCAAACCCAATTGACAGCCAATAGCCAAGCTTTTGACCAGGTGGCGGCACCTATTGCTAGCTTCCAGTCTCTCATGACCCTCATGACCGGCGCGGTCTTAGTGGTCAGTGTGATTACCCTCTTCCTAGTCTTGCTCTTCTGCTTGCGGGAACGAGTGCATGAATTCGGCATTCTGCTCTCAATCGGGATTTCCAAGGGCCAAATCATTGGCCAAATCCTGCTAGAGCTCTGGGGCCTCTCCATTGGGGCCTGGGCAATTGCAGCTGCAGTCGCCTATCCACTGGCTAACAGTTTCTTCTCCAGCCTCTTAGTCTCCAATGACCTGCCAGATCAGGTCCGCAAACTCTTCGCGGCTGCTGCCCCAACTTGGCAGGCTGGCCTAGTCGCAACAAGTTATGGCGTCGTTCTCCTCATTATCGTAGTAGCGGTCATGGCTTGTGCCGGCTTAATTCTCACCAAAAAACCTAAGGAAATCCTAGGACAACTCAGTTAAGGAAGTGATCATGATGACATTATTGAAATTAGACAACATTTACTATCGTTATGAAGGGGCACAAGAGAGTGTCCTCAAGGAATTAGACGCCAAATTTGATGCTGGCACCTTCTACGCTGTCGTGGGTAAATCTGGGGCTGGTAAGTCGACCTTCTTATCCCTCTTGGCAGGCTTAGATAGCCCAACCAAAGGTAAAGTCCTCTTCCAAGGCAAAGACATTGCCCAAGAATCTTATAGTGCCCACCGCCGCCACAATATTTGCTTGGTCTTCCAAAACTACAACTTGATTGACTACTTGACGCCACTAGAAAATGTGCGCCTAGCCAATGCGGAAGCTAGCGAAGACTTGCTCTTACAACTAGGCTTGGGTCAAGACTTAATTCATCGTAACGTCCTCAAGTTATCTGGGGGCCAACAACAACGGGTGGCCATCGCCCGGGCCTTGGCCAGCGAGGCGCCAATCATCTTAGCGGATGAACCAACCGGTAACTTGGACGAAGGGACCGCCCAAGAAATCATCGACATTTTACGTCAAGCTGCCCATGAACGAGGCAAATGTGTCATCGTCGTGACCCACAGCCCACAAGTAGCAGAGGCAGCGGATACGGTTCTAGAACTCAGTCATGGTAAGCTGAAAGCTGCTAACGGACATAAAGTCAAGTAGAGAGGGGGAAGCACAATGCGTTTATTGAATAATGCTTGGGCCTATGTCTGGCGTAAAAAATTTAAGACTCTGATTATCTTCCTTATTCTCTTAGTCATGTCCACTGTTTCCTTAAGTAGTTTGGCTGTTAAGCGGGCAACCGACGTGGCCTCCAAAGAAACCTTCAAGGGCATCAGCTCTTCCTTCTCGATGGAAATCGATCGCCGTAACAACCAAGGGACCAACCGCGGGAGTGGGAACTTGCGTGGTGAGGACATCGCGGCCATTCAAGGCCTAGATGGTATTAGCCAAGTGGTCAAACGTATGGGGATTGTGGCCGACTTAGTGGACAAGGAACTGGTTTCCCAAGACGGCCTACCACGGATTGATGCCGACCGTCAACGTCGCTTCGGTAAGGCAGCCATGTTGACCGGGACCAATGACTCTTCCTTGGATGATCGCTTTAGCGCCGAAACCTTCAAGTTGGCTGAAGGCCGTCACATTAAGCCTGAAGACAAGAACGTGGCCATGGTCCACGAAGAATTTGCTAAGAAGAACGGCCTCAAGGTAGGGGACACGCTCAAGCTCAAGTCCAACATCTATGATGCCGATAATGAAAAGCAAGCTAACGAAACGACTGAAGTCACCATCGTGGGGACCTTCAGCGGGAAAAACAAGGGTGGGGTAACGGCCATCCAAGAGCTCTACCAAAACAACCTGCTGACCGACTTAGAGACCACTCAAAAGCTCTATGGTTATACAGACAAGACGGCTATCTATCAAGATGCTAGCTTCTTCGTTGACGGGAACCATGACTTAGACAAGATTATGTCTGAAGCTAAGAAGTTGTCCATTAACTGGCGGGCATACAGCTTGGTTAAGAGCAGCCAAAACTTCCCATCCTTGCAAAAATCAATTGGTTTAGTCTATGGCATGACCGACAAGTTACTCTTGGGCAGCCTGATCTTCTCAGGTGTTGTTCTCATGTTGATCCTCTTCCTCTGGATGAACGGTCGTCGTAAGGAAATGGGGATTCGTCTCTCCCTAGGGATGACCAAGCCACAAATCTTGGCTCAATTCCTAGTAGAAGTGCTTATGGTCAGCCTGGCAAGCTTTGTGGGGGCCTTCCTCCTAGGTGGACCTGTCAGCCAATGGGTAGGGAACACCATTCTGGGAAGTGTCAACCAAAGCATCGGTCAACAATTGGCAGCGGAAGCTAAGAACACCACGCTTGGGGGCGGGGCAGCCATCGATAGCTTCAACAAGACCTTGACCGAATTATCCGTCCAAGTACAAGCCATGGATATGGTTTGGGTAGTAGCCTTAGGCTTGGTGGTCATCCTGGTAGCAGTACTCCTAGCTTCCATTACCCTCATGCGTAAGCAACCTAAATCACTCTTGGCCGACCATCAATAGGCCAAAAATGTGGGTGAGTTCTCGTCATCGAGAACTCCTCATAGACCGGCCAAGTCGCCGTCATTGTCACTTACATACTCTCGTCACTCAGTCCAAGCAATGACGCCTTGACCGGCCTATGAGGGGTTCTAGATACCCCTTTATTCTCCACCTAAGGACTTCCATTTGTAGATAATGTTCAGAATTTGGTTCAAGTGTAGGCTAGGAAGTCCATAATATTTTTTACCATGGAAAGTAGGGTTTGCGCAGGCTAATCCTACTTTCTGTGGTATAATTGACTTAAGATTTTAATGTGAAAGGAAGTGCGCCCATGAATCTGATGATTGTAGAAGACGAAGCAGCCATCCGCGAAGGAGTCAGCGAATTTCTCCGCAGTCAAGGCTACTTTGTTTGGGAGGCGGCTGATGGCCAAGAAGCCCTGGACCTCTTTGGGGAGGTATCCGTGGATCTGGTCCTCTTAGATATTATGATGCCTAAGAAAAATGGCTTTGAAGTCTTAGCAGAAATCCGTAAAACCAGTACAGTGCCAGTCCTCATGTTGACGGCGGTGGCCGATGAAGAAGCCCAAATTAAGACCTTCGACTTGCTGGTGGATGGCTATATTCAGAAGCCTTTCTCCCTTGCCCTGCTAGCTAAGCGCATTGAAGCCTTGCTTAAGCGCCATTACGGCGAGTTTGACATCTGGGAATACAAGGACAGCAAAGTCAACTTCTCAAGCTATGAAGCGACTTATAAGGGGGAAGTGGCGGATACCAAGCCTAAGGAGCTGGCAGTTCTCAAGCTCTTGCTGGACCACCAAGGCCAAGTCCTCAGTCGGGCGCAAATTCTCGACCATGTCTGGGCCAATCAGGATGATCCACCCTTTGACCGGGTAGTGGACGTCTATATCAAGCAATTGCGCAAGAACTTAGGATTGGATTGTATTGTCACGGTAAAAAATGTGGGCTATAAATTGGAGCTAAAATGAAACGACTAAGTTTATTTCCAAAAATTTTTATCTGGACCATCTCCATCTTGCTAGCCTTGGTGGCAGTGGCCCATCTCTCCATCTATTTGGTCTTTCCCCATTTCTATCTCAATGATCGCCAGACCGACTTGAGCCACAAGGCCGATGCCATGGTCCAAAACCTGGCCGAAGTCGATGAAGAAGAAGTGGAGACAGCCCTGGAAGTCTATGCTAAGAACGAGGGCATTACGGCCTTTATGCAGCCCCAAGGTTCTAGCTATACCAAGACACTCGGCCGTAACCTCAACTATAATCAGGACAGTGACCAGAACTCGGTCATTATCGAAGAGCGGGAAGTGGTGACGCGGGATAAGAAACGCCTGCTAGTTCAGTTTGTTGCCACTACCGAAGTGGTCCGCCAGGCCACGCGGGTGACCCTGACCTTACTGCCTATGTCCCTAGGGGGATCGGTGGCTTTGGCAGTGGTGGTAGCCTATGTCTACGCCCGCAGCCTGTCTCGGCCTCTCAGCCGCATGGCGGTCATGACCGGGCGCATGAAGCAGTTGGATCGGACGGCTTTCTTTGCTAATATCCGCCAGGATGAGCTGGGCATGATGGAGCGACAAATCAACGAGCTCTACGGCCATCTCCTAGCTGTTATTGATGAACTGGAAGAGAAGAACCAGCGCATGGTGGAGTTAGAGAAGCTCAAGGTCGACTTCCTACGCAGTGCTTCTCACGAACTCAAGACGCCCTTGGCAGGTCTGCGTATTATGCTAGAAAATATGCGTTGGAAGGTAGGCAAGTATGCCGACCGGGACACTTATTTGGATGAATCCATGCTCAAGGTCGACCAATTATCTGGCCTAGTCAAGGAAATTCTGGAACTCTCCAAACTGCAAGAATGGCAGGCCGAGACCGGACCACTGGATGTGGCGACCATTGTGCCTCAGGTCCTGGCTGACTATGAAGTCCTGGCCCAGGCTCAGCACTTGCAGATTGACTGCCAACTCGACCAGGCCACCCTGGCTATGAGTGAGTCAGCCTTCCGCAAGGTCTTCTCCAACCTCATGAGCAATGCGGTCCGTTACTCCACACCAGGCGGCACCATCCGCATCTATCGGGAGGGGCAGAAGCTAAGAATTGACAATCCTTGTCAGCCCATGTCTGACCAAGCCCTTCAGTCAGCCTATGACATTTTTAGTCACCAGGACAGCGACCAACAGGGCAACAAGGGGACCGGTTTGGGTCTCTATATGGTTCATAACCTGCTGGAAAATTATCATATTGCCCATGACTTCTATGCCATCGAGGGTGGCATGCGCTTCGAGCTAGAAGTGCTGGAGGATTAGACATAAGTCAAAAAAGCGCCCTAGGGCGCTTTTTTGAATGAGAGGGCGACTTATGCTATAATCGGGTCAAAGCAAAAGTGCAGTAAAGGAGCCCAGACCATGTGTTTAATTTGTCAACGAATCGAGATGATTAAGGAAGGCAGCAATCCTTACCTAGTTAAGGAACTGTCCACTGGCTATGTGGTCTTGGGTGACCACCAATACTTCAAGGGCTATACGCTCTTCCTAGCCAAGCAACATGTGCGGGAGCTGCATGACCTAGACCCTGAGACTAAGTTAGCCTTCCTAGCTGAAATGACTCAGGTTCAAGAAGCGGTGGCCAAGGCCTTTGGGGCAGAGAAGATGAATGTCGAACTGCTAGGCAATGGCGATGCCCACATGCACTGGCATCTCTTCCCACGTCGCGCCGGCGATATGGGGACCTACGGCCATCAGGGACGAGGTCCCGTCTGGTGGGTGCCTTTTGAGGAAATGACGGACGAGTCCGTGCGCTTGCAGGAACCCGAGCTGACCCAGATGCGCCAGGCACTGCTAGAGGCTTTAGAAGGATAAAGGCAAAAAATACAGGCATCAAGATCATGATGCCTGTATTTTTATTAGAGGGTCAGTAAGTCAAGCGCCGACTCAACCACATGAAGGGGTTTGGAGGACAAAAGTTGTGCTCGGTCATGGCTGCCCCAAGTGACAGCGCAGGTGGCCACCCCGGCCGCATTTCCCATGTCAATGTCGAAAGTTGCATCCCCAATCATAAGGCAGTGGGCTGGATCGAGCTGGTGGCGTTCAAGCAAGGTTAGGAGACTTTCGGGATGAGGCTTGTAGTGGCTGACTTGGTCGGAGCTAATCTTATCCGTGAAGTAGTGGCTTAAGTTAAGCAAATGCAGATTTCGTTCTAGGGCCGGTCCAGCTTTGCTGGTCACGATGTATAAGTGGCGGCCTTGCGCTTGGAGTTGTTCTAGGACTTGATGGATATGAGGATAGACTTCCAGCCCCTCTGGTTCATAGGCCACCATGGCGGAACGGAAGTCAGCAAATAAGTCTTCAAGCTGATCAGGACTTAAGGATTGGTCACTCATTTGTGGGAAAGAGGCTTCGATGGGAATGCCCATGAAGTTAAGGATTACTTGCGGAGAGGGTTGGGTCAAACCCTTGTGCTGGAAGGCTTCCTGTACGGCTTGAATGACACATTTCTTGGAATCAGCCAGGGTGCCATCAAAGTCGAAAAAATAATGCTGGTAGTTCATTTGCTTGCTCCTATTGAGTGGGTATTGCTATATTTGTCCCATTGTATCATAGTCATTTAGAGGATTCAAAGAATCAGGCAAGAGGGCTTGCCTTGAATCGGAAGGCAAAGAGTGATATAGTTAGGCTAATCTAAGTTGACTAGAAAGGATGATTAGATGGCAACACGGACAGTGCTCTCTCGTGACGCGGCGCGTAACCTACGTGAAGGAGTCTATACAGATGGCGAGTTACAAGGTGTGATTTTAGAATTAGCAGAGGTGCAGGCACGCCTAGACAAGAACTTTAAGTGGGTCATTATTATCATGGCTGTCCTGTTTGCAGCGGCAGGGGTTTTATACTTCAGCAAGCCGGGTGTCGAATTTGGGTCTGTCCTCTCATCCCTTGGTGGCTTGCTGGGTACACTGCTTATCGCGCTCTTCTACATTCATTTCCGTTATACGACGCCAGTCAAACGGGCTTTTCTGCGTAACTTGCGCAAGGGCTACCCCGATCAATATGATCACTATGCGTCTCTCTTCCATAGCTATGTGGCAGAAGCTAAAAATAATTAAAAAATAGACTTGCTTAGTTGGCAAGTTGCTAATGGCGGTAGCAATACCGCCATTTTTTATGTCCTAGGCTTAGGCCACCATAGACCAGCAGGCTGGCTGAAGCCGGTCACGCTCCCTAGCCAAGATTGGCTAAGCGAGGCCAGAGCTTGAGGCCTCACTAAACTGACACCAAGCCCTTTCCAAGTTTGGCGCTTACAATTCACGAATAATAGGCAAGCGCCACTTGTCCAAGCCTAGCTCCCACTACAAGCCGGGGGCTTTTTTTGTTATAATAGAGAAGACAAAGTGATGAAAGGAGTCCCCGTTTTATATGAAAGAAATCCAGTGTCCCCATTGCGGGACCCACTTTACCATTAATGAAACCCAATATAGCGAGTTGCTAGCCCAGGTGCGGACGGCCGAATTCGATGCCGAAGTGCAGGCTCGCCTCCATCAGGCCCTAGACTTGGCCGAACAGCGCTATCAGAACCAGGAGCAGGCTTTGCGGGCCCAGAAGGACCAGGAACTAAGCCAACTGCAACATCAAATCCAACAATTTGAGACCGAGAAGGCCCTGATTCAAAAGGAAACCGAGACCGCCCTCCAGGGCCAGTTGACGGCCAAGGACCAGGCCATTCAAGCCCTGGAATTCCAACTCAAGCAGGCCCAGTTGGAACACCAACAAGCCCTGCAAACGGCCAAGACCCAGTTGGAGAAGGAGCGCGATGCGGTCGCCAACCAGCTGGCCTTACAGGAGAAGGAAGCCCAGCTGTCGCGCAAGGCTGATCAAGAAAAGTACGAATTGGAGCTGCGCAAGAAGGACGAAACCATTGAGTTTTACAAGGACTTCAAGGCCAAGCAGTCCACCAAGATGATTGGCGAGAGCCTGGAGCAGCACTGCGAGTACGAATTCAATCGCAACCGTATGGGCATGTTTCCCAAGGCCCAATTCGGCAAGGACAATGATGCCCGGACTGGTTCCAAGGGGGACTATATCTACCGCGAGTATGACGACCAGGGTGTCGAAATCCTCTCCATTATGTTTGAGATGAAGAACGAAGGCGACGAGACCGCCAGCAAGAAGAAGAATGAACAATTCTTCAAGGAGTTAGACAAGGACCGGCGGGAAAAGGGCTGCGAGTATGCCATTTTGGTTAGCCTGCTTGAAGCCGACAATGAGCTCTATAATAGCGGAATCGTGGATGTGTCCTATGTCTACGACAAGATGTATGTCATTCGGCCCCAATTCTTCCTGCCTATGATTACCCTCTTGCGCAATGCGGCCATGAATGCCCTCCATTACAAGCAGGAACTGGCCCAGATGCGGGAGCAGAATATTGACATTACCCATTTTGAAGAAGACCTCAACGCTTTCAAACTAGCCTTCGCTAAAAACTATAACTCAGCTAGCAACAACTTCGCCAAAGCCATCGAGGAAATCGACAAGACCATCAAGCGTATGGAGGCCGTGAAGACGGCTCTGTTGACCAGCGAGAACCAGCTGCGCCTGGCCAACAACAAGCTGGATGATGTCAGCGTTAAGAAGCTGACTCGCAAGAACCCAACCATGAAGGCCAAATTCCAGGCCTTGGACCAAGCCAAGGATCCGACAGAGGAGTGATAAGGTGTTAGAAGGACTCAGAAGTTTGGGGGCAGTCAAGATAGACCTAGCTACTATCGCCGAAGATAGCGTAGAGTTACGTCTCTTGCCCCATTTAGTGCCAGACAGCCGGCAGGTCAGCCAGGACTATCTGGACCAAATCCTCAACCAACTCTACAAGGTCGGCGATTGGTATGCTTATGCCCAGACCGTCCTCCAGTCCGAGGATGCCACATACGGCTACCTCAAGACCCTCTACATTGCCTGGGCACCTGGCCAGGCACCTGGCCGTCTAGGTCTGGCCTTCCAAGTACCAAGCGACCCGGCTGGGCGAGGCATGGTCTTGACGACTGAGCCCCTGGAGCTAGAAGCCTATGGCAATCTGACCTACCTTAAGGACTATTTGAAGGGAGGGGACTAGGATGGCCACCAGTCCGGATTATCTAGCCTTTATCCTAGACCTTTGCCAGCAGGACCAGCGGGTCACCAGTCGGGCTATGATGGGCGAGTACCTGCTCTACTATCAAGGCAAATTAGTGGGCGGCCTCTACGATAACCGCCTGCTAGTCAAGCCGGTGCCTGCCGCCCTATCCTATCTAGGCAAAGAAGCCAATGTCCTTCCTTATCCAGGCGCCAAGCCCATGATTGAGGTGGAGGGCCTAGAGCAATCAGGCTATGTCCTGGCTTTGTTTGAAGCCATGTGGCCTGAATTACCGGCACCCAAGCCTAAGAAAAAGCCAAAGGGGGACAAGACATGATTCAATTAGTGCAAGCAGGTCAAGACCGCTCACAACTAGTAGCCAAGGTCTTGGCCGACCTACCTGAATGGTTTGGTCTGCCCGACTCCACCCAGGAATACATTGACCAGGCCAGCGACCGGGTTTGCTTTCAAGCAGGGGAGGGCTGGGGCTTTATCACCCTTCAAGAAACTTCCCCTGTCTGTCTGGAAATCCACTGCATGGGCGTCCTCAAAGCCCATCAGGGCCAGGGACTAGGGCGTCAGCTCATGGCGGTGGCTGAAGACTATGCTATCAGCCAGGGCTATCATTATCTGCAGGTCAAGACCGTGGCCCCGGGACACTATGAGGCCTATGATGCCACCAATGCCTTCTACCAGGCCTGTGGCTATGAGGCCATAGAAATCTTCCCGGATCTCTGGGATGAATGGAATCCCTGCTTACTTCGACTCAAGTATCTCAAGATCAATTAATCCATAGAATCAAGAACTCTATTGCTTACTTCAACTCAAATGCTTAAATGCTAATTAATCAATACGAGGTGACTATCATGAGAGAAAGTAAAACTTACTCTGTCCTATTAGTAGAAGCAGGTCAAGATCGCTCACAACTAGTGGCCAAGGTCTTAGCCGACCTGCCTGAATGGTTTGGTCTGCCCGACTCCACCCAGGAATACATTGACCAGGCCAGCGACCGGGTTTGCTTTCAAGCAGGGGAGGGCTGGGGCTTTATCACCCTTCAAGAAACTTCCCCTGTCTGTCTGGAAATCCACTGCATGGGCGTCCTCAAAGCCCATCAGGGCCAGGGACTAGGGCGTCAGCTCATGGCGGTGGCTGAAGACTATGCTATCAGCCAGGGCTATCATTATCTGCAGGTCAAGACGGTGGCCCCGGGTCATTATGAGGCTTATGATGCCACCAATGCCTTCTACCAGGCTTGTGGCTACGAGGCCATTGAAGTCTTCCCAGATCTCTGGGATGAATGGAATCACTGCTTACTTCGACTCAAATATCTCAAGACCAATCAATAAAATGAGGTGAATGCCATGTTAGAAACCAAACGCGTTTCAGTTTTAGAAATTTTTTATGATTTTGTTTTTGTTACCGGCCTGTTCACTCTGCTCTATATGTTAGCAGATATTACCAAGTATCCCCTGGAGACCAACCTGATCTGGCGTTTTGCCTTGACTCTGTCGGTCATTCTCTATGTCTGGTTCAGCCAAGCCGCTTACAACAATCGTTACCTGAAGGAAGGGCCCCTGGACTATGTCTGTCATTTCTTCGATATGACCGTTTTCCTCTTCCTCTTTAAAGGCAATACGGCTTCTTGGAAGGATAGCTGGGTCCTCTTGTCAGCATGTCTGGCCTTCCTCAGCCTCAGTCTGGCCCTACGTTACGGCCTTCAATGGCTCAAGGCCCAGGACGACCAGAACAAATACTTTGCCGCTAGTCATGGCTTGATTTTCTTGGCTCAAGGGGGCTTGCTCCTGCTGGGCACCAAGTTGTCTTATGAATGGGGCGTCGCTGCTTTGGTAGTAGCAATTCTAGCTGGCTGGTTAGCGCCATTTTACTTTTTGCGTGACCGCCAAGTGCCAGCCCTGGACTTCGACCGGTTGAAGGACCGCACTTCGCTCATGACCATGATGTACTCAGCCGGCTTAGTTGTCCTCAGCTTGGGTACCTTCCTATCTCTGGAAACGACCACCTTACTAGGTCTTATCCTCATTGCCTGCCTCATTCTCCACTATAAGGTTCAAATCGACCGAGTGCCGCAAGGGGCCGACCAGTCAGCTGCTGGCTTTATTTACAGCCACTATGTGATTATGATTGGCTTGAGTCTTGTCATTATTGCCTTGGGTGGCTTTATGACCCCTTATGTACGCATCAGTCATATTGTGGACCTAAGCTATGCCGGCTTGGCTGTTTACTATCTGGGCATTCTCTTACTGAGCTTTAAGAGAAAGTCTGAATTCTTGGGTGGTTTTGCCACTTGGAAAATCTATCTACCTCTCTTAGTAGGCTGGATCCTATCCTTGCGTTCACCTGCCACAGACGACGTGGAATTGGTTCGTCTAGTAGTGGTAGTTGGCTTGATTTTTGCCGGCCAAGTTTACTTGCTTAAGAAGCCGGAACAAGAGCCAGCGCCCGTCTTAGAAGGGGCGCCAGCAGAAGGTGACCAAGTTCAAGAACTAGAGGCGGCTGAAGAAGCACCTGTAAGAGAAGTGGCTGAAGAAGTAGCACTTGAAATTGAATCTGCTGAATCAGAAGTTGCTACAAGAGAAGTGTCGGCAGCTCATACACCTGAAGCTCAAGAACAAGCAGCCCCACCAGCTGAAAGTCCAGCTCCAAGCCAAGACTAATCTTTGTTAACCATCCCATAAAAGGAGGCCGCTATGGCGCGTATATTGATTATCGAAGATAACCAGGATATTCATGACCTGATTAAGCAGTCCCTGGGCCAGGAACATGAACTGGTCTCAGCCTTTGCCGGGACAGAGGGCTTGCTTTACTGCCAGTCACAGCCGGTGGATTTGGTCCTGCTGGACTATATGTTGCCGGGCATGAATGGCCAGGCTGTCCTAGAGGCCATCCGGGCCTTTAGCCAGGTGCCGGTCATTATGCTGACGGCCTTGGGGGACAAGAAGCTGATCAGTCAGATGCTGCTGGCCGGGGCCAATGACTACATGGTCAAGCCCTTCGACTTCGAGGAGCTCTATGCCCGGGTGGCCGTCCAGTTGCGGACAGCTGGCCATGAGGCGGGCGCTAGCAGTCAGCCAAGCCAGGCGACCACCCGTCTAGGCCAGTTGCAACTCCAGGCCGATAGCTTTGAAATCAGTCGTGAGAGCCAAGTAGTCCGCCTGTCTAAAAAGGAATTTGGCATTTTAACCACCTCGCTAGGCGAGCCCCAGCGGATTTTTACCAAGGAGCTGCTCTATGAATTGGTCTGGCAGGATGCCTTCATTCCGGGCGACAATACCCTTAACACCCACCTGTCCAACCTGCGCAAGAAAATCAGCCAGCTAGATGATAGCCAGGATTATATTGAGACGGTCTGGGGCTTAGGGGTCCGCCTAGCTCAAGGCGTCCGGCCAGGAGGGGAGGCGACCTAATGTTGGGAATTAGCTTGGGCCTAGGCCTCTGTCTCCTGGGGACCATCCTCTATTTATTTCATCAAAGCTACACCATCCGTCAGCTGACCCGGCAGATTGAGACCAAGCGCCAGACCAAATCCCAAGGGCGCCTGCGTCTCAGCCAACAGAGTCGAACTCTAGTGGACTTGAGCCAGGCTGTCCAAGAAGTCTTCAAGGACCAGGAAGCCGAGCGGCTCACCAGCCAACAGGAGCGGCGGGATTTGGACCAAGCCATCAGCAATATTGCCCACGATATCCGGACCCCGCTCACCATTGCTTCGGGTTATACCCAGCAAGCCCTTAAGCAGGTCAAAGCCCAAGAGCTACCCGATGTCCAGTCCTTGGAAAAGGTCCACCAGCAACTTAAGCAGGTCTCGGGCAGGCTTGAGGCCCTCTTGGACTATCGTCGGGTCTTGGAGCACGAGGTCAAGCCAAGCTTTGCGCGCGTGGATGTCCATCAGCTCTTGTTGGAGACGGCCTTGACCTATTATGAAGCCTTCCAAAGGGCGGGACTTAGGGTCAATTTGGATCTGGCACCAGGTCCTATCTGGCTAGAGACCGACCCAGAACTCCTGGTGAGGGTCCTGCAGAACTTGCTAGGCAACTTGCTTAAACATGGCAAGGGCCAGGGGCGAATTAGCCTGAGCACGCAAGCGGACCAGCTGCAAATTCGCCTTGATAACCAAATGGCCCAGCCCATCCAACAGGTCCGCTACTTGACCAAACGCTTCTATTCAGAAAATCTGTCAGAAGTCGAGTCTTCTTCTGGCCTGGGGCTTTATATTAGTCAGCAAGTGGTCCAATTATTAGGTGGAAGCCTTCTATTGAGTAGTAAGAATCTAGATTTTTCTGTAATAATTTTACTCCCTAAATAATAGGATATATAGATTTACATTAACTATAATGGAGATGCACATATGTCACTGATAAATACGATTGAGAATAAAATTAAAGAGCTGAGTGGAGGTGAATTTCAGAAACTAGGTGACGCTTTTTTAGCGAAGAAGTTTCCGGGCTATAAACTTAACGCATTAGGATCACAAGAAGGAACAAATAAGCCTACAAAAGGAATTCCAGATACTTATTTAGTACTTCCGAATGGTAAGCAAATTTTTGTGATGTATGGGACTCATTCACAAGTAGAAAAGAAAATATCGGGGGATATTAAGTCTGTAAAGGAAGAGATTGAAAAGCTCGGCTTAGGTACTGAACAGATAGAAAAAATAATATGTTGTCATACGAGCTCAAATATTGGGCCTGAAAAGAAAGCAAAATTTGAAGAAGAGGCAAGCCCTTTTGAATTAGAATTGATTGGTATCAATGAGATTGCATATACGTTATACTCAAATATTGGTTATCATTACATTGCTAGAGATATTTTAGGGGTGAGTGAATCTACTGATCAAGTATGGGATATTGAAAGTTTCATAAAAATACATGATCATAGTAAAACTAATGCACCTATTTCAAATGATTATTTAGGTGGGAGCGTAGACAATTATGTATCTATAATAGAATCGGATGTTCAAGTTTTGCTAATAGCTGACAATGCTGGAGTGGGCAAAACAAGATTGGGAATTGAAATATGTAAGGAACTGGAGAAAAAAGGATACATTGTACTATGTATAAAAAGCAACGGACAGGCGACTTATCAAGACCTTAAGAGATTTATTGACGGAGGCAAAGATACAGTAGTTTTCATGGATGATGTCAATTTGGTATCGGATTATGAGGCAGTTATTTCATTACTAAATATTGATGAAAAAATAAAATTTATCGTAACCTGTAGATCTTATTCCAGAGAATCTATTGAGTCATATCTTAAGAAATATCAATATATGAAAATCTCTGTAAAAGAACTGGGGTTAGATGAAAGAAAAGATTTAATTAGGCAGTTTTCGGACGACAATATTCATTCAAAGACTATTCAAGATCTTATTGAGGCCGGACAAAACAACCCTCGATTATTGGTTTTGGCAGCAATTTTATCGAAAAAAGATAAATCGAAGACTTACGCGAATCATTATGAAATATTAAGGGATTACTATGAAGATATTTTATTGTCAAATGAAATAGATTCTGAAGACTTAGATATCTTGTTCATTGTTTATTTTTTGTATAGGCTTAAGTATAAGGATAGAAAAGAAAATGTAGTTTATTCTGAATTAGCAAAGTTACTTCAAGTGAATGATCTAGAGGTAGAAGGTCGAATCAAAGGACTCCATAATAAAGAGCTCATTGATGTTCATAATGACTGCATTTGCAAGATTGCGGATCAAACCTTAGGTGATTATGTAGTAATCAAGTACTTGAGTACTAGAAAAAATGATATTATCCGCCTATTTGAAATATTATATAGCATCGATAGGAAGCGTTTTGTAGAAATACTAGCTCAGTCTCAAACATATTATGAAGAAGAAGAATTTTGGAATGCCGTTCAGAAGGGAGCGGCCACTTACTACTCTAAAATACCGAATGATGATTGTGAGGTTCGAGAAGAATTTCTGTTGTCTTTTGGTTCTTTGGTACCGAATGAAACAATCAAATTTGTTCATGAAGCTATATTGCAGGCGAATGAAGAGATATTACCAGTTCCTATATCTATTGAGCAGATATCAAATAAGAATAATCCAGTTCACGATAAACTACTCATACTTTTAAGCACATTAATTGAGACTGATCACATTAAGATCTCGTTGCAACTCTTATTTGGATACTTAAGTCATAAGCCAAGTATAATTGATCAGGTTTTTAATTTATTAGTCAATTGTTTTAACTATTTCCTAAAGAATGGCGGATACTATTATTTTATGGAAGAAGCCATGGAAATCTTATGTAAGGCTATCAATCTTGATATAAAAAATATAATGAGCCTCAATGTCGTTGTGTACGAAGATTTTTTAAAGCTGCGTCGCGAAAGTGCTATTTTTATGGAAAATTATTTTTCTCATACTACTTACACATTTCCTGACAATGAGGTTCTCATAGGGTATAGAGAAACAATGTTAGAAAATCTGAGTAATATATATATATCGGGGGACTTAGAACATAGAAAATACATTATCAATATGCTGCTAAACTATAGTGTAGACAGTAAACAATATCTAGAATCTCATTCTAAGATGATTAAATCTGATTTGGCGAAGATAAGAAGTGCATTTTTCTGTGAGATGCAAAATCTTTCTGTATTAGAAGAGAAGGCACTATATCAATTATCTGAGTTAGCCAATCAAATTGGTAGCAAAGCTTTTGAAGGATATGAAGTTTCAGAGCGTCAAAAGGTTTACGGCATTATTTCGTCGCGTAGTTTAGCATATCCATATAAGCCTATACATGAGGAAGAGATCGTCAGGATTGCAAATGAATATGAGGAAGAATGGGAACCATTTTTCGTAAATCTAAAGCTAATAACCGATGTAGATGAAAAGCTCTCTGGTAATAATGTTGAACATGTGTTGTATAATCTATATAAAAATTTGCCGTTTTTAGAACAATGTATATTTATCCAAGCTATGTTAAAATCAAATTATAGGCCATTCGGATTCCACCCGTCCGACTTTTTACGTGAAGTTTCCCCTCTTAACTATAGCGTCCTATTAAGTTTTATACCAGATTTTCATAAAAGTGAATGGCGGTTAGCAACTCTCATAATGGCAAAAGAGATTACAAAAGAACAATATGACAGCCTTATTGAGCTATTGAAGGATTATTCAGTCCCATTGTACTATTCGATTACATCTTTTTTGAAATTTGAAGAGTTCTGTCCGGGTTTTCTATCGAAAGGTATTTTGAAATCTGATTCTGAATATTTTTGGATACCAAATTATATACGTGAAGAAGAGGCTAAACAAATAGTAAAAGTTATTAATTATGACATCTTGGAGAGTCTCTATTTTTCGAATCTAGATAAACCTATAGATGAATCTTGCTCCTTACTTGGCTTATTGATTGAACATAATCTAAGCTTTGGACTTGAAGTACTTAAGGAACTATATAGAAACAAGACTCTTAACGGACAAATATTGGAGAGCATTCTTTACCGACTAAAAAATTATGAGTTCTTTGATGAATTAATTATGAGGTTTGCTCTTTATATTATAAGAGAGGGCGATTTAGTATTTTACTATAGTAATTCGTGTTTGAAAGAGCTATTAAAGAATAGGCAGGATTTAATACAGGAACTATTAAGTAGATCTTCGGATGAAGAAGAGTTTATAAAAGTAATTAATATAGGTACTGAAGTTTTAGATCCAAATGATATGATAGGTGCATATAATCTCATGAAAGATAGGGGATACGGTCTATCAACGTACATGAAGATTCATTTTCATAAGTATTTTACTAGTGGGATTGGAAGCCAAATTCCGGTGTTAGAAAAACAAATTAGCCGACTAGAGATAATCAGATACATATTTTCTGATGATATTAGATATATTAATCTTGTAAGTCGAATTGATGAATTAGTAGGTGCTTTTCAAGATGAAATTTTACTCGAAAAGGAAAGAGAATTCTAACTAGCGATAATAGAGTGTTGATAAATTGAAGCCTATGCAAGTAGATATGAATATTATGAATAAAAAGAAGCTAGGACCTACATCCTAGCTTCTTTTATTATAAGTCACGTCTTTTGAAAATCTGGTAGCCTAGGCAGCCGAAGATGGTACTTAGGATTAGTGACAGGCCCACGGCCAGGGCTAGGTTGGGGTCTGATGGAGGGCGAAGTTGGCTTGCACATCGACGTAGCGCAGCCAGGTGATTTTTGGCAAGAGCATGGCCAGATAATTGGCGGAAGGTCCGAATAGGAAGAAAAAGACCAGGCTGATGGGGATGGAGTGGGTCAAGTGGAGGAGGGTCAGGATGACGGCCACCCAGAATTGGATGAAGAGCCATTGGAGCAGGAGGACTTGGACTCCTTGTCCAAGCACCTCGGGACTTAGACCCAACATATCCAGGAAGAGACTGGCATATAGATAGCGGGTGCTGGTGTAGAGGAAGAGGTTGAAGCCGGTTAAGAGGAAAATCATCAGCCATTTATTGAAGTAGTAGCTGAAGCGGGAGATGCCGGCGGATAGAGAATTTTTATAGAGTTGGTGGTTGAGTTCAGGCCCCACCAAGTAGAGGGTCAAAAAGAGCATAAAGATCTGAATACCAGCTCCGCTTTCAATGGCCTGGCTGACGGCGGTCAAGCCGTCCAATCTCAGCTGCTCCAGGCCCTCGGCACCGCTGACTCCTTGGAGGCCCGAGATAAACTTGAGGACGGTAGGATGAGCTAGGAGGACAATGAGGAAGTTGAAGGCCAGGAGCAGGATTTCCATGGTCCAGAAACCCTTTGAATGAATCAGGCGGCGGAAATCGGCTTTAAGAATGGCTAACATGGTGAGCATCCTCCTCGTGAATCAATTGGGTGAAGTAGTTTTCTAGGTTCTGCTTAGCATAATAAATCTCATCCAGGGCCACTTGGCCTTGAACCAGAGCGGTATTGACAGCCGACAACTGGTTGGCAGGCGCGAAGACATGGATTTCACCCGTTTCGGCCACCACCTTGAAGGGATAGCTGAACTGGCTTTCTAGCAGACGGCTGGCAGCTTCCACCGCATGGGTCTTGAGGACAATATAGTCTTCGGACAGGCTATCGAATTCGGCCTTGGAGATTTCCTTAATTAGCCGTCCGTCTTTGATAAAGCCAAAGCGGTTGGCCACTTGTTGCAGTTCGCTTAGGATGTGGCTGGAAATCATCATAGTCATGCCCAGCTCGCGGTTGAGGCGGAGGAGGAGGGCGCGCAAGTCGCTAATGCCGATGGGGTCTAGGCCGTTGACCGGCTCATCCAAAATGAGCAGATCGGGCTTGGCCAAGATAGCCAGACCGATGGCCAGGCGTTGCTTCATGCCCAGAGAGAAGTCCTTGAAGGGCTTGCGGCCAGCATTCTGCAAGTCGATGAGTTCTAGGGTCTCCTGGATGACTTGCTCGGCTTGGGGCAGGCAGAGGAGGGTGGCTTGGTAGCGCAGATTCTCGTAGGCCGACAGATTAGGGAAGGCGGCTGGCGACTCGATGACGGCACCCACTCTAGCCAGGGCCTGGCTCCACTCCCGGTCGCTGCTAGAGCCGAAGAGGGAGACGCTACCGGAGCTAGGGTGAATGAGTCTGGTAATAAGCTTGAGTAGGGTAGTTTTACCGGCTCCATTTTGGCCGATTAAGCCGTAGATGTCGCCTTCTTCTAGGCTGAGGCTGACCTGGGTCAGGGCCGGGCCAGAGGCATAGTTTTTAGTTAGGGACTGGGTGGTCAGGATGGGGGTCATGTTGAACACGTCCTTTCTGCTAATGTGGAGCTTGGCTCCTTGATAATTCTTAGTATAGGACCTAAAAATCAAATATCTCTCAAGCAATTCTAAAGTATTTCTAAAGTTTTGTCGAGAGGCTACAACTTGCCATGGGGGCAGGCCTATGCTAGAATAGTTAGCATGATAACTATTGACGGAGGGATGCCAATGGAAGGTTGTATCCATGACACGGTGGTCTTCAGCCATCGTCTTAAAAATCAAGCCCAGAACCTAGCCAAGGAAGCCGGTATGGATTGGTTAGCCGGTCCCCAGGGACGGGTAGTGACCTATCTCTTCCACCACCAAGAACGGCCGGTTACTATGATGGAAGTCGCAGAGAAAATGAAAATCTCCAAGCCTGTGGCTAGCCAGCTCTTCAAGCGTATGGAGAAGAATCAGCTGATTGACATTAAGCCGGATTCCCGCGACAAGCGGCGCAAGTATGTGACCCTGACCGAGCAAGGTCTAGTCAAGCAAGCCCAGGTCGGTCATTTCTTAAAGACCATCCACGACCAATTGCTGGAAGGACTCAGTGAGCAAGATTTGCAAGTCTTCCATCGGGTGATCCGCCACTTGACGCAAAATCTGGAACATATTCAATATAAAGGAGTAGACCATGTTTAAATTAATTAAGCGACTCAGCGCCCGCGAATGGGGCATGGTGGGTCTTACCGTGGCCTTCATCTTCCTAGCCGTCTACTTGGACTTAGAAGTCCCAAGTTATATGAAGGAAGTAGCCACACTCTTACAAACGCCAGGCGTGGGCCTAGATCAGTTAATGGGTCCAGGAGCCCTCATGTTGGGCCTATCTCTAGCTAGTTTCGCCAGCCTGGTCATGGTGGGCTTCCTAGCCGCCCGTCTAGCCGCTAGCTATACCACCCGTTTGCGGTCGGACATCTATAGCCAAGTCCTCAGCTATTCAGATGCTGAAATCAAGCGTTTCAGTATTCCCTCTCTCTTGACCCGGACCACCAATGACATCAGTCAGATTCAGCTGCTGATTACCATGGGCCTCCAGGTCATCGTTCGCGGTCCTATTATGGCTATTTGGGCAATGACCAAGATTGTGGGCAAGTCCGAGGCTTGGCTTTGGGCAGTGGGGGTAGCGGTCTTAATCAACATTTTAATGACTGTAGTCCTCATGACCTTGGCCTTTCCTAAGCAAGCGGTCATTCAGAAATTAACCGATAAGCTCAATGCCGTTACCCGCGAGAGTCTGATGGGGATTCGGGTTATTCGGGCCTATAATGCTGAGGACTACCAAGATGCTAAGTTCGAAGCCACTAACAATGAAGTGACCCGACTCAACCTCTTCGTTAACAACCTCATGGCTATCTTCAACCCTATTATGGCGGGGATTTCCTCAGGTTTGACTCTGGCCATCTATTGGATCGGGGCCTATCTCATTGCCTCCGCTAACTTATTTGATAAAGTTGGCCTCTTCAGCGAAATGATTGTTTTCATGTCCTATGCCATGCAGATTGTCATCGGCTTCCTCTTGATGGGGATTATCTTCTTCATCCTACCCCGTAGTTTGGTGGCAGCGGGCCGGATCAATGAAGTCTTAGAACTAGAACCAAGCATTCATTTATCAGCCCAAGGCCAGTCTCCAGACCCAAGTCTTAAGGGTCAAGTCACCTTCCAAAATGTGACCTTCCGCTATGCCCAAGAAGCCGAGCCGGTCATCCAGGACGTGTCCTTCCAGGCTCAAGCCGGTCAAACCGTGGCATTTATCGGCTCAACCGGTTCAGGCAAATCCACCCTGGTTAACTTGATTCCACGCTTCTACGATGTGTCAGAAGGCCAAATTTTGGTCGACGGCGTCAACGTGGCCGACTACGACTTGACTGAACTGCGCAAGCGGGTAGGTTATATTCCTCAAAAGGCCGTCCTCTTCTCGGGCGACATTCAGTCCAACCTGGACATGGGGGATAGCTTAGAAAGCCCACTGACGGAAGCCAAGATGTGGCAGGCCCTTGAACTGGCCCAAGCTAAGGACTTTGTGGAGGCCAAGGAAGGCGGCCTAGCCGAGCATGTGGCTCAGGGCGGGACCAACTTCTCGGGTGGTCAACGTCAACGCCTGGCCATTGCCCGGGCTCTGGCACGTAAGCCAGAAATCCTGATCTTCGACGATTCCTTCTCTGCCCTGGATTATAAGACCGACCGTATCTTGCGTGAGGCCTTGACCAAGGAGACGGCCCACATGACTAAGTTGATTGTGGCTCAACGGATTTCCACCATTATGGAGGCTGACTTGATTCTGGTCCTAGACCAAGGTCGAGTGGTCGGCCAGGGGACCCACAAGGAATTGCTCAAAGACAATGCAGTCTATCGCGAAATTGCTTACTCTCAATTATCCAAGGAGGAATTAGAAGATGGCCAATAAGACATCCAAACCATCCCTCTTTAAGGGAATCAAACCTTATATTCAAGGCTTTCAACTGCCCTTGGTCTTGGCTCTGATTGGGGCGACCATTTTCAGTATGATTACGGTCTACGGGCCACGTAAGTTGGAAGAAATGACCAACCTGATTGGCCAAGGCATGTCAGGCAAGATGGACCTCAAGGCCATCTCAGCTGTGGGCTTCTTGCTAGCCGGGCTCTACGCCTTTGGGGCAGTAATTAACTACCTACAAGGCTTCATTATCACCACCATGATTCAGCGTCTGTCCCAGCGTCTGCGCCGGGCCATCGCCACTAAGATTAACCGTCTACCCTTGTCCTACTTCGATAGTCACTCCCAAGGGGATACCCTGTCACGGGTGACCAACGATGTGGATACCGTCGGTCAATCCCTTAACCAGAGTCTGGCCAATGTGATTTCTTCGGTCATCATGATTATCGCGGTTCTGATTATGATGTTCACCGCCAATGCCATCCTATCGCTAGTGACGGTGGTTTCCGTCTTCGTGGGCTTTATCCTGATTATGTTTATCGGTATGCGGGCCCAAGCCTTCTTCAAGGCCCAACAAGTCAACTTGGCGGCCGTCAATGGCTTTGTCGAGGAAACTTATTCAGGTCACAATGTGGTCACCAGCTACAATGCCGTGCCTGAGTCTCTAGAACAGTTCGCCAAGCTTAATAACCAACTCCATGACAGCATCTGGAAGTCTCAATTTATCTCGGGCATTATGATGCCGCTTATGATTTTCATTGGGAACTTCGCCTACGTCCTGGTTATTATCGTTGGGGCTATCTTGGCCCTGCAGGAGGGCAGTGGCGTGACCATGGGGACCATCGTGGCCTTTATGGTCTATGTGCGGATCTTCGGTCAACCCATTTCCCAATTGGCCCAAGGCATGACCTCCCTACAACAAGCGGGGGCGGCCATGAGTCGGGTCTCCGAATTCCTTAATGAAGAAGAAATGGCGGATGACCACCAACTGCCACAGGCTTTGACCGAGATTAAGGGGCAGGTCACCTTCGACCAAGTCACCTTCGGTTATTCACCTGATCAAACCATCATTAATGACTTTACGGCCCAAGCCCGCCCTGGTAAGAAGATTGCCATTGTAGGGCCGACTGGGGCAGGTAAGACCACCATTGTTAACCTGCTTATGAAGTTCTATGAAATCAACCAGGGGACCATCGCCATTGATGGCGTAGACCTGGCCCAAATGAAGCGGTCAGAAGTCCACGATGCCTTCGCCATGGTCCTACAGGACACCTGGCTCTTTGAAGGGACCATCAAGGAAAACTTGATCTTCAACCAGACTGGCATTAGTGACGACCAGGTGGTCGAGGCAGCCAAGGCGGCCGGCGTCCACCACTATATTATGACCCTGCCTAAGGCTTACGACACGGTCCTGGATGACACGGTCACCTTGTCGGTCGGGCAAAAGCAGCTCATGACCATTGCCCGCGCCTTGCTTAAGGATGCACCACTGCTGATCTTGGACGAGGCCACTTCTTCGGTGGATACCCGGACCGAAGAGCTGATTCAACAGGCCATGGATACCCTCATGGAGGGGCGGACTTCCTTCGTCATCGCCCACCGTCTGTCGACTATTAAAAATGCCGACTATATCCTGGTCATGCAGGAAGGTCGTATTATCGAACAAGGCAACCACCAGGAGCTAATGGCTCAAGGCGGCTTCTATGCTGACCTCTATAACAGCCAGTTCGATAAGAATTCTAGTGGCATGGACTTCGAAGAACTCTTGGCTTAAAGGCCACTAAAAATAGCTACAGGTCTTCTGTTCGATTCTTCCAAAAAGGCTAAGAAGCAAATAGCTGAAGTAAAGGACTTGGTTCTCTATTGTGCGGGACCTGGTCAGAGAATGACTTGCCCCTAGTAAATGCTAAGACCTATCAAGCAAACTACACCAATGAGTGGGGTGTTTATCATACCTACCGCCTTTTAAAAAATATCACAGGTATGTGGTGCTAGCAGGAGATTGCGTGTCTAACAGATTACCAATTTTCCTATCAGGAAATGGCAGAGCAAGCAGCAAGCCTACATGCCTTTTTACAAGAAATCGACCTGAACCATGATCGTTTTAACAACCCTAAAAACATGATTGAGGAGATTCAAGCCGCCTGTCGTGAAAGTGGGCAGCCTATACCGAAGACTGTGGGAGAATTAGTCATGTGTGTCTATTCTAACCTATCGCGTATTTATGCTAGGGAGTTGAAGCAATTGGAAGACTTAAGTGGCAAGACGATTGATTACCTTCATGTAGTGGGTGGAGGTTCTAACGTGAGCTTGCTCAATCAGTTAACTGACAATCTCATTGGGAAAGAAGTCATTGCAGGGCCGGGAGAGGCTACTGCGATTGGAAATATTCTGGTACAAATGATTAGTGTTGGAGAATTTGAGAATCTCTCGCAAGCTCGTCACTGGCTAGCGTCATCTAGTAGTTTTGAATGTTACAGACCGCAAATTTAAGGAGAAAAACATGAACGAATTACAAATTAAACAAGCCTATCAAGTTGCTAAAGAACGCTATGCAGCAATCGGTATTAATACCGATAACGCCCTCGAAAGGCTTCAAAATATTAAGATTTCTGTACACTGTTGGCAAGGCGATGACGTACGAGGCTTCCTTACACCGGATGGTGAACTGACGGGGGGCATCATGTCAACGGGGAATTACCCAGGTGCTGCTAAAACACCAGATCAGCTTCGCCAAGACTTGGAAAAGGCCTATAGCTTGATTCCTGGGCGACACAAGCTAAATCTGCATGCCATTTATCTGGATACAGATGAGAAAGTGGATTTGAATCAAATTGAACCAAAGCACTTTGAAAAATGGGTAGCGTGGGCTAAGGAGCAGGGTGTGGGGCTTGATTTTAATCCTACCTTCTTCTCGCATCCTATGATGAAGGATGGGCTGACTTTGTCACACCCCGACAAAGAAGTGCGTGACTATTGGATTGAACATGGGAAGCGAAGTCGAAAGATTGCTGCATACATGGGGAGAGAATTGAATCAAGTCTGTTACAACAATTTTTGGGTGCCAGATGGATATAAGGACAATCCGATTGATCGCCTAACTCCTCGTAAACGCTTGATGGAGTCTCTTGACGAAATCTTCTCTGAACAACTGGATGAAGCTTGTACTCAAGATACGGTCGAAAGTAAGTTGTTTGGTATTGGTGCGGAAGCTTATACAGTCGGCTCCCATGAATTCTATATGGGCTATGGCCTAACGCGAGACAAAATGATTCTTCTAGACGCAGGACATTTTCATCCAACTGAAGTAATCTCAAATAAATTATCTTCACTTGCCTTGTTTGGGAAAGGTCTTATGCTACATGTATCTCGTCCAGTGCGTTGGGATTCAGATCACGTGGTGATTATGGACGACGAGTTGCAAGATATTGCTAAAGAACTAGTACGTAATGACTTGTTGGATAAGACAGTAATTGGCTTAGACTTCTTTGATGCTACAATTAATCGGATTGCTGCCTGGGTAATTGGTAGCCGTAATACTCAAAAAGCTCTCTTAAAAGCCTTGCTTGAGCCAACAGCTGACTTGAAGGCTATGGAGAATCATTTTGACTTTACCGGTCGTTTGGCTTACACGGAGGAGCTGAAAGACTTCCCTTATGCAGATGTTTGGAATTATTTCTGCTTGCAAAACAAGGTCCCAGTAGGTCTGGATTGGTTAGACGATGTCCGTCAATACGAAAAAGAAGTATTAAGTAAACGAAACTAGAAAAGAGGCAACTATGAAATTTATAGAATCTTCCTTTGTAAAAAAAATGTGTGAAGTAACCTATGAGTCCTATCTACGATATTGGGATGAGCGAAACGGCGGCAACGTTTCCTGCCGCTTAAGCGCGGAAGAGCTTGTGGGCTACGAGGATATTTCTGAGGTTAGGTCAAGTCATGAATTGGGTTTTAAGGCATCCGATTTAGCTGGACAATACTATCTGGTAACGGGGACGGGACGCTATTTTCGTAATGTAACTAAGCAACCCTTGCTTGACTTGGGGCTCGTTCGTATTTCAAATGATGGCTTAAGCTATGATGTTGTCTGGGGCTTTGAAGATGGCGGACGACCAACTTCTGAATTTCCTAGCCATTTGATGAGTCATATTGAGCGTCTGAAGATTAATCCGGCCCATCGGGTAATCTTCCATTGTCATCCAACTAACTTAATTGCTCTAACGTTCACTCAGGATTTGGATGAACGTCACTTATCGCGACTACTTTGGAAAATGCAGGCCGAGTCCTTAGTGGTTTTCCCAGAAGGTGTGGGTCTCATTCCCTATATGACACCAGGCACAACAGAGATAGGGGAAGCAACCGCAAGAAAAATGGGCGATTTTTCAGTAGTAGTCTGGCCCCATCATGGGCTCTTTGCTTCTGGAAACTCACTCGATGAGACCTACGGCTTGATTGAGGTGATTGAAAAAGCGGCAATGATTTACAGTCAAATTGGCGCTCAAGGGGGCCGTATAAAACAAGATATTAGCGATAATCAGCTTAGAGAATTGGCTGCACGCTTTAAGGTGACCCCTAGAAAAGACTTTCTATAAAACGTTGTGATCACAAGGAGAGCTTAGGCTCTCCTTTTTTATAATACTTTACTAGTTCTGAATAGCTTATTTGCATTAAAAGACACCCCATAAATTGGATAAAATAATCCAACTTATAGGGTGTGTACCGGCCTTTTTGTTGTCTTATAATTCGTAGGAGTGTTCCTTGAAGTTGCCCAAGATGTTGTTGATGTTGGTAATGGTGATGAAGGACTTGGGACTGGTTTGGGCGATAATCTTCTTGAGGGTATGCAGCTCATTTTGCTGAATAATGAGGATGATCATGTATTGTTTCTGGTGGGAATAGCCACCTTCCACTTCAATAATGGTCGAGCCCCGGCCCAGACGGGAGTTGATGGCAGACACGACTTCTTGCGGATTGAGACAGATAATGGAACATTGGATATAGGCCGAGAAGAAACGTTGGATGTTCTTCATGGTCTGGTTACGGACGAAGCTCATAATCAGGGCATACATGACGTGTTGAATGTCGAAGGTCAGCCAGATCAAGCTGTAGACCAGGATGTCCTGCATAAGGAAGACCGTCGGGATGCTCCATTTGAAGCGCTTGGCCAGGAATTTACCGGTAATGTCGGTCCCGCCTGTTGAAGCCCCCGCAATCAGCAGAAAGCTCATTGCAATCCCCGAGATAATACCACAGAAGATGGCGGCCACTAGGGAATCGTTGAGTTCAACTGGGGCTACCATATTGGGCAGGTTGTTAATGAGGAAGGAGGAGGCGAAGATCGTAGCTCCGGTTAGTAGGAGAAATTGCTTGCCGATATACTTGTAGGCAATGTAGAAGAGGGGGACGTTGAGGGCTAATTGGGTGGTCCCAATGGGAATGCCGAAATACTTCTGCATAATAAGCCCAATCCCGATAGTGCCACTGGCCCCGATCCCGTTATAAGGGACTAGCAGGCCGGCATAGACGCTAAAAAGTAGGATGCCAATGACTAGGAAGAGGATGTCTTTGAGTCGTTTGTGTTGGTGGGGGGCATAGACGCCTTCAAGCAGTTGCATAATCGCAGTCAAATCCTTTACAGTATACTATTCATCTATCATTTTAATAATTCTGGGCTCATAAATCAAGGATAAGGGGGAGGACTTGGGGCCTAATTGCCTTTGTGCTATAATAGAGCTATCAAGGAGGTGTTAAGATGGAGCCAAGCAATGTCAGAAAACTGAGTCCAGAGGACAGGGACAAGCTGGTCCTTCAGCTGGAGCGGGAAGAGGCTGACCTGACTGAGCGCGACTACGATCGCTACCAGGAGCTGATTAAACAGGACCTGAGTGGTCTGACCGCTAAGAAAATCATCCAGTCCCTGCTGGCTCTGCTTGATAGCCTACAAGATGGTCTACTCTTTGTCTTGGGCTTCGTGCTCTTGGTCCTAGTGGTAACATTCTTGAATGGTCATTTGGACCAGGCCTGGCCTTTCTTGAGGACCATGCTGACGGGGCTCTTGGCCTTAAGGCCGGACCAGTTTGTCTGGAACTTGACCTCGCTATGCCTAGCCTTCCTAGTCGCGATGAATGTCTACAACCACTGGCGCTACCGCCAGGCCATGTTGAGATTACAGGTTTCAGTGGATGCTATGGTCCGGGTTCAGGCCGAAATTGCCCAGCGTCCTGTCGTCCTGACCCGTCTGGCTAGCTACCTCTACGAGTATGGCTTCCAACGTCTCTTAGCCGAGGAGGAGCAAGTCGAGTAACACGTCATAGATTATAAGGAGGTAATCACTATGAAAGTCTTAATTGTTTATGCCTACCCAAATCATCAAGGTCTCAATGCTCAGATTCTAGCCCGAGTGCAGGCTGGGCTGGAGGGCCGCCATGAGGTCAAGACCCTAGATCTCTACCAGGAGCATAAGGAAAAGGGCTTTGATCCCTGCCTAGTCTTCGACCAAGACCATAAACGTCGCGATTTAGACAAGGACCCGCAAATGGCCCCTTATCGCGACTTGGTGACTTGGGCTGACCATCTGATCTTCATCTATCCCATTTGGTGGGGTGGCATGCCTGCTATACTCAAGGGCTTTGTTGATCGCGTCTTGGTTAAGGGCTTTGCCTACGATTATAGTGATAATCCAATCCCTCAAGCCTTATTGAAGGGTCGAACGGGTTGGGTCATTACCACCCACGATACAGTAGGCTTCTTCGCCCGCCTCTTCATGCAGGATTATGGTCGCGTTTTAGCTCGCCATATTCTGCGCATGGTGGGCATTAAGCCAGTCAAGCAAAGCCAATTAGCCTATGTGCGAGGCAGCAAGCCAGAAAATATTGCGGCCTTCCTAGATAAAATTCAAGCCCAAGCGGCCAGCCTCTAAGAAGGGAGCTAAGTTAGTTGATGACAAGTCCCTTATTTGAAGCCTTTTTAAGCATTGCTAGAGCCCTTAATGAGCGGGGCCTTGTGCCCCTCTTGATGGGATCGGTCGGTCTGGAGGTCCGGACGGGCCAATCCTGGCAGGCGCGCGACCTGGACATCCATGTGCCGGGTGACCCGCGGGGGTGGGAGGCGCCTGACCACTTACGCATTTATGACTTTGAGCTACTTGAAGGCCTGATGGAGGATCTGGGCTATGTCTTGGTAGACCGACACGAGCATGAATTCCAAGGGCCTGCCGGCTCAGTAGAGTTTGGCGCTCTGGATACTTTGCCAGACTTTGCCGGCGTGCCCTTGGAGGACCTGCCCTTGGAAGACTGTCAGGGGGTCCGCTTCTATTTACCTACCATGAGCCAGTATCTGGCCATTTACCGGGCTTCCTCCCAGGATTCCTATCGTAATGATCAAAATAATCATAAAGACTTCGCTAAGATCGCCTACTTAGAAGAGCGCTTAGCATTAGATTGTCAAATCAAGGAGTAAACCATGTCGCAAAAAGCTACCCCACCAGGTCCTCTGCCTAATAGTCATTTTCCGAGGCATCGCATCTATGGCCTTGGCCTTCGCTCTCGTTATGGGGCCATTGCCCGTTGCCTGGTAAGTCTAATCTTAATGTATCTTGTTGGCGTCCCGCTTCTAATTTTTGGTTCGCTTCTAATCGCTCGCTTGCTCTGGCTAATCCGCCAATGCTGGCTGATTCGCCGCCACAATAAGGAGCGTTGGCACTACCTAGTCCAAAACTATCCCCAAGTGGAAAGCGATGACTTCCAGCCCGACCGGGAGTGGCCGGAGATTACCTGCATGGTCTATCAGAACCACCTAATCTTTTGGGGCGATGGACTAGAGGTCTGGCATTTCAATGATATTCTGACCCTGGACTTCGATATTAACTGGGAAGAGCCCGACCAGAATATGCGGCCAGCTGAGCCTAGCCGCCACCAACGCAACTGGTGGGGCCGACTGCAGAAAATTCGCTATCTGATTGTGTCCCTGGCTAACTGGCAAGTCCTAGAATTACGTCTGCCCAAGAAGGTAGAAGAAGTGGACTTGGAAATCGCCATTGACGAGCTCAAGGAGTATTTTGCCAAGGCGGAGTATTAGTTACGCTAGCTACAAAGGAGGCGCCAAAATTAGTGTCCAAAGGTATGAGAAAGAGATACAAATAGATTCAGAGTTCACCGTCATATATTATACTTTGCTTGATAGATGTCGTAAGAGGAGCGCGAAAAGCTAATGGTAATTGAGATTAATGGAGTTAATAAGAAAATTGGATCAAAACAGGTTATTCAAGATGTCTCTTTAAGCATTGGGAGAGGTCAAGTCTTCGCCTTGCTGGGACCCAATGGGGCAGGGAAGACTACCCTGATTCGTATCATTTTAGGTTTGTTGAAAGCCGAGACGGGGACCATTAGGCTCTTTGGCCAGGAGCTGACCGCTCAATCCAGGTCTGATCTCTTATTGCGTATTGGGGTTCAAAATGATGGCAATCTCTATGAAAATCTAACGCTTGAAGACAATCTGGCCTTATGGGGTCAAATCTATGGTTTGGACCAAGCCACTATCAAAAGAAGACTAGATGAGTTGAAGCAGAAGTTTCATTTAGAAGCCTATTCTAACATGCCAGTAGGGAGTCTCAGTAAGGGTAATCGGCAGAAAGTCATGCTGGCTAGAGCCATGTTTCATAATCCTGAGGTCTTGATTTTGGATGAGCCGACGACGGGGCTAGACCCAGCTGCCATTGATGAGTTTTATGACTTCATTAAGACCCTCAAGCAAGAGGGCGTGACCATTATCATGTCCACCCACTATCTATATGGGATGGATGGCGTGGTCGATAGTATTGGCATTATTTCTGAAGGAAAGATACTGATCAGCGATGCAGTGGATAAGCTACGCCGCCAAGATAAGCAAGTTCATTTTAAGGGTAAATTTATGCCCGACCATATCAAAGAATTAGATGCCCATGGTCAAGTAAGCGGGAATCTGCAGGATGAATTTACCATGTCAGTGGAGAACGAGGATCAGCTAGCTGACCTGGTCAGAAGCTTAGTTCAAAAAGGCAATGACATTCATTATGTCTATAAAGTAAGGGAAACCGTCAAAGAAATATACTTTAGAATTATTGGGGTAGATAGCCATGAATAGACAGCAATTAAAGGTCATGATCAAAAAGGAATACAAGGAATTAGTCAAGGAGAAAGGCTTACTGCTGTCCTTACTGTCCATGGCCATTATCTTTAGCATTGTCCTTCCAACACTCATATTACTAGTGGGCACGAGTAAGGAAATGTCGGCTAGCATCGTGGGTCTTAATACTTTTCTTGAACAATTTAAGCTGATCGATTATCCAGCTTATCTGACCAAGGAAACCATACCCCTCTACGCTGTCCTGACCTACTTCTTCTTACCGCTATTTATGTTGCAGCCTATTATGTTTGCGACGCTATTAGCCAGCAACAGCTTTATTGGGGAGAAGGAGCACAAGACTTTGGAGGGCCTCTTATACACGCCCCTATCGCCAAAAGTCCTGATTCTAGGAAAAGCCTTAGGTTGTGCCTTGCCGTCCTTGGCCCTGTCCACGCTTTCCTCTCTGGCTTATACCTTAGTGGTGAATACACTAGGCTGGGGCTATTTTGGGCATCTGATCTTGCCTAATCTGACCTGGATATTAGTAATCCTAGTGATTTCGCCTCTGCTGGTCTTTTTATCAATCTTGCTGATTATTGGCAGCTCACAATATTTGAAGAACAGTAAGTCAGCCCAAGGGGTATCCATGATCATCGTAATGCCAATCATCGGTATCTTGCTTTCTCAATCCACAGGGGTCTTAATTCTAGGTGTCTTTGAAACAGTGGTCTTCATCACGGTTTTAGTAGTACTCGTGATTGTAACCTTCTTGCTTCTTATGAAAATATTCAATTTTGAGAAATTTATTCTCAATAATTGAGGCGTCTGTCAACGATTAGTAAGCACAAGCTCGCAAGGAGGCAGCCATGATTAGACATCTTTTTTCCGATATGGACGGAACCATTCTGCGGGAGGACGGCCGCATTAGCCCGGAGACGGCCCAGGTCATTCGCCAAGTGGGCCTGCCCCTGACCCTGGTTTCGGCCCGCTCGCCTATGGAAATGCGGGAAGCTATCGACCAGCTGGGGCTGCATGATGTCCATGTGGGCTTCAATGGGGGCTATATCTTCCAGGCTAGCCCTGAGGGCTACCAGGTCATTCATGAGGTCCGGATGGACTATGAATTAGCCAAGACCCTAGTCCTGGATTTAAGAGGGCGCTATCCCGACCTCAGCATTAGTGTCTTCGACGACCAGACCTGGTTTGTGGACCGCTACGATGACTGTGTGGCCTACGAGCAGAACTTGACTGGTCTAGACTATGTCCTAGTGGACTATGAGGACTTCTTCCAGGCCCCTTGGCGCAAGGTCTTCAAGCTCATGCTGGTAACCTTCGACCATGAGCTCATGGAAGAAGTCAAAGCCTATTTGCCGGCAGCCTATCCAGAAGCCGAAATCGGGCTCTACCAGACCAGCATTCCTTATCTGGAAGTGACGCCGCGTCTGGCTCAGAAATCCCTGGGTATCCAGTATATTCAGGAGCGAGAAGGGCTGACCCGCCAGGAACTCATGGCCTTTGGCGATGGGACCAATGACCTGGCCATGTTCCAGGTGGTAGGTCAGGCGGTGGTCATGGCCAATGCCAGTGAGGCCATTAAGGCCCAGGCCGACTATGTGACCCTGTCCAATCAAGAAGACGGCGTGGCCCACGCCTTGCTGCATTACTTACCAAGTTTACAAGATAAATAAAGAGAGCCCCTGCCATCTGGCAGGGGCTCTTTGCTTGTTTCGGATTAGATTAGAAGAGGCCGGTCACCTTGCCGTTGGCATCGATGTCGATACGTTCAGCGGCAGGGGATTTAGGCAGGCCTGGCATGGTCATGATGTCACCGGTCAAGGCCACGATGAAGCCGGCGCCAGCTGAGACCTTGAGTTTCTTAATGGTGACAGTGAAGTCCTTAGGTGCCCCAATCAGGCTAGCATTGTCGGAGAAGGAGTACTGGGTCTTGGCCATACAGATTGGCAACTGGCCGAATCCCAGGTCTTCCAGCTCCTTGAGCTCACGCTTGGCCGCTGGGGTCAGGCTGATGCCTGCACCACCGTAGACCTTTTGGACGATTTTGGTGATCTTGTCTTGAATGGAATCTTCCAGGTCGTAGATGTAGCGGAAGTCCTTAGGAGCCTCCGTCAGAGTCACTACTTTCTCAGCCAAATCGCGGCCGCCGGCCCCGCCTTGGCCCCAAACATCAGAAATGGACACGTCGACGCCACGGGCTTGGCAGGCTTGGTAGACGGCCTCCAGTTCAGCTTCAGTGTCGGTTGGGAACTTGTTGATGGCCACTACCACTGGCAGGCCAAAGGATTCTTGGATGGTAGCCAAGTGCTTGTCCAAGTTAGGCAAGCCAGCCTTGACAGCTTCCACATTTTCAGGACCTAAGTCGGTCTTAGGCACGCCACCGTGCATCTTGAGGGCCCGGATGGTAGCAACTAGCACTACTGCGTCAGGCTCTAAGTCAGCCAGACGGCACTTGATGTCTAGGAATTTCTCTGCCCCTAGGTCAGCGCCGAAGCCAGCTTCGGTGACCACATAATCGGCTTGGCGCAGGGCTAGCTTGGTAGCTAGGACCGAGTTACAGCCGTGGGCGATGTTAGCGAATGGTCCGCCGTGGACAAAGGCAGGAGTGCCTTCCAGGGTTTGAACCAGGTTAGGGTTGATGGCATTCTTGAGCAGGGTGGCCATAGCGCCCTCAGCCTTGAGGTCAGCGGCCGTCACGGGACGACCGTCGAAGGTATAGGCCACGATGATGCGGGCCAGGCGCTCCTTGAGGTCGGACAGGCTAGTCGCCAAGCAGAGGACCGCCATGATTTCGGAAGCCACGGTGATGTCGTAGCCGTCTTCGCGCGGCACGCCGTTAATCTTGCCTTGAAGGCCGTTGACGATATGACGTAACTGGCGGTCGTTCATGTCGACCACCCGTTTCCAGGTAATGCGACGGCTGTCGATGCCTAGGGCATTGCCGTGGTGGATGTGGTTGTCCAGCATGGCTGCCAGCAGGTTGTTGGCCGCGCCGATGGCATGGAAGTCTCCGGTAAAGTGCAGGTTGATATCTTCCATAGGAATGACTTGGGCATAGCCGCCCCCAGCAGCGCCACCTTTGACCCCAAAGACTGGGCCAAGGGAGGGTTCGCGCAGGGCGATGGCGGCCTTCTTGCCAATCAGGCTCAGGGCATCAGCCAGACCTACTGAAGTCGTAGTCTTACCTTCGCCGGCAGGCGTAGGGGTGATAGCAGTCACTAGGACTAGTTTGCCTGGCTTGCTTGCTTCTTTGGGCAGGGAAGCCAGGTCCACTTTGGCGATGTGATGGCCGTAGCGGAAGAGGTTTTGGGGTTTTAAGCCCACTGAAGCAGCGATGTCTTCGATGAGACGAGGGGTAACAGAGTTGGCAATTTCAATATCAGATAGATGGGTCATGGATTAGCGGTCCTCCTAGAATGCTTGGTAATGGCCAGCCCTTGCAAGGGGCTTCTGCTATGATTATAACAGAAATGTCAGGCCTTGTGGCTAAAAAACGAATGGCCGGGGCCAAGAAAAATGGCCTCGTTCGTGTTTATGCTTAGGGCAAATGGGAGGGGGCTAACCTGCAGGACTCAAAGAAATTTGTCCTTGCACTCGATCTAACCTAGTTTGATTAGCTAAGAATGGCTCTATATCAAGGAAAAATGGACCTCTAAAAATTATAAGTCAATGGGGTTGACAAATAAAAGAGTGGGTGATAAGATTTAAGCATGAACTTGTAACGATTAAAGTTACAAGTTGGCATTTGACAATAAAGGAGGGTAGACTAAGGAGTTGTCCCAGTAGCCAATGGTAAACCAGGCAGACGGTTGCTTAAGCAGCCTTAAGTCGTCACAACCATGGTAAGAAAGTAAGAAATAGGATGTGAGTCTATGCAAATATCAAGTCGCTTTACCATTGCAATCCATTCATTGGCCGTCATCTATTTGAGACAAGACCAGCAGCGCGTGACCAGCAACTTCCTAGCGGAGAGTATTCAGGTCAACCCCGTGGTCGTGCGGTCGGTCCTATCCGGCTTGAAGGCGGCGGGCATTATCGAGTCGCGTCAAGGCAGTGGGGGGTCACGCTTGGCCAAGCCCCTGGATGCCATCACTTTTTATGATATCTATGTCACGGTAGACAGTGTTGACAAGGATGGGCTCTTTAATTTCCATCCTAACCCACATCAGGACTGTCCGGTAGGCCGCAATATTCACCAAGCGGTGGATGGCAAATTGATACAGATCCAAGCGGCCATGGAAAATGAACTCAAGCGCATCACCATGCAAGATGTGGTGGATGATTTAGAAAAGGCCATTGCGCAAAGCGCTCAATAATATAAGTAAATTAAATATCCCTTGGGGATTAGAATATATAAAATAGAAAGAATAGAGGTAATTAATATGTCAAACTTTAACCAATTACAAGCAAAACGTCGTTCAATTTATGCACTCGGTAAGGAACTGTCAGTTTCTAAGGATGCCCTTGTTGAAATCGTAGAAAAAGCCATGAAGGAAGCACCATCTGCCTTCAACTCTCAATCTAGCCGTGCCGTCATCTTATTCGGCAAAGAGTCTGAAGACTTCTGGAACGAGATTGCTTATAGCGAACTTGAAAAGGTAACGCCAGCGGAAGCTTTTGAAGGGACTAAAGGTCGTTTAGCAGGTTTCGCAGCAGGGGCTGGGACCATCCTCTTCTTCGAAGACCAAGAAGTCGTAGAAGGCTTACAAGCTAACTTCCCACTCTACGCTGACAACTTCCCAATCTGGTCAGAACAAGCCCACGGGATCAACTTATACGCAGTATGGTTGGCATTGGCTGAACAAAACATCGGCATGAACGTGCAACACTACAACCCATTAGTTGACGAGAAAGTAGCCGCTAAATACAATATCCCATCTACTTGGAAATTACGTGCTCAAGCACCATTCGGTAGCGTGGTAGCGCCAGCTGGCGACAAAGAATACATGGCTGACCAAGATCGCGTTAAGTCATTCGGTAAATAAGACAAGCTATAGCTTGTGGAGGACAGAGGTCTGAAGGACCTCTGTCTTTTTGTGTCTGCCTCGGTCTGGTCGGGTGCTTAGGGCAAAGTGGGCCCTTGTGGTGGGACCGGCTCCAGCCATCCTAAGGCTGTCTTCCGCCTTGCCGGTCTATGGTGGCCTAAGTCGCTAGCGCTCCAAGGCCACTCATACGCCCGCCATCCTTCAGGCCACAATGGCCACTTTGTCCGCACCCGACCAGGTCAAGGCTGGGGAGCAAGTTGAAAACAGAGCCCCTGGCGCAAGTCTTTGGCCGCCCCCAATTTCCTTAAGTTGGTGCCTAAGTTAGGGTGACAAATTAGTCTAGAATAAGACATAAAATAGTCTATATTTAAACCATGTAAGCCCTTGTTTTTTTCTTTGTGAGGACTATAATAAGGCTGTAAGTAAAAGTCACAACCAAAAAGGAGGCGCGTCACCATGAGTAAGCGATATGCATTACTCGTCGGTACGGTTATTGGTGCCCTAGCCCTAAGTGGGTGTGGGCATGGTCAAGGCAATCAGGGAGCTACTAGCACGCAGGTCGCGAATTCTGTGACCAGTGAATCCGTCAGCAGTGTGTCTACTAGTCAATCCAGTCGCAGCCAGTCAAGTAGTCAGTCAGCAAGTGAGGCCAAATCTCAAGGAGCCTCGCAAGCCAGCCAGGAGCCGGCTAGCAGTCAGGCTCAGCCCTCTTATTTCAAGCAGATGCAAGCTGCCTATCAAAAACAGCTGGACTACCGCGATTCGCTGAGTGAAGATGCGCGGTCTTCAGTCCAAGCGCCTTTTACTGCGGCCTATCAGGAAGGGGAGCGGCTTAAGGGTCTCCACCCCCAAGATAGTCAACGCATTGAGCAGGAATCAGCAGATTTTCAACACTATCTCAATTGGGATAAGCAATCCTTTGCTTCCTTCTTCTTCAAGTGGGCCCAAGGTATGAAGCAAGACTATCGTCCTTTACATTTGGAGGATTTTGTCGGCATTGGCGACAGCAGTAATCGGCTCAAAAACGCCACTGTTAATGGGCAAGCCGCGACCTGGAATATCATGGGCAATGTCAAAAACGCTCGGTACGATTACCTGGTCTTGGATAGCTATGAGACCACCGATTCGGACCCAAGTCAGCGTCATCTCTACCTCTTCACTCTCCATCAAGGCCAGCCCCAAGTCCTCTACAGTCAGGCCCATTTGTCTGACAGCGATAAGTTAGATTTCAAAGAGACCGAGAATCAGGAATTGAGTCAGGGCTTTGCTAAGTATCTCAATCCTGACAATCGGGACAGTGGCCAGACGAGTGATGAGGGCACAATCGCGGGGCCAAGTGACATTAGAAAGGATCATATTGCCCAAGTCATGGAAGCCTACGGTAAGGCCCAAGGCCAAACTTACCAGGCCGCAACCCCAGCTACAGCCTTGTCATATTATGATTTGGCGGTTCCCGACCAAGTCCTTAACCAAGCCAAAGTGGACGGCCAAGCAGCAAGCTTCCAATTCTATGGCATGCAGCTAGGCAAGAGCGACCTCAACTATGAAGTGACGGCTATTTATGTGCGCCTAGATGGCAAACAGGTGATTGCCTTCGTTAAGCGGCACAATCATGCCTATATTTTGGAAGCCACAGCCCAACCTGACCAAGAGGGTCAGGTCTCCTTCCAAACCACTCAGAACCCAGAGTTAATGCCAGCATTTGATTAGTTTTAAAAAGGACCCAGCCTCTTTGTTAGGGGCTGGGTCCTTTTTTGTGTGGCTTGAACTGCCTTGGCCTGGTCGGGTGCTTAGGGCAAAGTGGAGCCCTTGTGGCGGGACCGGCTCCAGCCTCGCCGGGCGAGTCTTCCGCCTTGGTGGGCTATGGTGGCCTAAGTCGCTGCGCTCCAAGGCCACTCATACGCCCGTCATCCTTCAGGCCACAAGGGCCACTTTGCCCGCACCCGACCAGGTCAAGGCTGGGGACTAGCGTTAAAAATTGAGCCCCTGGCGCAAGTCTTTGACCGCCCCAATTTCCTTAAGGTAGTGGCAAAGTTAGGGGGAATTAGTCTAGAATGAGACACAAATCGTCTATATTTAAGCCATGTAAGCCCTTGTTTTTTTCTTTGTGAGGACTATAATAAGACTGTAAGTAAAAGTCATAAGTCCAAGGGTGAAGCCGTATGAGTTGTTGATAATTATCATATCCTGCAATTTTTTTGAGAGTACATAAGGTCGTTAACTGGACCTACAATGAGTTGGAAAACTAACATAAGTTTGGGAATCTATAATTCAGAATACATATGCAAAAAATTCAAAATGAATGGAATCTTATTATTGGAGCACCTTACTTATATTTCTGATTTGACCTAGATTATATGATAACGTGTATCTATATCGTGAATAGCATTCTATTTTTAGGGGGATAAGAATTATAATGGTATGCAAAATTAAATCGCTTGTTCAATATATGGAGAAAATAGAAAAACTAATGAGGGAAAGGGACGAAAAAGGGAGTGATTACAATATATACTATAGAGGTGAAAATGGAAAATTTGACAATAGAGTCCCAGGTATTTATCGAGGTCAACATAAAAAAATGCTAGAAGTTGGATCAAAAAACTATTATCTTGAGTTATTTGAAGAATTAGGGTGGCCCATTCAAACATTCGGTAGTAAAGTGTTTGAACAAATTGTTGAAGTTCAGCATTATGGAGCGGTGACGAATATCTTAGATCTTAGTTCGAATCCTTTAGTGGGATTATTTTTTGCGTGTTACGGTGACAGTCAAGAAAATGGAATGGTATATATTTATGGGTCAGATATATCAAGGGAGAAACACTATTTTGAGAAAGAAATTGCTTTGCAAACAGCCTTAAGTTTTATAGATAAGGTAGATATTGACCGTTTTATTAGACTCTTTTCTGTTTTTAGAAAAGAGGTTCCAAATGAATCAACTTTATATAAAAGGGTATGTAGTAGAGAAATTACCGTTGATGGCATTAAGGATATATTCGATGATGAATTCAAAAATAACAGGTCTCAAATGAATAAAAGAATTCTTGGATTAGAAGAACCTGATATACCTTTTGTTGTTCAGCAAGACACTGAGAAAGAAGATAATATCGAAGAGGGTGGGGAGATAGAGGAAGTTAAGGATAATATAGTAGATTATATAGAAAAGGTAGATAGCTCTTACAAATTTATTAACTATCTAAGGAACCAAGGCAAGAATGAACTAAATTTATCTGGATATCAAAAAATTATGTTACGATTCATACTAGATATTATAGTCGATTTCCTTGATAAATTAAGATTATACTCAGGTGTTACCGAACCCTTGAATTTTCCATACGCAATTTATGAAGACATACTAAAGAGTTATGTAGTTAAGTCATCCAAAATTAATGAAAGAATCAAAAATCAAAGAGGGGCATTTATTGTTCCTAGCTATATCACAGTTAGTGGAAAGGCCCTAGAAGAAATACAAAAAAAAGTAGACGATTCAATCAAGTCCTCTGTCACCAACCTTTGTGAAATTGAAATTCCTTCGGAAAAAAAAGAGGAGATCCTTAAGCAGCTGAAATATATTGGAATAGATGAAGGATTCATATATCCAGAGATTGCACATATCGCGAAAACAGTGTCAGAGAGATATAGTTAGTGTAAGATTTTCCTATCTTTTAAATACTTATTGCTATACTACAGAAACAGTATAAAGAAGTAGTTCATTTATCGTTTAAACATTTTTTTAGAAATAAGTGGTGAGGTTGGATACAATAATTAATAGGCTTGGCCGCGGAGGCTGCGGGGTAAAGTAGCCCTTGTGGCATTAGGATGGCGGGCGTATGAGTGGCCTTGGAGCAAAGCGACTTAGGCCACCATAGACCGCCAAGGCGGAAGACAGCCGTAGGCTGGCTGAAGCCGGTCCGCCACAAGGGCCTAACTTTGCCTAGAGCGGTCGCCGTGGCCAAGCCAGAACAAGCCAGAAGCAGGCAGACAAAAAAAGAGGCCCTAGGGCCTCTTTTTTGATTTCTATTATTCCGAGAATTGGACGTTAACATTACCAGTTGACGAATGGGCCTTGAATTTCTTGCTGGCGCCTTCGTTCTCTTGGGTTTTGTTGCCCATGGTCTTGGTGTCGATTTGATAGTCCTTGCGTTTGCCTTGAATCTTGGCCTTGATATCACCCGTTGAGGAGGAGAGATCAATGTCTGACACGTCATTCAAGTCCTGAATGTCCACTTCCCCAGTTGAACTATTGGCCTTGAAGGTCGTACCACTAGCCTGGGTTTGCTTGGTGCGGATATCACCCGTTGAAGCAGATAGGTCAAAGTTTTGGCCGGAAACCTGGTCAAGGCTAATCTTACCCGTCGAGGCAGAGACGTTAATATCCTTGCTAACCTTAACCTTTTCTAGCTGGATGTCGCCAGTCGAGTCGTCGAGTTTGAGGTTGTCCTTGAGGTTAAGGTCGCGGACGGTGATGGACCCAGTTGAAGATTTGACGTCCACTTTGGCGGCCAACTCCTTAGGCACCGTAATGTTAATCTTGTGGGAGTTGAAAATGCCGAAGGGGTTGAAGACCCAGAAATTGAAGAAGAAGAACTGACCCTTGGATTGCATAATCAGGCGGGAGCCTTCTTGCTTGATGTTATAGTTGATGCTACGATCTTCGGTATAGTCAATCTTGATGTCGGATTGGTCAGCGCCTGTGACGGTCACATCAGCAATCGAAGCATTGACAACCAACTCGGTCACATCGCTAGCTGAGGCTTGGTATTGCTTGTTCTCTGGCGTTCCGGCCATACTGAAGCGGGTCAGGTCGCCACCCGATAGGGCGAAGGCCGTCCCAATGGACAAGAGACCAATGATAATGAGTAAAATGGCGATTTTGGTCAGGTTTTTCATAAATAAGCTCCTTTCTAGGTGAGTCTAGTCGCGACGAGAGTGAATCCAGCGCAGTCGATGGTTGAGATTGCGGAAGCCGCGTTGGGCCCATGGCAAGAATAGGAGACCTAGACCGACTAGGGAAAGACCTGCCCCGAAGTTGAAGAGGGCATTCACCAGGTTGAAACCGGAGGTGAAGGGGCTGGTCACCGCTATGAATGCACCGCCGAAAATAAGGGCAAAGACCGTGACATAGAAGGCGAAAAGTAGGGATGCCATCACCAATACCAAGGCAAAGCCTATAGCGCCGACCGTTATAATAAGTGGCAACCAGATAGGGAAGGTCAGGGCAATCAAGACCCATTGGCCACCCGAAATAGGGCGTTTGGGTTTGAGTTTTTGCTTGACCCGCTCAAAGGGTGACATTTCCGCTAGAATCCGGTTGGCAATTTCATCTAAGTCACCCAAGTCCGCTACGGCTTGGTCCTCGGTCATGCCTTCGTCTAGGCGGTCATCAATCATTTCGTCGAAGAAGGACAGGGTGGTGGCCAGTTCTTCCTCGGGTAGGCCGGACAAGCGTCGGGCTAGTTGGTGTTTGAAGTCGTATCTATTCATGTCGATCATCTCCTAGGATAAAGTGGTAGGCTTTCATGACGGCGTCCCAGTCCTGAAGAAAGTTCTGGATTTGACTGTGGCCGACATGGGTCAGGCGGTAGTACTTGCGTAGGCGTCCCTTATGCTCAATCGAGTAGGCAGCCACCGCCTGGTTGGCTTCCAGTCGCTTGAGGATGGGGTAGAGGGTGGATTCGGAGATAGGAATGTAATCCGAAACATCTTTGACAATTTTGTAGCCGTAGGAGTCTTCTTGGCGCAGGGCGGCCAATACACAGACTTCCAAAAGGCCACGCTTGAGTTGAGCTTCCATAGGCGTTCTTCCTTTCTACACCTATACTATACAACGCATAGTATAATGCGTCAAGGGATATTCTGTCATAAAGAGTAAAATCGGTCTTAAGTCTGAGAAAAAAGAGGGGTTTACAAATGTAATCTAAAGTGTTATACTAGAAATGTGGATTACACTTGTAATCTTAAAAATGAGATTAAGGAAGGTGATGACCATGTCACAAGAATATGCGGTTCAAGGCTTGTCTTGCGCTTCTTGTGCCCATGCAGTGGAAGTGGCCCTGCAGGCCGTAACGGGCGTCAAGTCAGCACAAGTGAATTTAGCAACTGAAAAAGTCAGCCTGGAGACAGAAGGGAGTGTCAGCCCCCTAGACTTGCAGGCAGCGGTCCAGGCGGCCGGTTATGATTTGGTCCTGCCCCAAGTTACGCAAAACTTCGCCCTGACAGGCATGTCCTGTGCCTCTTGCGCGGCCAATATTGAGTCTGCAGTCGGCAGCCTGCCAGAAGTCAGCGCGGCTAGCGTCAATCTGGCCACTGAAGTCCTGTCGGTGACCTACCAGCCAGGCGCTATTAATGAAGAAATAATTTGCCAAACCGTGGCAGAGGCCGGCTATCAAGCCCAGGTCCTAGCAGATCAAGCTGGAGCTAGCCAGGCGCAAATCCAGCAAGAGGCGGATCAAGCGGCCCAAGCCAAGGCCAGCCACCAAGCAGCCCTCTGGCGTCGTTTCTGGCAGTCGGCTATTTTCGCTCTGCCCTTGCTCTGTCTAGCCATGGCCGAAATGGTGGGACTGACCCTACCAACTTGGCTTAGCCATCGCGGGGGTGGCCAGCTCTTTGTTAGTC
>NZ_CAUQPN010000008.1:0-105001 GCF_963520105.1 uncultured Abiotrophia sp.
CCACGTCGTGTTGGAGGCCCAACGCGTCATGGCGGGTTCCCAATGCGACGTGACGCGCTTTTTTTACCTCCTTTCGGGCTATTTTGGCGCCTTTGTCTGGGCACTTCAACAAAAAAAGCCACCTCTGAGCTAAGTCAGAGGTGGCAGGCCTAATTCTTATTTGGTTTCTTGTTTGCTTAACTTGTCAGCTAGGCCACTAGCGCGTAGGCCCCACTTGATGAGTTCGACTAGCACGATGATGCTGAAGGATACAGCTAGTACCAAGCCCCATTGTGGCAAGGTAGGCGCGGTCACGTCGAAGAAGTCGTTGATGCCTGGAATGACGATAACGCCTAGTAACATGACAGCCGACAAGAGGGCTGCGCCGTTAAGGAACTTATTATCGAAAGCTTTCCCTGTAAAGAGAGAGGTGAAGACATACTTGACGTTGAAAGCATGGAAGAGTTGAATCAAACCTAAGGTCGCAAAGGCCATGGTTTCGGCCAAGTTTTCTTGGTGGTACCATTGACGGGCTAACCAGTAGATGAAGAGGGTCAAGGCACTTTCCAAGACCCCTTGGTAGAGGATACTTGGCAAGATGCCGTTAGATAAGAAGCTAGACTCCTTAGTCCGTGGCGGACGATTCATCACATCTGGCTCGGCTTTTTCCATCCCCAAAGCGATGGCTGGGAAGACGTCTGTCACTAAGTTTATCCATAAGATATGAACAGGTTGCAAGATGGTCCAACCTATTAAGGTGGCTACGAAGAGGGTAATGACCTCACCCAAGTTAGCTGACAAGAGATATTGGACAGCCTTCTGGATGTTGGCGAAGACCTTACGCCCTTCTTCAACCGCCACAACGATGGTTTCAAAGTTATCGTCTGCTAGGACCATGTCAGAGGCACCCTTGGACACTTCGGTCCCGGTAATCCCCATACCGACCCCGATATCTGCTTGTTTGAGGGAAGGCGCATCGTTGACTCCGTCCCCGGTCATGGACACCGTCTTACCTTTAGACTGCCAAGCCTTGATAATGCGCACCTTGTGCTCAGGTGATACACGAGCATAGACTGACAAGTCTTGAACACGCGCTTCTAATTCTTGATCAGAAATAGCATCGAGTTCGGCCCCGGTCATGACGTGATGGTGGTTGTCTTCGTTTGGATTCAAGATGCCCAGACGTTCCGCAATGGCTTGCGCGGTTTCAGCGTGATCACCGGTAATCATGACGGTCCGCATGCCGGCCCCTTTGGCTACGGCAATGGCATCCGCAGCTTCTTGACGCTCAGGGTCAATCATCCCGACCAAACCAGCAAAGATTAAGTCATGTTCTAATTCCTCAGATTCGAACTTGCTAGGCAATTGATCAATAATCTTATAAGCCCCTGCCAAGACACGTAAGGCCTGACGCGCCATGCCTGTATTTTCGGTCAAGATGGCTTGGCGATCAGCATCGGTCAAGTCGGTCACCTGGCCGCCAAAGTCCTTATGAAGGCAGCGTTTGAGCAATTGGTCTGGCGCCCCTTTGGTGGCTACCAGGTAGCGACCATCCGCTAGCGGGTGGACTGTCGTCATCAATTTACGGGTAGAGTCAAATGGAATCTCGCCCACCCGTGGGAAGCTAGCCAAGCGTTCAGCCAAAGGATAGCCCTTGTCTAAGGCAAACTTAACCATGGCAGTCTCAGTTGGATCCCCGATCAAATTACCTTCGGCGTCCACCTCCGTGTCGTTAGCCAAGACAATGGAACGTAAGAGCGGCAAATCTAAATCTAAGTCTTCAGAGGCATTGTGGAGAACCCCATCATAGTAGGCTTTTTCAATGGTCATCTTGTTAAGGGTCAAGGTCCCCGTCTTATCGGAACAGATAATTTGGGTCCCACCCAAGGTCTCAACGGCAGGCAAGGTCCGAACCAAGGCCTTACGATCTGCCATAGTTTGAGTCCCGATAGAGAGGATAATGGTTGAAATGGCTGGCAAGCCTTCAGGGATGGCAGCCACGGCCAAGGAGATAGACACTAAGAGCATGTCGGGAATCTGACGGCCACGCAACAAACCAACGATGAAGGTCACAGCCGCAATGACTAAGATCATAATAGTCAAGGTCTTACCCAAACGGTCTTGGTCGCGTTGCAATGGGGTCTTGGTTTTCTCAGCACTGGCTAACATGCTAGCGATATGGCCGACTTCGGTATTCATCCCGGTTGCCGTTACAATGGCTAAGGCACGACCGTAAGTCACATTGGTGCTAGAGAAGACCATGTTATGGCGGTCCCCAATCCCGGCACCTTCTTCTGCAATCACGCTGATGTCCTTATCAACTGGCACCGATTCCCCAGTCAAGGCTGCTTCTTCAACCTTGAGTGAGTTGGCTTCAATCAAACGCATATCCGCTGGTACAATATCTCCAGCTTCCAATAAGACGATATCGCCTGGCACCAAGTCATGAGACTTAACGGTCATGACATTGCCATCACGGCGAACGCGAGCGTCAGGTGAGGCCATTTCCTTGAGGGCGTCAATGGCTTCTTCAGCCTTGGCTTCTTGGACTACCCCCATAATGGCGTTAAGCACCACCACTAGGAGAATGATGACCGCGTCGTGCCACTCGTGGCTGGCCACGAAGGAGACAGCCGCCGCAATCACGAGGATGATAATCATGAAGTCCTTGAATTGCTCAATAAACTTCTGCAAGAGGGTTGAATGAGCTTCGGCCTTGAGTTCATTAGGACCGAACTCTTCCAAGCGTTGCGCAGCCACTGCAGCTGTCAAGCCCGTCTCAACATGGCTTTCTAAGCTGTCAATGACGGCTTGCGCCTCTTGGTTATAGGCTGATAATTTTGTTGACATAGTAACCTCCTATTTGATCCATTCCTTCATACTGGCCGCCCCAGCTTGTAAAAAAAGACCTATGCCGCCACCCAACGAGTGAATCAGCATAAGTCTCACTATTTCAGTCAGTACCAGCAGCAGATGCTACATATTTGTTGATACCAACGAGCTAGGCTCTAGTTACTCCCTTATGAAGTCAATGGTTATATTACTCTTACTATTATAGAGATAAGCTGCCAAAAAAGCAAGAAAAAAACACTTGCTATTTTGGCTTTGACAAAAGCGGCGATCTTGACGATTGAGACCGGACGCGCTAGGATAGAAGTGAAGAAAAGTGGAGGGATTGACATGACAAAGACAGGCAAAATCATTCGTGTAGTAGGTGCCGCCATTATCCAAGATGGCCAGGTCCTCTGCCTACAGCGTGGCCAAGAAATGAGCCTAGCCGGACTCTGGGAATTTCCCGGCGGCAAGCTAGAAGCTGGCGAGACAGAAGCCCAAGCTCTGGCACGGGAAATTAAGGAAGAACTGACCCTTGAAATTGAAGTCGGTGACTGGGTGACGACAGCAGAGTACGCCTATGAATTCGCCACTATCCAGCTAGCAGTCTACAAGGCTAAGATTCTATCTGGCAGTCTGACCCTGCTCGAGCACCAGGCTAGCCGTTGGGTCCAGCCCCAAGACCTCATGAGCCTAGACTGGGCTCCCGTCGATATTCCAGCGGCTCAGCTACTGGCCCAAGAAGGCTCCTCCTTATAGCTATAGACAAAACAAAGGCGACCAGGACCCAGTCCTAGTCGCCTCTATTTTAATGTCTGCGGAAATCAACAAAGTCATCATGCTGATGCATGTTGCTGTCGATGAAATAAATCAAGGTTTGCAACTCATTGGTTAAATCCACATGTTGCATACGAACATGACTTGGCACATCGAAACGCAATGGCGTGAAGTTGAGAATCCCTTTGATGCCTGCTGCCACCAAACGTTCTACAGCTTCTGCTGCCTCTTCTTGCGGTACGGTCAAGAGCGCAATTTCAATTCCTTGGGCTTCTAATTGTTCTGACAATTCATCAATGGAATAGACAGGAACTCCTGATTGAATGGTCCCAATCAATTTAGGGTCTACTTCGAAGGCCGCCCCGATTCTCACATTATTATTCTTGCGGAAGTTATAATGGAGGAGCGCATTCCCCAGATTCCCTACCCCGATGAGAGCAACCGATGTCAGACGATCTTGGTTGAGGGTCTTGGTGAAGAAGTCTAATAAGTAATCAACATCATAGCCATAGCCCCGTTTGCCCAAGGCGCCAAAGTATGAGAAGTCACGACGAATGGTCGCACTGTCTACTTTCACCGCATCACTGAGTTCAGTAGATGAGATCCGCTTCTTACCGGCATTCTGTAAAAATCGTAAATAACGATGGTAAATAGGAAGCCGGTTCACAGTTGCTTTTGGTATTTCTCTACGCATTTGATCACTTCTTTCACATAAAAATATTTCGCTTATTCTCCAGTCGATATCTTTAGTATATCATCATATTTGACTAGACTCCATTATTTAGGGGTGAACTTAATACAATTATTATAGTTCAGTAATAATTGTCGCACTCCTGCCTTTATCCGCTTTCATTTACGTGATAACACAAACTTCAAATAAGAATCTTTATGTGACTCAGGCTACGATGAGAGAACTTCTCATAGTGCAAACCTTTTCACTTTGGCATTTTTCCTTAAATATTCAACCCCCATTATGGCCTTATGCTAGCCACAATGGGGGTTGTTTTATTCGCTCAGTGACAAACGAAAGCGAGACCAGTCGCCCCGAATATAGTCCAGAAGGCCTAGATCTGAGCTAGCCACCTGGCCAACAATGGCCTGGCGGTCATCCGTTGGCAAGTCTGTCAGGCAAATTTCCAATTCATTGGCGTAGCTACCATAGTTGGCCCGGCCCAGGACTAGGTCCCCTCGCTGGCGAGGGCCAGGCTGGCCCACTACTTCTTGCCCACGCAAGGCTTGACGGGTTTCCGAGGCCCGAATGACCCAATCACTGGCATCCGGTCGATTGGACCAGACCTGATCTAGCAAGGCTTGCGGAGCCTGAGCCCGCAAGTCTACCAAGCCATCATTAAGGCTGGCCAAGCGTCTCAATTGATCTTGACTGACATCACAATCCCCTATGTAGACCCGGTCAACCTGACATTGCGATAGGAGATAAAGAGCTGCCTGCTGACTTGGCCACTGGCGGGTCTGCTCGACTGTACAGAGGCCATCAAAGTAAGGCCCCCTAGCTACCTGGCCACTGACGAAGGCTAGACAAGGAATGCCTAAGGCATGCAGTCTTTGATTTTGGGCCAGAACATAGGCATGGCTGAGGCCACTATAGACCTTGGGATAATAGTTATGGGTAGCCCAGACCCGGCTCAAATCGACCCCTGCTTGAGCTAATTCTTCTAGCAAGGTCTCCGTAAGGGTCGAAGCATTAAGGACCAGGTGACTGGACTGGCTGAGGACGGCCATCTGCTGAGGGGTCAGTCCGGCATCTACTCGCAAGGAGCCAAAGCCCCAGGCTTGCAGGCGGTCCAGGCCATAACAATCCAGGCTGGCCTCATTAATATCTGCCATGACCTGGACCCCTTTTTCGTGGCAGGCCGCCATGATTAGGTCTAGCTCAACCGGCTTATAATGAGGGCTTAGGTTAAGACTGGTAAAGGCGTGGCCAAGGCCCTGCTGACTAAAACGATCAATCCGAGCCAGGTTGTCGTCTAGCGACTGATTACTATAGAAGGAAAAGCCGACTACCTGTCCTTTCATTGACTATCGCCACCATAGACTTGAGCAATCCGAGCTTCATCCACCCCGAAGAACCAGGTCAAGACAAAGCCACCTAGATAAGCTCCTAGCATGGCGATGACATAGGAGATTTGTGTGCCCGGCACCATAATCAGCAAGCCGAAGAGACCGGATACCCCTTGGGAGACAGCCCCTAGATGGAAGAGGACCGCTAGAACGCCCCCCAAACCTGAACCTAAGCAGGCCGTAATAAATGGTTTACCTAGTGGCAGGGTCACGGCATACATCATGGGTTCACCAATCCCGAGAATGCCGACTGGCAAGGAGTCACGAGTCAATTGTCTCAGGCGTTTGTTGCGTGATTTGAGGTAGAGGGCCAGACCCGCGCCGACCTGACCGCCCCCTGCCATCATAAGAATTGGCAAGAGATAGTTGACCCCGGCCGTTGGCCCTTGCGGATTATTCAGCATGGTATGAATTGGCGTTAAGGCTTGGTGGAGCCCCACAGAAACCAGTGGCAAGAAGCCAACGGAGAGGAGGAAGCCACCGAGGGCACCCAATTGGGTATAGAAATAATCTAAGCTAGCATAAATCCCGTCCGTCACTAGGGCTGCCAGCGGTTGAATGACAATGACCGATACCAGCACCCCGACTACGACGGTTAGGAGTGGCGTGAAGAAGGTGTCCAAAAGATCGGGCATGATACGACGAATGGCCCGCTCTAGGTAGGCGAAGAAAATCCCCATAAAGAGGGCGGCTAGGAGCCCACCAGCCCCTGGTGAGAAGGCCTTATTAGTTATTGGAAGAAGAATTGGCGCATCTGCCACCTTAGCTAAGAGAGGCATGCTTGGAACTGCCACGGACAATGCCCCGGCCATGCCACCCAGAACAGCACTGCCCTTGAATTCTTTGGCCGCATTCATGCCCACATAGATTGGCAAGAAGGCGAAAAGGGCCCACCCCATGGTCCGAATGGCTTGGAACCACCATTCGCCGGCCCAGGCATTCTGGTTGGAGACATTGATGACATTGGCAATCCCATTAATCATACCGGCTGCAATAATCCCCGGCAGTAAAGGAATGAAGATATTGGCAATCCGTTGCAAGAAGCGTTGCAGGGGCTTGTCATACTTAGCCTTTTGCTGGTCTTTGTTGGCCTTAGCCACTTGGTCTGCTGCTAGCTCTTCATAGCCCAGACTGAGACCTGTTAATTGGGCAAAGGCTGACCCAACTTGATTGACCTTGCCCGGTCCTAGGATGACTTGCACTTGGTCTTGGATGACTAGGCCCATGACCCCATCCACTTGCCTGAGGGCCTCTTGGTCCACTAGGGATAGATCGCGCAGGGTCAGGCGCAGACGCGTCATACAGGTTGCATTGGCCAGGACATTGTCCTTGCCTCCCACTAGGGATAGAATTCGACTTGCTAATTCATTCATGGTAATACCTCCTTAATTTGATCTTGCTTATTTACTGACTGCTGGCTGGCCTGGATAGCCTGGGCAATGTGGTCTTGATTATCAGCCAAGAGGGCTTGAGCACCCGCCAAATCACAACCCGTTAAGGCCATAAGGATGGCGCATTTGACCTGGCCCTGGGCTGCTTGAAAATAAGTCGCTGCCTGCTCCAAGGACAAACCGCTTGTGGCGGCAATAATACGATGGGCGCGGTCAATCAATTTCTGGTTAGTGGCTTGGACATCGACCATGTAACCTTGATAGACCTTACCTAATTGAATCATGGCAGTGGTGGAAATCATATTGAGCACCAACTTTTGCGCCGTCCCCGCCTTAAGTCGGCTAGAGCCGGTAATAATTTCTGGTCCCACTGGAATTTCGATTGGATAATCTGCCCACTGGCTAATCTCGGCCTCCTTAACACAAGCAAGGCCCGCCGTCAAAGCGCCCTGCTCCTTAGCATAACGTAAAGCAGCCACCACATAGGGGGTGCGGCCTGAGGCTGCGATACCGACTAAGGCATCTTTGGCTGATAGTTCGAGGGCGGCCAAGTCCTGGACCGCTGCTGCTTGGTCATCTTCCGCCCCTTCAACGGCCTGGGTCATGGCCTCTAAGCCACCAGCCATCAGGGCTTGGACTCGATCAGGGGCGACACCAAAGGTTGGGGGACATTCCGAGGCATCCAAGAGACCTAGTCGGCCTGAAGTTCCTGCCCCTATATAAAAGAGGCGACCGCCTTGAGCCATAATGGGTACCAGGGCTTCTATAAAGGCATTAATCTCTGGCAAGGATTGCCTGACGGCTAAGGGGACTCCTTGATCTTCTTGATTCATGCGCTGGGTGATTTCGGCCACTGACAGGGTCTCAATGGCCTGCGACAGGGGGTTGGCTTGTTCTGTTGCTAACTTGCCTAGTTCCATAGTAGTTCCTCCTTCCTACAAGCTTATTATACCCCTTATGTAAGCGCATTACAAGGCGCTGTCTAGCTTTTTGTCAAGACATTTCTTGCATTACAACAATTCTTGCTCTGTCTTATCTTAGAAGACAAAAAATGCCACAAGACCCTTCAAACTTAGAGGTCTTGTGACAGCTTATTTGATACAACGGAAACCAATATGGCTGGCCGTCACCAAGGCGTCCGCCCCATTGCGGGCCCCTAGGCGATAGCGCTGGCAGTAAGAGGCATGACAGAGGAAGGAACCGCCGCGAATGGCGTACTCCCCTTTCAAGTCCGCTAGACTTGGAAGAGGCTGGGCCTGCTTAAAATCCTGCAAAAGTTGATAGCGGGGATTGACGCACCATTCCCAGACATTGCCGATGACCTGATAGAGCCCCCAGTCATTAGGGGCGTAGGTCTTGACCGGCGCCGTGCCCAAGTAGCCGTCCGCCTGGCTATTAAAACCAGGAAAGTCCCCCTGCCAGGTATTGGCATGATAGCACCCATCGGCTTCTAGCTCCTGGCCCCAAGGAAAGGTCGTGGTCCGGCCAGCCCGAGCCGCATACTCCCACTGGGCTTCAGTGGGCAAAGTCACCCCTGCCCACTGACAGTAAGCTAGGGCATCGGCCAAGGAGACATGGACCACCGGGTGGTCAGCCAAGACGTCTGTGGCAAGGGGGCCTTCAGGTCCAAAAGGATGGAGCCAGTCGGCGCCCGCCACTACCCGCCACCAAGGCGTGCCCGGCACCCGTGGGGCCTTGGCTTCTAGGTCTTCTGACAGGAGGGCTTCAAAAACCAGGGAGCCTCCCGTCCGACTGGCAATGGTCTGGTAGCCAGTGGCCGCCACAAATTCAGCAAATTCCTGGTTAGTGACAGGCGTTGTAGCCACCGAGAAGGCCGCCACTTGCATGGGAATAGCCGGGGCCTCATAGTCCTCTACAAAACCCTGACCTAGGGGCGCCCCCATTTGGAAGTGCCCTGCTTGTAACTCGACCCACTCCATGACTAGCCCTCCTGACGGGGATAGCCCATGACATCCCCACGCCGGGCGGCTGCCAAGGTGGTCACTAGGGCTGACAGGGGCCGCGCCACTAAACGTCCATCCGCAACAAAGCCCTCTTCACGATTGGCTAAGTAGGCAACCAGCTTCTGAGTCAGCTCCAAGACTACGGGCGCATAGTCGGTCTGGTCATAGAGATTGACCTGCTCATAAGGATCGGCCACATAGTCGAAGAGTTGATAACGATCCTGAACCGGATACCAGATTAACTTATAACGTTCATTGAGGACAAATTGACTGGAATCTTGGCCTAGAACATGTTCCCCATGGATATCGGTCCGCCAGCCGTCAATTTGACCAAGCAAGAGCTGGCGCACGCTGCGACCGTCCGTGGCCACTTGCTGGCCCAAGACCAGGTCTACCAAGGATGGGAAGATGTCTTGAATCTTAACCAGCTGCGGAATAGTATGGTGGTAGGCGGCAATCAGATGGCCAGGATCATAGATAAAGGAAGGAATTTGGATGCTACCTTGATAAGGATAACCTTTGCGGAAGAGGTCATGCTCCCCTAGTTGGTCGCCATGGTCAGAGACAAACCAGAAGAGAGTATCCTGAGCATGGCCGAACTCTTCCAAAGCCGTCAGGAAGCGACTAATCTGATGGTCCAGATGGGTCACCAAGCCATAGTAGCCTGCCAGCAAGCGCCGTTGATCGTCGGGCTTGAGGCGCCCTTTTTTACTATCAATGCTAGGAACAGCATCCACTAGCTGCTCCCAATCCCCTAGATGGCGATCCCATTCCTGGCCCAAGAGTTGATAATACATATCGAAATAATACTGAGGCGGATTAAAAGGCGAATGTGGCTTCTCAAAGGACAACTTGAGGAAGAAAGGCACAGTTGGATCCTTGGTCTTGAGGAATTCAATAGCTTCGGTCACCAGCCAGTTGCTTGGATGGAGAGCCTCTGCATAAGGCCAAGGCCGGGCCATCCAGGAATTACAATTGAGGCCGTCGTCCATGAGATCGGCTTGAGGCCCCAACTGGGCCTTGAGGAATTTGAGATAGTCACTGGACTGTTCAAAGGAAGCCCCATAAGCCCCATCATAGTGGCGATCGACATGGAGGTAGCCGTCGTGCAGGGTCACATGGTCAAAGCCCAGACGCTTGCGGGCTGGGTAGACGTGCATCTTGCCGATACATTGGGTTTGGTAGCCGGCATCCCGGAAGGTCTGGGGCAGGGTCTGGGTGAAATTCCAAGGCATTTGGTCTTCGTAGCCCACCCGTCCTGAATTGGCCTGGTCCAAGCCAGTCAAGAGAGCTGCCCGAGCCGGCACACAGGAGGGCACCGGCGAATAGGCATTGACGAAATTATAACCTTGGCTGGCCATCATATCTAAGGTTGGGGTTGAGAGAAAATCAGGCCCCTGGTTAATCCCTAAGGCGTCGGCCCGCATCTGGTCGACGACAATAAGCACCACATTGGGGCGTTGCTTGCTGTTGGTCATGGTAGTGGAGTCCCTCCTCATTCGGTCGCATGATCAACGACCTGTCTTCGCTTTCATTATACACCCTCTGGCATCAAATTGCCTATCTTCTACTAAAAAAGATGAGAATATTAACAAAAATTATAAAGCAGGGCCAAACTTGAGCCAGCCTTCACCCTAAGAATTAAACCAAGCAAAAAGCCTGACTGAGAGTCAGGCTTTTGTTTTAAGATTTTGCTTTTTTAACTTGGCTTGCATATAAGCTTCTAAGTCACTGAGAGGGGCTACGGGCTGGTCCTTGGTCAGACGGAAAGAGCGGCTTTCAAAGACTAAGATTAAATCCACGCTAACCAACTTGCCCCGATTGGTGGTTCGATCCAAACGCACCTTGCGTAGGCTAGACCAGGGCAAGAGATAGTGACGACTGCCCAGCTCAATCCGAACCTTATCTCCCAAATCTTCTATGGTAACGGTTCGCGTCCAGAGAAAATTATAGAAGGCATTGGCCAGGAAAAATAGTAGGAGCAGTAACACAACGAACAATAAGGGTCCATATTGATTATCGCGCGGGTAGAGGTCCAAGTCCAACAAGAAATTGACAAGGTCCTTGATGCCTAGTTGTGCTAGACCTAGCAAGACCAGAATAGAGAGCAAGCGTTGGCCGACAAAGCGACTGACCCTTAACTTGACTTTATTCAGTAGATACTTGTTTTTACTTGTCATTTGGGCCTAGGCCTCCTTTTTGGGATCGCTTCAGGCCCTTTTCTAAATATTGAATCAGCCACTCTAGCTTAGCTACCTGGTCATCTGAGGTCAGGTAGAAGCTGCGGCCATGAAATTTGAGGACTGCCGTCTTGCTGAAGATTCCACCATGACGTTTGGGTGCGTTGAAAGTCTTGACACGACGCAGGCTAGTCCAATCATAGCGATAGAGCTTGTGGTTAATCAGGATTTCCAGACTTTGGCCCCGATCGTAGATGGTGACTGAGCGTTTCCATAAGCTATTGTAGAGCAACCAGCCCAGAATGACTGCCACTAAGAAGATTAAAGTAGCTAGCCAACTCCTAGGGTTCAAGTTCAATCTCTTGGCCAAGTCTAGACTCACAGGCGTCAAGATAGAGTAGACGAGAATGAAGGATAGGGCCTTAGCGCCCAAAAAATAAGACACCCGACAATCCAAGGTCATCACCAGGCCTTCTTGGCCTGGAGCCAAGGGCTTGCTTTTAGCAATAATCATACACGCTAGGCCCCTCTCTGATCTAAATAGACCTGAAACTCTTGACCCAGCTCCATCAGGGCGCCCATGGTCTTATCGGATGAAGACAAGCGGTAGGTGCGGTCCTCAAAGACCAAGACTAGGCTAACCACGACTAGGCGACGTGATTTATTGCGAAGCTGGGATGGCTTGACACGGCGGAGCTCCCGCCAGTCATAGCAATCCACTCGGCTACCTACTTGCACCAAGACTTGAGTTCCCAAGTCCACAATACGCACCGTCCGCTTCCAGATCCAATCATAGAGCCAGAAACCCAAGCCCAAGCATAGAAGTGCTGTCACTAGCGCATAGGCTTGGCTCCATTTCTGCAAGTCCCGATTCAATAGTCCCCAAGTGATGAGCCAATGTACGCCATAGGCAAATAAGAAGGCCATGAGGATGGCGATGACAACACCGCTATAGAAGCGTAGGCCAAATAAATGGCTGACCCGAAGCTTTCCCTCAAAGAGTAGCTTTTCCTCTCTATTCGAATTTCGATATTGCATCTTATCACCCTTCCTTACCTTCTCATTATAACTTAGCTAACGCCGCTTGAGAAGCCTAGCCCTACTTGGAAAGAATCCCATGAGAAAAGGCCAGGCACAAGGCCTGACCTGCTACTTCTAATGGCTTATCCCTGCTTTAGATAGGCCTGGAGGGCTTGACCTAGATCGCTCAGGGCCACCATACTCTTATCCGATGAAGAGAAACGATAGGTGCGACCCTCAAAGACCAAGACTAGGTTATAGGTACTGACCTGACCACGTCTAGAGTAGAAGCGATAGGCTCTGACCTTACGAAGAGTCTGCCACTTATAGTAGGCCTGGTCACGGCCGACTTGTAGGCAGGCTTGGTCGCCTAAGTCCAAAATACGAACCGGCCGCTCCCAAAGCTTATTGTGGAGCCAGTCACCCAGCATCCAAATCAGGATGCCCGAGATTATGAAGGAAGCCACACTCCAGCCTTTCAGATCCTCCTGCCACAAGCCTACTGCTTCCAAGAAATGTAGGCTGAGGATAAAACCACTGAACATAACCAAGGCCATGAGAACGCCGCCTAAGAAGCGCACACCCAAGACATGGCTGACCCGCACCTTGCCTTCAAATAGTAAGTGATTGGCTTGATCATTCTGTCTAGCTTGCATGTTTTCACCCTTTCTGGTCCTTTCATTATAACTTAGCGAGGGGTCCTTGAAAAGCCTGGTTCCATTTGCCTAGCTGTCAACGGGCTCAAATTTAATAAATTGTTAGCGACAAGTTAAGAAAGACTTAATACTTGCTTCAAGAAGTCTTCAGTTTCACCCGCTATAGTAAGGTCATCAAATAAATCCAAGGAGTGATTTCCATGTCAACCAAACACACACTAACCAAACTCAGCCTTGTTGCCTTACTTAGCCTAGGTCTTGGAGCCGGCAGCTTATCCCAAGTGGTCTTAGCTGAGGAAAGCAGCGCATCATCCAGCCAAATGCCAGAAGATAAGCAAAAAGACGAAATGAATCAAGCCCTTGTCGGCCAATTAATGGGTCAAGGAAAACACAAGGTCATGGGTATGGCCAAGGTCACCGCTAAGGAAGCAGTACTGACCGGCTTTTCAAGTGATGAAGCCCCTGACCTCAATGCCTACCTAACCAAGGATGGCGATGTAGAACATGGCCTCAAATTAGGCAAGGTCGATGCTAAGGGTGCCATCCAAGGCTACAAATTGGACAAAGTCGACCTCAGTCAATACAACACCCTCACCATCCACTGCGACCAAGTCAATGAAACCTTCGGTTCTGCTATGTTGACCAAGTTTTCTGACGGGGCCATGGACCAAGCTATGAAACGTATGGGCGAACTCATGGGCGCCAATGGCAAGATGGTCATGGGTTCCGTTAGCATCGAGAAGAACCAACTTAAACTCAGCAACTTCAAGAGCGACAAGGCACCTGACCTCCACGTCCTCCTTAGCAAAGACGGCAAATTAGAGACAGCCGTTGAAGTCGGTGCGGTAGACAATGAGATGATGGAACAAAGCTATGACCTTAATGGTTTGAAGGCAGATGGCTACAACAAGGTCTTAATCTACTGTGTTGAAGCGCATGAAGTCTTCGGTCAAGCTGACCTTAAATAAGCTTTCGAGCATCCCAACCACCTGAAGTCCTTTCAGGTGGTTGAAGTGCTTTGGGCTCAAGGTCTGCAAGCGTCGCTGACCCCTTCCCCTCTCAAGCTATGCTATAATGGCATTGCCCCTGCTACTTTCAAGCAGGTTTTGATTTCAGTCATTAATCGAAAGGAGGGTCCCTATGACCCACATCCTCCTAGTTGACGACGAGCCAGCCATCCTGGATATCGTCACCCGCTACTTAAGTAAGGAAGGCTATCAAGTCACGATCGCGATGAATGGTCAGGAAGCCTTAGACCACTACCGAGCTCAGGCCGTCGATCTGATTATCACGGACATTATGATGCCCCAAATGGATGGTTATGACTTCATTGATGCCGTCTTGCAATTACGCGAAGACCAGCCTTTTATTTTCATCACGGCCAAGGATCAGGCGGTCGATCGCATCTATTCCCTGACCCTAGGAGCCGACGACTACCTGACCAAACCCTTTAGCCCACGGGAGCTCACCTTGCGGGTCAAAAATCTCTTGCGTCGCATTCAGCCCAAGCAAGCGGGGCAGTCGGTTTTGAGCTATGCGCCCTTTGCCATCGATGAAGGCCAGCATCGCGTCACGCTCTACGACCAACCCTTGCAACTCTCACTCAAGGAATTCCAGCTCCTGGCCCTCTTCCTCAAAAATCCCGGTCGGGTCTTCGCTAAATCAGAACTCTTCCTCAAGATTTGGGAGACCGATTATATGGAAGATGCCAATACCCTTAATGTCCATATCCACTCCTTGCGCGATAAATTAGCCAAGTTAGCAGGTCAGCGTCCCTACCCTAAGATTGAGACAGTCTGGGGATTGGGCTACCGCTTAGGAGGTGACCCATCATGAAGCTGCGTTCACTTGTCTTCCTGGCCTTTCTTACTTCCACCCTCTGCGCCCTCCTGCTGGTCTGGTGGGGCCTGCAGCAAATGTTAGTCTCCCCGAATGTGGCCTATATCATTATCTGGATGACCTTAGGGGCTAATTTGCTAGGGGCCCTAGTGGGCTTCTGCCTACTTCAGCCCAGCGTCAAATCCCTGCAGCGACTGAGCCGAGATGTGAGACGGGTGGCCGACCAGGATTTCCAACCAGTTCAGACCATTAAATCACCGGCTGAACTGGCCTCGCTGACAGCCAACATCAACCTCATGATCCAAGACCTCAACCAAAGTTTCCAGGCCCTCAGCCAAAGCGAGCAGGACAAGACCCGCCTCATGGCTAGCCTAGGTCACGACATCAAGACGCCGCTGACCGCTCTCCAGCATCAAGTTGAAGCGCTAGAAGATCAGATGGTGTCAGAAGATGAAATGCAAGCCCTCTGGCAGGCCATGGCCCATCAAATCGACCGACTCAAGACCCTGACCCAGCAACTCATGGAAGTTGGCCTCATGGAGAAGCAAGCCAATCAGCAGGCTAGCCAAATCCAAGTCCAGACCCTCCAACTGGATGATTTTCTCATACATTTGCTGACCAGTATCCAACCCCATTGTCAACAGAAGAAACAAGAACTTGAGGTCAAACTAGCGCCAGAGCTAGAGACCATCCAGACAGACGGTGACAAACTATCCCGTATTCTCCTCAATCTCTTGGAGAACGCCAGCAAGTACTCGCCAGAGCAGAGTCGCATTCAACTCCATATCCAAAAAGAAGGCCAAGGAATCGGCTTCCATATCATTGATCAAGGCATGGGCATTCCCGCCCAGGACCTGCCTCATATCTTTGATCGTCTCTATCGGGTCGAACAGTCCCGTAATCGGGAGACAGGCGGCGCCGGCCTGGGACTCTATATCAGCCAAACCCTGGCCCAACAACTGGGGGGCCAGATTGAGGTCACCAGTCAAGTCAACCAAGGCAGCCACTTCAGCTTATGGCTTCCACTATAGCCATAGCAAAAGGCCAGGAAAACCCTGGCCTTTTTCTTATGGTCTAAATAGTTGATGAGCCCGCCAGGTCAAGTGGCTAGAGAGGCGACTGACCGGCTCCCAAGTCAGCCATTTGAGTGAGACTAGCTCATAGACGCCCTCTTGGGCATAAGCAAGAAGTGAGCTCCAAGCCTTGTGGTCATGGTCATGGTAGACAGCACCAGGCGGCAGGGGTCGGTTTTCTCCAGAAGACTCGGACTCCCGCTGCTGACGGGATTCGGTCTCATCAGAGGAAGACCAATCTTGCTGGCTAGAGCCAGATAGCTCACTATCCACCTCCGCCCCCTCAGGTAATCGGAAATCTGAGGCCTCTAATTGATTATAGCCAAAGAATTCAAATTGGCCCCGTACCTCACCGGACGGATCCAGGCAACGGTAGTTGAGACTGGTCATTTGGAAGTCGTCCTTGCTGAAGCGAACTTCCATATAGTTATAGATATCTTCTACCGGAGTATCTTCAGGTACTAAGGTGATTCCCAAAGTCTTAGAGGTAAAATCCGCCAAGTCAAAGTTACGTTCTAGGACCGTGAGCCGATAATCATCCTGGCCTTCTTCAAACTGGAAGTCGGCTTCATGGTCCAGTATCCAGTCTAACATGAGGCGATAGTTAGGTCGCAGGCGAAAATCATCGGGCATCTGGATGGCAGACCATTTGTTAGTCCGCTCTGTATAGAGGTAATACTTGTGGTTGGTGTCCCCCAGATAGTAGACCTCCATATGGTCAATCCCCCGACTATAATCCAAATAACCCTGGAGGACCTTGCCAGTCTTGGCTTCATAACGGTAGGCTGCTTGATAGCTTGACTGGCTTCTTCGATCGCCAGACACTCCCTTGAGGGCTACCGAGGTCAAAAGGTCCCGGCTTTTACGTACTTGATTGAGGACATCCTTGCGGTCTAACTGTGCACAATCATGATTCTGCCATTCTTCAGAGGTCTCCTCATGCCCTGATTCCTGGCTACTAGCAGATTCCAGGCTGACAGTCGCCTGCCCTTGGAAGCCTGGCCAGCTTAAGGCCAAGGCATTAGCAGTCAGAGCCGAGACCAGTAGGTATTTGAGACTTTTCTTCACGTCACTTCCTCCTTCATTCGAATCTAATCGACTTGCTTCTTGTCCCTTCTATTATAACAAAGCGGTCAAGACGACACAAACCCCTGGGGTCAGTCACTCGCTGATTCCAGGGGTTGCTTAATACTTAGTTGGCGTCTTGGGCTACAATTTCTTGCACCCATTGGATGAAGTTAGCCGACGCATGGCCGGTCCGTTCAGCTGTGGTATTACCTTGCCCCCATACCGTGGCAAAGTCCACTGATTTGACAGCCCCATTAGCTTGATTTTCCAGGGCTAGAGCCAGGTTGGTTTCCACCGTTAAGGCCGTGTCTCCTTGGCTAAGGCCGGAACGAATCCGCCAGTGAGGTGCTGGTTTAGAGGTTTGGTAGCCAGAATAAGCGGACGTCAGATAGAACATTGGATTGTAGAGGTCCTGACGTTCTGCAATGGTCTTACCCAAACTATCGGTCTTAGCCAAGTCAGACTCAAAATCCGTCACATACTGGCTGTTCCAGCCGGTCAAGCTCTCATACTTGGCCTGATTGTTCTTGAGCAGGCGGGCCACTAGCTGGTCAAAGTGAAGCTCATTGGCACCCGCTACCCCGAAGACCGCATTCTCCGCTAGGCTACGGTCCAAGGCATCGAAGGCAGGCACAGACTTGCTGGCCGTCTTAACATACTTGGCGAAATCCGCCAGGCTGGAAATCTTAGCCCTATTGGCGGCCGCATCATAAGTCACCCATTGGGTCTCAGCATTCAAGCTATCAATAAAGGCTTGAGCCGTCTCATAGGTGACAGATTCTGTCGTTCCACCCGGACCAGCACCATCGCTGGTATAAGGAAAGCTGGTATCGGCTAGAAAGTTATTGAGGGATTGATTGACGACCCCTTCTAGATAAGTGGCATAGGAGCCTTGGGTATAAATCCCCTCACTGGATTCTGTCAGGGTCAAGGCTTGGCCTTCATGTTTGAGGCCTAGCTGATTGATATAGTTGGCATATTCCTTAGCCAAGTCTTGGGATAAGGCCTGAGTAAAGGTACCCTCTGCCCGCGTATTGCTGTCAGCGAACTGACCCAGGTTCCATTCATAGGCAGCATCCGCATAATCCAAGCTGGTAATGGGACTCCAAGTCATAGTCCCATAAGGTGCATCGGAAATTGGGTTGCCTTCCTTGTCCTTCATGGCCGCCCCTAAGGCTTCCAAGTAAGGATTGTAGAGGGTCGAATCCCCACTAGCCCCTAGGACAGCAGACTGAGCCCCACCGCCACTATGGCCAAAACTCACAATCTTGTCGGTGTCACCTGGCAGGACATCCTTGTTATAACGAACATAACGGATAGCGGCCTTAAGATCGGTGACGCCCCATGGTGCACCGCCCACTACTTCTTGGCCCTGGCTATCGGTGGTGTTGTCGCGGCCACGAATACCAGGTTGCAGATAAATCATCCCGGCCTGGGTATAGTTGGCAATGCCGTCAGCAAGCCAGGTTGGTGCCTGAGAGGCATTAAAACCCGGCGTGTTAACCGGTAGGACATAAGGAGCAGTCGCAGCGGTAAATTGGCCCACTTGGGCGTCAGACTTGACGCTGGCAGTATAGGTCCCATCGCCATTGGCAGTTGCCTCTAAATAGGCACCCGGCACATAAATACCCAGGGTCTCATAGTCCAAGGAAGCAGGGTTGGCGACATAGACCACGCCGACTTGCCAGTAGATATCATTAGCCTCATCGTATTGCCAAGCCGCATTGTCAAAAGTCAAGCTGTATTGGCCGACGGTGGTCGTTTCTTGGCTCGACGCTTCTTGGTTATTGGCCTCTTGGGCTAGCACAGGCACTTGGCTAGCCAGCAGATTGGCACAAAGCAAGGTCAGGGCGCTTAGTTTCATTTTTCTCGATAGGGTCATATCATTCAGTCCTTTCTCTTATTAAGGGCTGGAGAAAATTCATGGGGGGATTTACTTGTCGCCTAGCCAGCAAATGACTTCCTGGCGTGGCTTACGGCTACGGGGATGTTTAGGGTCCTTGAGCCGGTAGCCCAGGGACAACATGCTAGCCACCCCTTCGTGCTCCGGATCCAACCAACCTTTGGCAGCCAGCAAGGCATTAACCGCCTCATAATCGAAGCCTTCGATTGGACAGGAATCAATGCCCAGCAAGCTAGCGCTCAACATCATATTGGCTAGGGCGATATAGGTCTGCTTACCCGTCCAATCAAAGAGGGCCCGCGGACTATCTAGACGCATGTGTTGGGTTTTGAAGGTTTCATAGAGGGTCAAACGACTATTAAGGTCCTGGTCAGAAGTCAGGCCTCGACGAATCAGGCTGGCCCGAATAGAAGGACCGTCGTAACGAGCATTCTTCTCCGCTAGGAGGATAACAAAATGGCTGGCGGTGTCCAATTGCGGTTGGGCACCCCAGGCTAGGGGTTGGAGGTCAGGCCGGATGGCTTGAATTTGGTCCCGGTCCAAGACCAAAAAGCGCCAACCTTCCAGACCAACTGAAGAAGGGCTGAGCCAGGCAGCGTCTAGGATGACCTCCATATCCTGACGGGAAATATCGCGATTTTCATCATAAACCCGTACGGCTACCCGATGGTCCAGGGCTTGACGAATCTGTTCTTGAATGGCTTCTTGTGTCATGGCATTCATCCTCTCTAGGCTTTTGTTTTAGTATAGTCCACTGGTCCCCTTAAGTCTAGACAAACGCTTTCTTCTAGCCCTGACCCAACTAGCGCGCGGGGCGGGACTTTGTTATACTAGAGGATGACAAAGGAGCGATATCAACCATGACATTTTCTAAGTTTTCTGACAGCAAGTGGGCCAGCTGGGCCAAGATTCTAATCATTACTGCCCTGGCCTATGCCATCGAAAGCCTGGTGCCAGCCCTGGGGGCTTCCATGCTGGCCATTCTGCTGGGCATGGCCCTGTCCGCCTGGCGACCCCCTGCCTCGACCAAGCCAGCCAAGCAAATCAGCGGCCAACTGCTCAAAATCGGCATTGTCTTTTTGGGCTTCGGCTTGTCCTTTGCTAAACTACAAGCAGTGGGTCTCAAAGTCTACCTGGTCTTGATTCCAGTCGTGGTGGCGGCCCTCTTGAGCGCCCGCTACCTAGGTCGCTGGATGGGCATTGAGTCGCGTTCAGCCCTCTTAGTGGGTATGGGAACGGCCATTTGTGGGGGCTCGGCCATTGCCGCTGCTGCGCCTATTGTGGAAGCTGAGGACTCGGAGATTGCCTTCGCCATCACCACCATCTTCCTCTATAATACCCTGGCCCTCTTCCTCTTCCCTCTCTTAGGGGCTTGGTTGGGCTATGGCGACCAAAGCTTCGGCCTCTTTGCCGGAGCCGCCATTAACGATACCTCTTCGGTCGTAGCCGCTGGCTTCGCCTTTAGTGAGGCCGCTGGCACCACCGCCACCATCGTCAAGATGGCACGGACCCTGCTGATTGTGCCGGTCTGCCTAGGCCTAGTGGGCGCCCGCTATCAACAATCAAGCGCTCAATTGGCTGACGGCCAAGGGGCTCAAGTCAGCTTGTGGACACAAGCCCGCCGCCTCTTTCCTAGCTTCATCGCCTACTTCCTCTTGGCGGTCCTGGCTAGCTCCCTCCTGCCTCTACCTGCTTGGCTGCTAGACAGCTTCAAGTTGCTAGCCCGCCTGACCATGATTGCGGCCCTAGCTGGGGTGGGCTTGGCCGTTGACTTAAGACAGTTGCGCCGGGCCGGTAGCCAGTCCATCTTGCTAGGGGGCCTCTGTTGGGCCCTGGTCATTGTCACGGCTAGCCTAGCCATTCATTTCTTCTATTCTTAAGACAAGCAGCGAAAGGATGAGGACCTTGAAGCATCGCGATAAAGTCGACATCTTCTTAACCCTACTGGCCGGCCTGCCCCTCCTGGCCAGCGGCCTATTCGGTCTTAGCTATGTGACGACCGTCATGCTAAGTGACTATCAGCATGCCCTCTGGATTGCCCAGGCCATGTCAGCCCTACTTATTTGGATTGGGGGCTACTTCTGCTATTATGCTTGGCGCAAAAGACGACGCATCTTGAGCGGCTATGATATGCTCTACCGCCACTATCCCGAACTGGCTGACGACTGGAGTCGACTCAGTCGCCAGTCTCAGGTAGGGAATTCCGATCTAGGCCTCTATTGTTACAAGGACCACCTGGTCATCACCGCCCAAGGTCTCTATATTTGCCCCCTCAAGCAAATCGCCGCCGTGGGCTACCAGGTGCAAAAGGTCCCCGTCAGTCGCCACCTCAAGGAAGCCCATCTCCTAGTCTACTGCCGCGACCTGGCTGGTCAGAAGGAAATGCGGGACCTAGGTCGGCGGACAGACGACCGCGAACGTGACCTATCTAATTTCTTAGCCGACCTTAAGACGCTTGCGCCCCAGGTCCAAGATGTCAGTCACAAAAAATAAGTTCACACAAGAAAGAGCCCAGCTGAGCTGGGCTCTTTTTTCATATTACTGGTCTGCCAAGGCTGGCAGAACCGACACCCCTTGGTGCTGACAGTCTACCGAAGCCTCAAGCGCCGCTAGAATGTCGGCCACTCGCTCCTGAGGACAGAGGGTCAAAATGCTAGGACCCGCCCCCGAAATGACGGTGGCATAGGCGCCCTTTTCAAGAGCCGTGGCCTTAACCGCTGGAAACTCTGCGATTAGAGACTGACGGTAAGGTTCATGGAACTTGTCTTGCATCATGAGTTGACCCATGGTCGGGTAATCGCCCTGCATCATGGCCATTAACATAACACTGGTCAGGGCATTCTGGGCAATGGAATCCGGCTTGGAGTAGACCTCAGGCAAGACACTGCGGGCTGCCGCCGTCGACAACTCATAGGCTGGAGTAGAAATAATGACCCCGACCCCTTCCAAGTTGCCTACTTGATAGAAAAGTTGATCGGTCTCCGGCTCATAGTAGCCAACGAAGAGACCACCGGTGATGCAGGCCCCCACATTGTCGGGGTGGCCTTCCTTGGCACTGGCCAGGCGCACCTTATCGAAGGTCGACAGACCCAAGTCAGCAAAATCATTGGCTAGCTCAATGCCGGCTACAATGGCTGAAGCTGAGCTACCCATGCCATGGGTCAGGGGAATCTGACTCTTCATGGTCAAATGAAGGGGCGCTAAGGTCTTGCCATAGCGGGCTGCCGTTTCCAGGGCCACTGCCACCACTAAGTTGGACTCATCCTGGGGCAGACCGGCCATAAAGTCGGTCTCAAAATCCACCTGCCAGCGCTCAGCCGGACGAGCCGTCACCGTTAGATAGCGGTCAACCGCAATCCCGATTGAGTCAAAGCCCGGTCCCAAGTTGGCACTAGAGGCAGGAAAATCCTTTTGCCATACCATGAATTCCGCCTCCTAGACCATGAGGTAGCGGGCTACCACAGTGGCATTGGCTTCTAACTTAGCCAAGACTGCCGGGCTGATAGCCTCGGTCTTAATGGTCAAGCCTGGCTCTTCAGCCAAGGTTAAGTAGCCAATTTCTAAGGTTTGGAGGACAGCGCGAACGTGGCTAGCTGGCGCGTCAAAGCGTAGGTAGTAGCAAGCTGGTGCTTCCTGGCTGACAATGGCTAATTCTTGGCTTGGCAAGACAGCTGGAATAAAGCCACGGTCGGCAATTTGCAAGATGTCCGACACCACGGCAGAAGCGGTCTCCAGACTACCGGCACCTGGCCCCCAGAACATGGTTTGACCCACGGCATTGCCTTCTACATAGACGGCATTGAAGGCTTCAGAGACACCGGATAAAGGATGGGCGTTTGGCAAGAGGACAGGCTCTACCCCGACTTGAATGCCGGCCGCTGTCTTGGTGCTCTTACCTAAGAGCTTCATGGTGTAGCCCGCTTGCGCTGCAATGGCGATGTCGCTGGCATCCACTGTGTCAATCCCCTTGACGCTGACTTGATGGAAGTCCACTCGGGTGTCATAAGCTAGACGAGACAAGAGGGTAATCTTACGCGCCGCATCAAAACCGCCCACATCATTGGTTGGGTCGGCTTCGGCATAGCCCTTTTCTTGAGCAACAGACAAGGCGTGATCATAGGTCCAGCCGTCTTGGGTCATGTGGCTGAGCATGTAGTTAGTCGTCCCATTGAGAATCCCCATGACGCCAGAAATTTGGTTGGCTGCTAGGCCTACTTGGACCCCGTTAATAATGGGAATCCCACCGGCTACACTAGCTTCATAGAGCAGGCTGACGCCCTTTTCATTGGCTAGGGCTTGCAGCTCATCAATGTGGAGGGCTAGCAGATCCTTGTTGGCAGTGACCACGTGACGGCCTTGGCTCAGGGACTGACGGATGACTTGATAGGCGAAGTCCACGCCCCCCATGACTTCCACCACGAGGTCGATGTCTGCTTCATAAATATCTTCTACCCGGTCGGTGAAGACTGCTGATTCTAAGCCCAGACGGTCCACCTTGTCGGGATCCCGGGTCAGAACATGGCTGATGACTAGGTCTTCTTTATATTTTGCTTGGAATTGGGCTTGGTTCTCAGCTAAGACCTTAACGACCCCGCCACCTACCGTACCGATACCACATAATGCGATTTTCATTCCTGCTCGCCTCCATTTCAATTCTACTCCTCTAAGTTTAGTGGGAATGGCCTGTTTTTTCAAGTAAATTTCATAAGAAAGTATATCGTTTGGGCAAAATATAGTGTATCATAGTAACTGTTAGGCTCTAGCGCCAATCTGATAGAAGGATGGATAGATATGATGATTGTAGCAAAATTCGGAGGCTCCTCCCTGGCCAACGCCGGCCAGATTAAGAAGGTAGCCGCCATCATCCAAGGCAAACCAGAAATTAAAGCCGTCGTCGTCAGCGCTCCAGGCAAGCGTTTCGCTGAGGACATTAAGGTCACCGACCTGCTCATCGCCCTCTTCGACGCGGTGCAGGCAGTGGCAGGCCAAGTAGGCCACCAAACGGAGGCCCTATTGCAGGCTGAGCCAGTGGCTGAAGCCCGTCAAAAGGTACTAGACCGCTATGCCAGCATCCTGATCGAGCTGGGCCTGTCGACAGAGCTTTTGGCTTATTTTGAAGATATCCTAAATGGCTACATGGCCGACATCCAGGAGCCTGAGCGCCTGCTGGATGCCCTCAAGGCTTGCGGCGAAGACTTCAACGCCCAAGTAATTAGCCACTACCTAGTCAGCCTGGGCCTTGACGCCCACTATGTGTCGCCTAAGGAAGCCGGCATTTTAGTGACGGATGAGCCCTCTAATGCCCGCCTCTTTGATGAGTCCTACGCCCAAATCGCCAAACTCCGTGACCGGGCTGGCGTCCTCATTATTCCCGGCTTCTTCGGCTACTCCAAGGGTGGCGACATCGTGACCTTCTCCCGTGGTGGGTCTGATATTTCCGGGGCTATCATCGCCAACGGCCTAGGCGCCGACCTCTACGAGAACTACACCGACGAGTCCTTTATCTACTCCATGCATCCGGGCAAAATCGCGCGGCCCCATCCCATTAAGGAGATTACCTATAGCGAAATGCGGGAGCTGTCCTATGCCGGCTTCGGGATTTTCCACGAGGAAGCCTTGGAGCCTGTCTATCGCAATGACATTCCCGTTATGATTCGTAACACCAACCAACCGGAAATCGCCGGCACCAAGATTGTCTCCAAGAAGGAGCTAGATCCTCGCTATCCAGTGACCGGGGTCAGCTCGGCAACCGGCTTTACTGCCATCTCCATCAGCAAGTACCTGCTCAACCGGGAAATGGGCTTCATGCGCCGCGCTATCCGCTTCTTCGAGGAAGCCGGCGTGCCAGTCGAACACGTGCCTTCAGGTATCGACAGCATTTCCCTGGTAATTCGCTCGGCTAATATCCAATCGCCAGAGCATTTGGCAGGCATCCTGGCTACCATTCAGGACAAGCTTAACCCAGACTCCATCCATGTGGAAGACGACCTCTGCATCTTCGCCATCGTCGGGGAAGCCATGCGGGAAAATGTCGGGGTCGCGGCTGCAGCCAGCCGGACTTTCGCTGACAACCACATTAACATTCGCATGATCAGCCAAGGCGCATCCGAAATCAGCATGCTCTTCATGATCAAGGCCGAGGACGAAGACATCGCCCTCCAAGGCCTCTACCAAGCCTACTTCCCACGTGAAGCCCTAGCTACCCTAGCCGCTGCCGCCCAAGGAGAATAGGTCAGATAAATGACAAAAGTGCAGTTCAGAACCTGAACTGCACTTTTTTGGTCTAAAGCCTTTAGCTAGTGGTCTACTCGAAAGAGTGGTCCACTAGCTCATTCATTTTCGGTACAAACCGCCCTTTTCCGGACTAAAGCCTTTAGCTAGTGGTCCACTCGACGGAGTGGGCCACTGGCTCATTCATTTTCGGCGAAATCCGTACTTTTCCGGCCTAAAGCCTCGAGCTAGTGGTCCACTCGAAAGAGTGGGCCACTGGCTCATCCATTTTCGGCGCAAACTGCCTTTTTCCGGCCTAAACACCCGAGCCAGTGGTCCACTCGACGGAGTGGACCACTGGCTCATTCATTTTGGGCGCAAACTACCCTTTTCTGGCCTATAAGCCTGAGCTAGTGGTCCACTCGATGGAGTGGGCCACTGGCTCGGCCACAATCGGGGCAGAAACCTTTTTTCGCGCCAAAGTGCTTGAGGCATCTCACCCTTTTACCTAGTTCATTACTAGCACCAGGGCTTGATAGGGCGCTAGCTTAAGGACCTGATTTTCTATTGAGTCTAGTTCCTCTAGATTATTGAGCAACACACTTTGCCATTTTCGCCCTAGATCAAGGACCTGCTCTTGGTTTTGATAATTCAAGACAACCCAGAGACAATGAGTCTGATTAGAGCGTTCGAAAGCCATGAGGTTCTCGACATCCCGGAAAAGCGGCAAGAAGCTTCCCGACACAATGACCTCTCCGTATATGGAGCTAGTTCTGAGTTGAATTAAGGTCTGATACCAATACCAGAGGGACTGCTTATCCTCTAGTTGGCTGGCCACATCTATCAAGTTACCTTTCACGGCGCCCTGCAACCAAGGCTGGCCCGTCGTAAAACCGCCCCACTTGTGCTTGTTCCATCTCAGCGGAATCCGCGCATTATCCCGAGAGTAGCGATTTAGAATCTCAAGCGCCTCTTGGTCCGTCATCCCGTTAGCAAGGACATTATGATATGCATTAATGGAAGCAATGTCGTTGACTTGCGTTAGGCTCTCGAATTGACGGTTTTCTGTCCCGATTTCTTGGCCTTGATAGATAAAGGGCAGACCACGGCGCATCATGAGCATGGTCGCCAATAGCTTTTTGCTGCTATCATTGATTTCCTGGCCTTGCAGATAGAAATTCACCCCGCGAGGTTCGTCATGATTCTCAATAATGGTCGACCAGTAGCCTGCCTCTTGCGTTTTGGCTTGGGTCTGGAAAATGGCCTCCTTAATCATTTCAGCAGTTACCGGCTGATGATCATACCAACCTAGAGGGCTCTTGCCTAATTCTGTCTGACTAAAGTCAAAGATAGAAGAAAAGTAGCCCTGATCGCCCATAAACTCATGAAGCTCTGATTCCGATGCATCAAAGACCTCCCCTACCGTAAAGGCTTGGTGGGGCTCAAAACACTCTGCCTTAAGTTCATTAAGGAAGGGCTCAATAGGCTGGGCATCTTGCAGTGAACGCTGCACCGCCACTAGGCCATCTGGCCGATCGGCTGGATAAGATTGCCAAGTCAGATTCTTCTTGATATTAATAATGGCATCAATGCGGAAGCCGGCAATGCCCTTTTCCAGCCACCAATTGACCATCTGATAGATTTCCTGACGCAGGCGCGGATTCTGCCAATTTAAGTCGGGCTGGGTCTTGTGGAAACTATGCAGATAGTAGGTGTTGGTGCCTGGCAGCTTTTCCCACACACTGCCGCCAAAGTAGCTGCGCCAGTTATTAGGTGGACCGTCCGGACTTTCTACAAAGTAGAAATAATCTGCATAGTGGCTGGATAAGTCCTTAAGCGCCGCCTGGAACCAGGGGTGCTGGTCTGAACAGTGGTTTACGACCAGGTCCATGACAATTTTAATGTCTCGTTTATCTGCTTGCGCAATCAATTCATCAAAATCCTCCATGGTCCCAAAAATCGGGTCAATGGCATAGTAATCAGATATATCATAGCCTTGATCAACAAAAGGCGACTGATAAATAGGCGAAATCCAGATAATTCCGATTCCTAGCGACTGGAGATAGTCCAGTTTCTCAATAATACCGCGGATATCGCCCACCCCATCGCCATTACTATCCTTGAAACTCTTAGGGTAAATCTGATAGGCGACACGATTTTGCCACCAATTGCTTTCAACCATGCTTGTCACTCCTTACTTACAATGTCATCCCAATTGAAATTCACTAAGTCCTTTGCAGACAAGAAATGATAATCGGCTGGGACATGCTCTAGCGATTGGCCAAGGGCAATCGCGGTCATACCGGCCGCCCGAATGGCTTCTATGCCTGCTCTGGCATCCTCTACCCCTGCACACTTAGCTGGGCTCAGGCCCAGGGCAGCGGCCGCCTTAAGGTAAATTTCTGGGTCAGGCTTACCCTTGCTCAAACTCCTTGGATCTACCATGGCCTCAAAATAAGGCTCAAGGCCTAATTTTTTGATAATCAGCCCAGCATTTTGACTGGAAGAAGCTAGGCCAATTTTGATGCCCCGCTTTTTCAAGTCCCTGAGACAGTCGCCTATGCCTGGCAGTAGATCCTGAGGGCCCAGGCTTTCGAGTGACGCCACATAGGTCCTGTTTTTTCTATCCGCCAAGGCTTGGCGTTCGGTCTCTGTGAAGTTATCATAAATTCCTGTTTTTCTCAGAATGATTTCCAAGGACTCTTGACGACTAATGCCCTTTAGAAGCTCATTCAACTCTAGATTTACTTCCACACCCAAGGAGTCCCCTAGTGCCTTCCAGGCCCAAAAATGCAAATGCGCTGTATCTGTTATAACACCATCTAAATCAAATATGACCGCTTGAATAGCCATAGCCTGTCCTCCTTGTCTTAGCGACTGCTGACAGATTCCCGTTCAATTAAGCTATGCTTAACATAAAATTGCTTCTGGTCAATCTGTCCCTTATCAAGAATCTCTAACAATATCTCACAGGATCTCCGTCCTATCTCATGCATATCTTGTTTGATTGTGGTGAGACTTGGCGTTACGTACTTAGCAATGGCAATATCATCAAATCCGATGACCGAAATATCTTGGGGCACATTGAGATTCATGGCTTGAATGCCCTTCATCGCCCCAATAGCCATTAAATCACTGGCGCAGAAAAGCGCAGTAATCTCGGGATGGTCACTAAGAATTTCCTTGACTAGTTCCTCCGAATACTCTTCAGAGAAGAGCCCTTCATAGATAAAAGTCGGAAGATGGTGATCCGCCATACATTTTTGATAGCCACTCTCGCGGTCCTTAGAGACCTGCGCCCAAGATTTCCCGGAAATCATGGCAATAGTCCGGTGTCCACGACTAATTAAGAACTCTGTTGCCTGATAAGCTGCTACTTCATTTTTTACCGCAATCCCATAGGAGTCAGCCGCTTCTGGATGTATATCTATTAGTAGATTAGGAATCTTTAGCGTAGCTAATTCTAATAGATAGGGGTCAGCTGTTGAGAAACCATGCAAGACTAATCCTGAAATATTATTCTCAAGGCAATACTGGGATAGGCTCTTTTTCTCTTGGTCGCGATTATTAGTTAGCAGTAGCACGTAATCCACATCATGCATATCCGCCATTTCATACACCCCTGTCAAAATTTCCAAGGGGATTGTATTGGTACGGGAGACCTTGAGGTCATTGATGACCATTGCAATCTTTTTATATTGCTTTGATGATAGTGCTCTAGCCGCCGCATTAGGAACATAGCCTAATTCCTTAGCTACCTCTATTACCTTATTCTTGGTGGCTAGGCCAATATCATCATAGCCATTAAAGACCCGCGAAACTGTGGCAATGGAGACACCTGCCTTTTGCGCCACATCTTTTATTGTCACCTTCATAAAACTTTACCTACTTTCACACAATGCTGGTGCTAGCATAGCATAAATATCGCTATAACACTATTTTTCGCCATCCATGCGGATACCTTTCAAGAAATATTTATTGAAGATTAAATAGATGGCAATAATCGGAATAATCGTAATTATACTAGCTGCCATCGTATGATCCCATCGCACGCCGCCATCCTTGGCTTGGAAGGTTTGTAAGCCCAAAGTCAACGTATATCGACTTGGCGTTGAAATGTAGAGCATAGGTTTCATAAACTCATTCCAGAAACCCATAAAGGTAAAGACAGCTTGCGTTGCGATAGAGGGCATGGCTAGCGGCATGACAATTTTAAAGAAGGTCTGGAAGCGCCCTAGGCCATCAATTGAAGCCGCCTCTTCGATATCTTTAGGGAAAGAGACAAAGAATTGTCGCATCATAAAAATGTTGCCAATATTGATGGCCGCAGGTATAATCAGCGCCCCAAATGAATCTAGTAGACCTAGGTTGACCAAAATTAAATAGTTAGGAATTAATAGAACCTGACTTGGTACCATCATCATGGCCAAGAGCCCATAAAAGATTCGCTGTCTACCTGGGAAACTGAGTCGTGCTAATGCATAACCCGCCATAGTGTTAAGGAAAATATTGACGGTTGTTCCTATTACCGAGATGATGACCGAGTTGATAAACCACTGGCTAAATAAGGAAGACCTACCAAAAATATAGGCGTAGGCATCCGTCGTAAATTCCTTAGGAATAAATGACAAGTCTCCACTGACAATTTCCTTCAAGGGCTTAAATGAAGCGGTAAATGCCCATATAAATGGATACAAAGTTAATACCGCATACACTATCAAAATGCCGTAAAGTAAATATTTGAAAAAGTTCTTCTGCTTCATTTGTCATGACACCTATCTTTCCCTGTTTACTTGCTCAGCCAATAGTGACACACAAAAGATTACAATAGCCAATACTATTGCTAAGGCAGCGGCATAGCCCATTGTATTCATCTGCCCAAATGCATATTGATAAATCATCAGGGCTAGCGTAAGGGTCGAATTGGCTGGTCCTCCAGAGCCATTAGAGAAAATGTAGGCTTGGTCAAACATTTGGAAGGTACCAATTAACCCGGACAAAAGAACAAATGTAGTGACTGGACGTAAATAAGGTACCGTAATAAAGCGAAATTTCTGAAATGACGATGCTCCATCAATGTCCGCGGCCTCGTAAAGGGCCTTAGGTAAATCAACCAAGGAAGCTAGATAAATTGTCATAAAGTAGGGCACAGTTGACCAAATGTTCATAACCATAATGACTTTCAGTGCATACTGAGGCTCTTGTAAGAAATTAATACGCTCAGCAATCATGCCGGTGCTTAGCATAAATTCGTTGATAGGCCCATAAACATTAAAGATAAACATAAAAATCATAGTCAAGGCTGAACTTGATGTTAGGGTCGGTAGAAAATAAACTAGTTTAAAAAACTTCCTCCCCTTCAAATCTTTGTTGTTTAATACATAAGCCACTACCAAAGCCACTACCGTCTGAACAGGTGCCACCACGAAGGCAAAAATAGCTGTGTTCTTTAAGGCGATGATTGCCCGCTTGTCGCTTAACATACGCTGATAGTTGGCTAGGCCCTTGAAGGTAAATTGGTTGTTGAATAGATTGACACTATTAAAAGATAAATATATAGCGAATACAATGGAGATTAAGAAGAATATCCCCACTATAACAAAGGTTGGAGATAGAAATGTATAGGCCTGTAGCATTTCTTCCCGCTGTCGCTTGGTCATTTTCTGCTTGATCTTCCCGGCCATTCTCTCATCATTCCTTTCGACATCGATATTAACAATAAATGGGGCTAAGGTTGACCCTCAGCCCCATTCTTCTTAGTTACCTGCGTCAATATCGGTATTAGCCTGTTCGTCTGCGTGTTTCATCGCATCTTCCATTTTTTCTGATCCATCTAAGGCTTTAGGTAAGAAGTTCATATAGGCATTCGCAATGGTAGAGAGTGAAGGTCCTTTTTGCCATGGGGTAGCATATTCCCAGGCCTTAATGTGCATATTTAAATCTTGGTTACCCGTGATTTTGGCCTCTTCAGCAACGTCTTGTCTTGATGGTAGGGTCCCGGTACCCTCAACCCATTCCTTCATGGCTTCGGCGCCGGTGATATAGCGAATCCAAGCATCTGCTAGTTCACTGTTCTTAGTTCCAGAGTATTTGCCCCAACCTACTGAGAACATCATAGAACCTTTTTGCCCTTTGTAAGTTGGCATTTCTTTTACTTTGAACTTGACATCAGAATATTGTTGTTTCAACAACTGATATACCCAGTTCCCTTCATCCATGATAGCTACTTTTTCTGTACCGAAGGCCTCACCATTCCAACCAGTCCCAACTTCTTTTGGTGTAGCAGCGGCCCCAGTATCTACTAATTGTTTGTAGAAGTTAAGGTTTTCTACAACTGCATTGTCTTGTAAATTGGAGCGGTTGTCCTCTGTGACTGGATTTGCCCCACCACGTTCGGCAATATGAAGGTTACGAGCTAGGTCTTGGTTATAGCTAATTGCTTTGACCTTACCAGGCCCATAGGCTTTATCTAGTTTAGCTTGAAATTCTGGCAACCATTTTAAGAGTTCTTCAAAACTATCAGGGACCTCATCCACTGATACACCAGCTTTCTCAAACATACCAGTGTTTAGGTACATAGCTAAGGTTGAAAAGTCCTTTGGAACAGCATAGAGTTTTCCATCTCTTGAGAATGCATCAATAATTGAGGAATAGAATTTATCAGTTTGAAACTTACTTGCGTCTAGCTCAGCCAAACCACCTTGTTCAACGAAGAATGGCAACATAGACATATCTACATAATAAACATCTGGTGCAGTCCGCCCAACCATATCTGCTTGAATTTGCGTATTATAGTCTGTATAGACTTTTTTCTCTACAGTGGCATGTGTCTTCTCTTCAAACTTCTTAATCAAAGCATCTAGGGTCTTTTCTTCTTGATCACTACCTCCCCAGAGCCCGACTTTTAAGGTCTGTCCTGAGAAATCTCCTAAATCTTCCTGTGCTCCAACTACTTTTTGAAAAGGTACTGTCGCTGATAATAAGCCAAGTGTCGCCATAAGGGTTGCTGCTACTTTTTTGAATACGGGTTTCATACTAGTTTTCCTCCTGTAACTCGAATGTAGTTTGCGGTGCGATTTCAATCTCACGATGATGATGTAAGAAATTGACTGACTTTAATTCCGAATGATTAGTCACACTAAAGGACTTGGGTTGCACATTAACTTCTAGCTTCACTCCTTTCCAGAAAATAGTGTAGTGCAAATGGTGCCACTCTGCTGGCAAATGCGGTTGAATGCGCAACTTCCCATCAATGCAACGTAGACCACCAAAACCAAACACTACCATTTGCCATATTCCTCCAAGGGATGCAGCATGAATGCCATCATCTGATGACGTCATTAAGCTACCCATATCGATGCTAATCGCCTCATTAAAAAGCCTATAGGCGAGTGCCTGGTCCCCCAAGTCCGATGCTAAGATGCTATGCGTGGACAGCGATAGTGAGGAATCATGTGTTGTTTTGGGTTCATAATAGTGCCAATTGGCTAGCTTAGCCTCCCTATCAAACAAGTGTTCAAACAAGAAGATTAATAAGAGGACATCCGCTTGCTTAGAAACCTGCATCTGATTAACTTGCTCTAAATTATATACCTTAAAGAGACTGCCTACTTCTAATTGATTCTTATAGGGTCTTAGGTCAATTACCTGCTTATCAAGATAGCTATCATCTTGAGGTAGAATTCCTGCTTGGTTAAGCTGAGGTAGGTAAAAGAGTTTTAATTTATCACTGAGCTCTGTCTCTAAATGCTCTAAATCTAAAGCTCGATCTAGCTCTTGATAAACTTGCTCTTGCTCCGCTCTGAGTTCGGCAATCAGACTTAAGGCACGCTGCATATTCCAATGCGCAATATAATTGGTAAAGGCATTGTTGTTAACATGCTCTTTGTATTCATCGGGGCCGATGACATCCCAGATTTCATAGCGATTAGCTTGATCGTTATAGTTTAAGCGTGAGGCCCAAAACTTAGCCGTATCCAAGATAATTTCATAACCATATTGTTTCATGAAGTCTTGATCATCCGTAATATCAACATACTGTTGAACAGCAAAGGCCACATCACCCGTAATATGCTGTTCGATGAAACCTGACCATATTTTGGTTGCCGTTCCTTTAATGATGTCCGCAGCTCCCCAGACTGGAGTCGTCTCGCCGTCACTAGGCCAAGCAGCCTCCCAAGGATATTGGGCCCCTTGGTAGCCATTATCCCGAGCCTTATTATGCGCACCTTCCAATCCAAGGTAACGATATTTTAAGAGACTCCTTGCAGTAGTAGGCTGTGAATAGGTAAAGTAAGGTAACATGAATAATTCGGTATCCCAAAAAGTATGCCCCTTATATCCCTCACCACTTAAACCTTTGGCACCAATGTTCATGCGTTCGTCATGTGCCGGCGTCATAATTTGAAGATGATACTTGGCAAAGCAAAGAGCCAACTCATCCATATCATTGTTTGATTTAATGTGAATAGGCGCTGCCTGCCAAACCTCGCGCTGCCATTTTGCTCGAGATTGGTCTAACAATTGTTCATAGCCAACTTGATAGATGCGTCGATTCGCTGCTAAGGCCCAATCTACTAGCGAGAGACTGTGGTCTCTATCTAAATCATAATCCGTATGATAGGTTCCATATCTCTCTATCTCTAAACCGCTATTTGGAGCTAAGGTTACCTTATAATTCATTAACAAGCGACGACGTTGTATATCAAAAGTCTGATCGATGTCTACCTCTTCTCCATTAATCTTTAGCCGATGCGACAGGGTCGTAACTAAGCTTTTCTTGGACTGACTGGTTGTGGACAGCATCTGCAGAAAAATCTTATCGCGCAGTCGCTTGTCGCCTTCTGCAAAATGTTGCGTCCCACTATTTGTTATTTGCCCATCAATCCCTGATATAATCTCAATGGTCATGGGCTTATCAGAGGAATTCTTTAACTCAATCTGATGGCAGTAGACATGTAAATCCTTAAGAGACACAAAGCGTTTGGAGGCCCATTCCACTCTCACTTGCTCGAATTCCCACTTAAAGGACCGCGTAATCTCACCAGTCGTTAAGTCAATTTGCCGCCTATAATCTTCGACTTTGCCCGAATCAAGATTGATCCGATTACCATTAACTTTGACCTCTACTGCGGTCATATCAGGACAGTTGGCTAATTCAGTTACTTCATTCTCATCAAACTGATTGAAATTGCCTGCAATGAAAGCTCCACGCTTTTCATTAGTATATCGCTCTTCCGTTGCGGCCCGAATACCCATATAACCATTACCTTGCGCGAAAATGGTCTCAAATTTCCGAATCCATTTTGATTGGAATCTGGGTTCTCTTATGCCTTTTACTTCCCCAGTCAAGTATTCAATATTTTCCATAGCGACCTCCTTCATCAATACTTAGACAACTTAAAAATATAGAGGACAGCATCAAAAAAAACTAAGCCTAGAACTAACACCAAGTTTAGTTTGAGAAATAAAGCTACCAGACTAAGTCCTACTTGCATAAGCAGAAAAGACCGCCATTTAAAGTAGCCGTCAGATTGTTTGGCAAGCATTGTCATGCCTAGGTACGAGATAATGACCAACAGGAGCAAGGGTAGTGTTGGAATATGGGCTAGTGGGGAGGTTTCTATTGGCTCATTCATAGGCTCAATCCACCTTAACAGAAGTCTGTCCAATTATATCATGCAAGTATCGCCCTTGCTTGAAAAAGACGACTAGTGTCACCACTATGAAGAACCAACCAATCCATGTTGGCAAAAAGTATAGCATTTTACTCACTTCCCTTGAAATCAAGCAGAGGAAAGATTGATCGGGCCGGTAATAATTCAAATGTAGATGACCAAAAAAACGGCCGACCGTCTTTCCAGAAAAAGACGAGGAAAAAATTACACCGTAAAGTATATAGAGGACTTGTGCCAACAAGTCTCGACTAGTCTCCTGAACTCCTAACAGAGTCATCACTAGATATAGGGTGAGATAGGCAATGATTAAATCAATTAAACCAGTGAGGATTCTAATGACTTTATCCATAAACCCACCTCACTAAAACGTTTTCGTTAAATCTATCATAGCACCTCTTTAGATAAAAAGCAAGCGTTTTCCTAAAACGTTTTAGTTCTGCAAAAAATTAGTGTGGGTGAAGTAAGATCTTCATCCACACTATAAACTAATTAATTACTATCACTCACTCCGTCACCAGCAACTCAATCACAGGCTCAATGACCTCCCGCTCTAATCCTAGGCCTTGGAGTTCTAACATCTTATAGGCTAGCGGTATGTCCTTCTTGACCCGGGCCCAGATTTGGTCCTTGGCCTGGTTCTCCATTTGGGCTTGCTCGATATAAGAGAAAATGACCTCTAAACGCACTTGCTGCAAGTCTCGCGGCGTATGCTTGAAGGAGAGGGTCACCGACCCGTTCAATTTCAGCCTAAACCACCTTTTTTCCGGACTAAAGCCTTTAGCTAGTGGTCCACTCGACAAAGTGGACCACTGGCTCATCTAATTTCGGCGCAAACCGCCCTTTTTCCGGACTAAAAGCCCGAGCTAGTGGTCCACTCGGCAAAGTGGACCACTGGCTCATCTAATTTCGGCGCAAACCGCCCTTTTCTGGCCTAAAAGCCTGAACTAGTGGTCCACTCGGCGGAGTGGACCACTAGCTCGGGGCGAGGGCTAAGGCTCCGTCACCAGCAACTCAATAACAGGCGCCACAAGCTCTGGCTCTAAGCCTAGTCCTTGGAGTTCTAGTATCTTATAGGCTAGCGGCAGGTCCTTCTTGACCAAGGCCCAGATTTGGTCCTTGGCCTGGTTCTCCATTTGGGCTTGCTCGATATAAGAGAAAATGACATCTAAACGCACTTGCTGCGAGTCACGTGGCGCCTGCTTGAAGGAGAGGCTGGCAGGCCCATCAGCTTCAAGGCGCACCAGGCTGTCGCCCTGATCATTGTGGCTAACATCAACTAGGCGACCCTGACCCGTTAGCTCTAGGTCCGTCAAACAAGCCCCCACAAAGGTTAGCTCATAGGTCCGAAGCCCAGTTCCTTGAGGCTCAAGCTTGAATACTTTGCCATCGACAAAGGTCAGCCCGGTCGTAAGGAAGGCCGTGCCGGCCCAAGTATCAGTTGCAGTTTCAGCCTCTTCCACCAAGTCGAAATGGCCATCGGCGCCAGTGAAGACCTTGATGGCCAAGACGCTTGGATTAGCCAGCGAATTGTCCGTCCCATCCTCCCCAGACAGAGGCAGGATAGCGCCCGCCTTGGCGAAGAGGCCCATGCGTTCCAGCGGCCGATAAATCGATAAGCGCCGGCCCCCACTATAGCGCAAGCCAGTCTGAATATCATACCAGGTCCCTTCAGGTAACCAACCATCGAAGCGAGAACAGAGACTGCCCTTATGACGTGGCTGGGTCAGGGGCATGACCATGATTTGGCTACCAAAATAATATTGATTAGCAATCTCATAGGCCGCCTCCTCTTCAGGGTGCTGATAGTAGAGGGGCTCAATCAGAGGCTGAGCCTGATAGGCCGCCCGGTAGTTCATGGTATAGAGATAGGGCAGGAGCCGGTGGCGCAGGCGCAAATAGTCCTTCATGCTGCTAGCATATGGCTCCGGATAGCGCCAGGGTTCTTTGCCTAGGAATTCTGAAGACGAACTATGCAGACGCATAATAGGAGAAAAGACACCCAGCTGGTACCAGCGCAAGGCCAGCTCATTGTCGCGGTAGCCGAAGATGTGGCCACCGATATCATGACTCCACCAACCATAGCCGATATTGCTGGCCGTCGCCGTGAAATAAGGCTGGAAGTCCAGCGATTCCCAGGTCATGTGGCTGTCGCCCGAGAAGCCCACTGGATAGCGGTGGCTACCCGGTCCGGCATAACGCGAGAAGGTAATGCCTTGAGGGCCACGGGCTTGAATATCGTGGTAGTGATAGTGGTTGAGCACCCAGAGTGGGTCCACGCCCTTGACGGTCTGGCCTTGTTGCCAGTCAATCCACCAGAAGTCTACCCCTTGCTCTTCTTTTGGATGGTGCAAGTGTTTGAAATAAGCCTCCAGGAAGCGAGGCGAGGTCGGGTCGAAGACTACATATTCGCCACCCTCCCAGTCCAGGCCAAGCTCTTGGGCCATTTGCTGGTACATGGACTCAAAAGGCCGCACCCCATCAGCCGGATGGACATTAAGGGTAATGCGCAGCCCATGTTGGTGGAGCCAGGCCATAAAGCCCGCAGGGTCCGGGAAGAGCTCCTCATTCCAGGTGTAGCCGGTCCAGCCGCTGCCATATTGAGGTGGAACGGAGACCACATGCCAATCCATATCGATGACCGCCACGGTGAAGGGCAGGCCCTCGGCTTCAAAACGCTCAATCAGCTGGCGATAGGTCGCCTCGCTATAGCGATAGAAGCGACTCCACCAGTTGCCCAAGGCATACTTAGGTAGGAGGGGCTGGGGCCCGGTCAAGCGATAGAAGTCGGCCAAGCAAGCCCGGTAGTCATGGCCATAGCCAAAGTAATAGAAGTCTTGGCTGTCGCCTTGCTTGACCTGGTACCAACCATCCTGGGTCAGCTGCAGACTCTGGCTGTCATCCAGGACGCTGAAGCCAAAGCGGGACATAAGCCCCCGCTCTAGTGGCACCGCCCCATTGGCATGGTCCAAGGTTTGAGCCGTCCCACCCAAGTCTTGGATAGGGTCGCCATAATGCCAATCACTGTGGTAGATACTGAAGTAACCCCGCAGCTTGAAGACCAAGCCCTCTCTAGAGAAGGCCTGCTTGTCATATTGAATGAGCACATGGTCGGTGATAATTTCCAGTAGGTCCTCCCGCTCCCGGATCTCATAGTGAGGCACAGGAAAGTCCCGGTTCAAAACCGTCTGGGTCTGACCATCATAGAAGGTCCCCGTCGGACTATACTCGGCCCGAATCAAGCGGGAAGTCAGAATAGTGAAGCGGTAATTGGGCCCCTGAATGATGGCCCCCGGCGCCGCCAAGGGCTGATAGTCTCCATAGACAGCTTTAATCATGGCTAGTACTCCCTTCTAAGGATAAATTCTTGTTGATGAGGTTGGCGGGGATGTATTGCTGGCGCTGGTCGTGAGCGGTCTGACCCGACTGTAAGACGCGACTCAAGCTAGCCATGGCCTCCTCCCCCTTGTGGACCTGATTGAGGTCAATGGTGTTGACCTCGGTCGCCAAGTACTGAAGATAAGGAATGTTATCAAAACTCATGAGGCGCCGTTCTGGATCCCACTGGCCTAGCTGGCTTTGGCTGACCTTGACTAATTCCATAGCCAAGACATCGGCGGTCACCATCAGGCCCCGGTAGTTAGACAGGTCCTTAATCAAGTCATCCAATTTAGTGTTGAGGTAGAGGGGCAAATCCCCCTGGCCGCCAGCCGCCTGATAGGCCGCATTGGCCCCCGCATAACGGGCCTGAATAACCCCCACTTGGTCAGGGTCAAATGGATAGCTTAAGAAGGCTAGGTCCAAGCCCTGGCTGCGGGCTAGCAATTCTACTCCGGCATAGGCTAGGTCATAGTCCTTGGAGTTGAGTAGCTGCACATGGTCAGAATCCTCTACTAGAGCCTGGCCTTGTGCCGTCAAATAGGTATCGATGAAGACCAAGGGCTCGCTGACACTTTCTATCATAGTCGCTGCCATATGAGCATCACAGCCCACCACGATATGACCTGCAAAGGCCCACTGACGTCTGACTTGGTGGACGGCTTCTAGGCTCTCTATATTATGAAGCAGGATGTAGTAGTTTTCTTGCCTAGCAATGCGCTCAATCCCCTCTAGTAGAGAGGCCACAAAAGGGTCGGAATAATTAAAATCCCGTCCGCCACTATAGAACAAGACACTGACCAAGCGCGAAGCCTTAGTCACTAGGGCTTTGGCATTGAGGTTGGGCATGTATTGCAGTTCCTGGGCCAGGGCTTGAATCTGGGCTACCGTCTCCTGAGAAACCTTGTGGTGGCGGTCATTCAAGACATTGGATACGGTCGCGATACTGACATTGGCGGCTTGGGCAATGTCTTTTAGGGTTGCTTTTTTCATTGGGGTCGCCTCAAATCTGACGATTACTTGCTGGAACCTGTCGCAATCCCGGCAATAAATCGTTTTTGGAAAATAATATAGACAATGACAATCGGAATGATTGAAATGGTCGTGGCAGCGAAGAGGCCGCCGTAGTCGGTGCCATACTGGCCATTGAATTGACGTAACCCTACCGCCAAGAGTTGCTTAGACTTGGTGTTAATCATCAAGTAAGGCCAGAGGAAGTCTTCCCAACTCCATAGGAATTGGAAGATGGCTAAACTGGAAATGGTGTTGCGTGACATAGGCAAGATTAGGCGATGGAAGATATAGAAATCCGAACCCCCATCGACTCGTGCCGCTTCAATCAGCTCATTGGAGATGCCTGAGATACTTTGTTTGAACATGAAAATCCCGAAGCCACTGACCATACTTGGGATAATCAGAGATTTATAGGAATCCAGCCAACCGAACTTAACCATCATCTCATATTTAGGAATAATGGTCACGGCCCATGGCAACATCATAGTACTCATGACCACCGCGAACAGCAAGGATTTGCCTTTGAAAGTGAACTTGGCGAAGATAAAGCCAAAGAGCGCAGAGGTGTAGATAATAATGGCCGTAATGGTCACCGAAATCATCAAGCTATTCCAGAACATGCCCATGAAATTGAACTTTTCCTGGATATTGGTGTAGTTGTTGAAGGTAGACATGCCCGGGAAGAGACCCCCACCTAACTTGACAATCTCACTATTAGGCGCAAAGGAAGACACCAGCATCCAGATAAAGGGAATAATGGTGATAATGGCCAAAGCCGCCAAAATCAGATTCAAAATCAGGCTTAAGATGCCTTTAGATTTCATTGTTGGTCACCTCCCATATCCATATAGCGGAACATTAAGAGCGTTAGCACGGCAATGACGACGAAGAGAATGACCGCAATGGCCGAAGCCGTCCCAAAGTTATAGTTGACGAAGGCCTCATCAAAGATTAAGTAGGAAATAACAAAAGTCGAAGTCCCCGGTCCCCCTTCCGTCATAATCAGAATTTGAATATAGGTTTGGAAGTAGGAAATGAGGGAGGTAATGGTAACGAAGAGAGTCACTGGCTTGAGCAAGGGCAGGGTAATATTCTTGAAGGTCTGCCAGCCATTGGCCCCATCAATGCGACTAGCTTCATAGACCTCTTCCGGCAGGCCCATGAGCCCCGCTAGGAAGAGAACCGTCGCGTAACCAAAATCTTTCCAGACGGTCATGATGATAATGGCAATCATGGCCCAGTTAGAGTTCTTGAGCCAGTTGATGTCCAGATGGAAGAAGCGATTAATGAGCCCAAACTGAGGATTAAACATCCACATCCAGACGAAGGAGACGGCCACCATGGGGGTAACAGTCGGCATATAGAAGAGGCCTTGGAAGAAGGTCCGCATCTTGGTCATGCGCGAGAAGAGCATGAGGGCCAAGGCCAAGCCCACTGCCAACCGCAAGACGGTCGAGACAAAGGTGAAGAACAAGGTATTAGTCAGCGACTTCCAAAAGAGCTTATCCCCTAATACGAAGCTATAGTTCTCCCAACCAATATAGTTGTACTTCTGGGTCAGCGGATTCCAGTCATGCAGACTCCCGGCAAAGGCCTTATAGATGGGATAGAAGAGGAAGACGGCAAAATAAACTATCAGGAAGAGGACCGACACATTACGAAAGTTGAGTTGTTTTTTCAGGATATTCATCATTTTAACTCCTTTTAACAACGAGAGTGAGTGAGTAGCTGACTACCCCCTCACTCTCAGATTGAGATGCTACCTCATGCCGAGCGGCCTAGGGCAGATCTTCTATTCTTATTGATAAGCTGATTCTAGCGACTTGAAGGACTCATTACGCATGTCGCGTTCCATTTGACGCTGCGCATTTTCTAAGGCTGAATCCAAATCCACGCCATTATAGAGCACTTCTTCGGCTGCCTTCTTGGCACTTGTTTCCATGGTAGCAGGGAATGGGCCAGGCCAAATCAACTTCTTGATACGTGGTGCAATCACGGATAAGACAGGGTCTGACTTGAGTGATTGATCTTCTTGGACGCTATTCTTGGTTGGATAAGAAGCATAGGCTTTGGCTGCTTCTAATGAGTATTGGTCGTTAGCCAAGAGATACTTGAGGAAGTCTTGGGCCACTTTTCTTTGTTCTTCTGATTGGTTCTTGTTAATACCTGGGGTGCTTTCGCCGTTGTAGCGGTCATAAGCAAAAGGCTGATCCTTGCTGAAGGTTGGGGTCGCGAAGACGCCGTATTCCACATCTGGATACTTGGTCTTAAGCTCGTTAGCGAACCAGCCCCATTTGTAAACCATAGCAGATTGTTGGTTACCGAAACTTTGGGTATCGTCGGTCCCGAAGTCCTTAGAACCCACGCCATCCACCTCATAGAGGTCCACTAGGAACTTGAGGTTTTCTTTGGTCGTTTCGTTATTGTAGTTAGGGGTGGTGCCATCTTCTTGGAAGAGTAAGGTCCCCTTTTGGTAGTTGAGGCCTTGGTAGAGACCAGCATAGGAGCCATTCCAGTTGAAACCGGCTTGAACTAGGTTGTCGCCTTCCTTGATGGTTAATTTCTTAGCCACTTGGCGGAACTCATCCCAGGTCTTAGGAATGTCCTTGTCCGTTAAACCGGCTGCTTGCCACATCTTCTTGTTATAGTAGATGTTGCCCGTATTCATGACGATATCGATATAGTTGACTTTACCGTCCACGACATGAGGCTCTACCCCGGTGAAATCTGCCTTGAGATCTTCGGTTGGAATATCATAAGCTTCTAGGTAGCTTGACAGCAACTTGTCTTGGGAGTTATGAATATTGAAAATGGCTGGACCATCCGAACCTTGTAAGGCCAATGGCAACTTGGTCCAGTAATCATCCCAAGGATGGTTAACCACTTCAATTTTGACATTAGGGTGTAACTTTTGGTAGGACTCCGCTAACTTGATAGCTGGGTCGCCGTCATTCCAGGTCCAGTACTGAATGCTGATATCCTTGCCGTCATTAACAGGCGCCTTGGTATCATATTGGACTTTCTGGCCGAGCGTGTCGTTAGCCTGAGCAGAGCTGAGGGGCACCACGCTGGTAGCTAACAAAGCAGAAAAGGCCACAAGTAGTGACTTCATCAACGGTTTTTTCATAGGGAACAGTCCTTTCTCGTGTTTAGGTTAAACGTTTAACCTTTACTTGAGTGTAGCACTCGGCTTAAGGTTTGTCAAGCGCTTTCTTTTTTGAGTTGGAGGAAATCCCTGATTTCTGGCTAAAGCAGAGGAGCCTTCCCCCCTTTTTCCGGCAAAATCAATGGAGCTAGTGGTCCACTCCGGAAAGTGGGCCACTAGCTCATACTAAATCGGGGTATTTTCCAGGTTTCCGGCAAAATCAACGGAGCCAGTGGTCCACTCGGGAAAGTGGACCACTAGCTCATACGAAATCAAGGCTTTTTCCCGGTTTCCCGGCTAAATCAAGGGAGCCAGTGGTCCACTCCGGAGAGTGGACCACTAGCTCTTACGAAATCGGGCCTTTTACCCGGTTTCCGGCTAAATCAATGGAGCCAGTGGTCCACTCCGGAAAGTGGGCCACTGGCTCGCACGTAATCGAAGCTTTTACCCGGTTTCCTGGATAAATCTGAGGAGCTAGGCTTGGGACTTGCGGAAGGAGCGCCACCAACGCCAGACTAGGACTAGGGAGAATAAGCCTATCAAGCAAAATAAGGTCGGTAGGACGACTTGTGGCACTAGTAGGTCAGCCTGGAAGTTGGCGCTTCTGACTAGGGCGGAATTTAGCCAGTCAAAAATCACATGCGCCAATAGATGAATGACATAGAGGACTTCCAGAATGAGCACGGCAATGATTAGCCCTTGCGACTTGTGAGCAAAGCGCTCTGATAATAGGACGACTTGAATGGCGAAATATACTACGAAGACTAGGATTGAATTGAGGCTGGTAGGCTTAATCGAAGCCTGCATCTGTAGGAATCTCAGCAAAGCGAGTCCAGCAAGCAGTAGGATTCTTGTGAGTAGGTAGAAGGACTTATAGCGCGCACGTTGCTTGCGCCCTTGCTCTTGAATGGAAGAAAATTGGTCGGTCATGATATTACTCCTTTGTTAAGGTGGCTAGGGTGTACTCTAAAATCCTTACCGCTAACACCGCTTAAGTAATTACTAATCTGATTATAGCAAATCTTAGCACAAGAGGTAAATGGAGAGGTGCTTTATTAAGCGAGAAGTTGCTCTGGCATCCGCCGCGATGCCGTCACCGTCTACGATGAAGTCGCTTGAGCTAGTTACACCTATTGCCACTTGTCAAGGACTTTTTAATCAAAATCATCTTTTTTTTCATTCGATTTTCTCCTAAGCTCCCTCAGCATTATTCTTGTAAGTTTATCTTGCATTGTTTCAGTTGCATTTTCATCGAAATGGACAACAACTTCATAGGTGGTCTTTCCAATCTTTCTCTTTGTGCTAATGCCTTTTTTATCTGTGTTTTTCAGTTCTTCCATAAATTCTCCTTTCCTCGTTGAAATAAAAAAAGCGATTAGATTTTTTATTTTCTAATCGCTCTTACCAATATTTTGAAATTAGTTCTAAAACCAAGAAGCTCAATCATCTCTAAATTGAGGTTTCTCACTATTTTCATATGGATTATAATGATTGATGTTGCAGCCAAATTCTTTTAGTTTCTTGATTTTATTCTCCTTTGTCCACTCAACCAACGATATACCATCAAATCCTTCTATTCTTCCATCATTCATCTTACTTTTGAAGTACCATTCAACAACTGTTTGATGTTCACTATGGAAAAACTGCTTTATATCCCACGCAAGCACTTTTCCTCTTGTATTCCACTCATTAAACCAATGCTTTACAGTTGCTCGATTTTCATATTTAGGACACCAACTTTCAGTATAAACAACATCTTCCGCAAATATATCGTCTATTCCTAGATCTTGTTGTTTGAGCCACATATCAAACCATAAGCTAATGATCTTCTCTCGGTTTTTCATATTTATCACGCTCCTAATGCTCGGACTTATAAATCCATTTTTAGATAAATCATATGCACCCTTGCTCTTGAATTGAAGAAAATTGATTGGTCATGATATTACTCCTTTGGTTGAAATGAGGACGGGTCTGGGGTAGCCAGCGACAGTCCCTGTCACCTCTATAACTCTAGGCGCCCCTATGAACGCATCACCTGAGCACCTTCCTGTTTGGCGTCTAACTTTCTAACGCCTTGTCTTCCTCAGTCGCGGCAATATCCTGCTGGGACTTGCGATAGGAACGCCACCAGAGCCAAGAGAAAGTAAGCGATAGCAGACCTAGGCCCAGTAGGATGGCTGGAAAAAGGAATTTGAAATAAAACATTAGTCTCTCGGTATTCTGTGACTTTACATAAACAAAGTTCATCCAACTAAACACAAAATGAACAAAAAGGTGTAAGGCATAGAGGGCATCTGATACGACAACGCCCACCAATATCGCGGCTGACTTACGTCCAAAGTGCTCTGATAACAAAACTAACTGTGCAGTGAAGACTAGTGCGAAAAACACCAAGGGCATCGCTTTAAAATCTTTGATTTTCGCGAGAGCTTGTATGGCACTGAAGACTATCAGACCAAGGAGAAGCAGATATTTTGTCAGCATATAGAAGGATTTATAGACTAGTCGCTGATGGCGTCGCTTGTCTTCTAGATTAGGCGACACTTCCAATCCTTGAATCAGAAGATAGAGAGAATCGCTTGGGCTATCTTCTATTGCGGACCGTTCCGACTCCCAGACTTCCAATGCAGTGCGACGAACTTTTTTAAGGGACATGACTAGCAGCAGCATAGATAAAATAGATAAACAAGCGCCTATAACTAATCCAGCTTCCAAGAGTGCGGCATAGATAAGAAGAGCAAAACCTAATCCACCCTCACCATAACCATGTCGACCATTCCTATTAAATATCATAGCAATAATCAAGGCAATATTGACTAAATCCCAGACCATAAGGGCAACATAAGCACCCGACTGGTAGCGGAAGCGTCCGAAGAGAGACATACCTAAGCCGATTAAAGCCGGTAGCACCACCCAAAGCCATATTCCATATCCCGGTCTATACTCCAAAAGTAAATCAGGTATCCACCAGAAAAAGAGGTAGATAATCAGCATAGTCAGACGAAAGATAAGCGTGACATGGTGAGTGAATTTAAAGCCTCTTATGGCTTGCCAGAAATCCTCGCGAATCTTTCTATCTTTGTCAGAAAGTTGTCTTGTCATTGGAACACCCCTTTATTCAGGCGACTGGGATAGCACCTCTATCTCTAGCTTCCCTAGCCCCTTGGTGGAAAATCACTAACCTAATTATAGCAAATATTAGTATAGAAGGTAAACGGATTATTTAGAGATTTTAAAAGGCTAAATGCTTTTCTGCCTGAGCCAGTCCATTGTTCTGACTATCTATGGACTGGATCAGAAACAGTCCGATGCCTACCCCAATAAATAGAAAAGCCCAGCGCAAGTCAATTGCACTGGGCTTGTTTTATAAATCAGTAGAAATCAGTTAATACTAGAGATAGTTCTCATGTAAGTCTCGAATTTGCCGGAAGATTGCTTCTAAGACTTGAACCACAATACTATTTCCAGCCATCTTAACTAGCTTGGTAACGGTTAGAATGGTCCTATCTCTACCTACAGTAATATTCTCTTGAGTTAAGCGATCAAACTGCTCCTCAGAAAAACCCATTAATAAGAAGCACTCTCTTGGGGTCAGGTTACGATATTTAGGGTTCTTTTCCGTCAGAACCGCTGAACCATACGCGATAACCCCTGAATTAGGATTCCTATCTTGCTTAGTTGTGACTGTACGGGCACTTAAATTCTCAAAGACTTGATTACCTTCTGCTAAAATGAGGTTCTCAGCAAAGATCTTTTCTCGTGAAGGTGTTAATTCTGGTGTACTCTCTATCGCTTCAGCGCGATAAACGTCGTTACTATAATCTACCTTTAGGTAATCCGCCAAAGACTTTCTTTGTGCCTCTGGGCAAATAATATGTTCTAGTGAATTGACTACAAAGTAGTCTTCTATCTCTCTTCGCTTTCCAGCATCCGTTGCAAGAACACTAATCATGTAGGTTCTAATTCGAGATTGCGGCACTCCAAAATTTCTTGCATCTAAAGTGTAGACTTGATTGATATAACCCAAGGAACTTAAGAAAGCTTGCCATTCTAAGAAGTTGTCGATGTGGCGTGGCGACAATATATTACTTACATTCTCCATTAATAAAAATGGCGGTAAATCTCGTTCACATGCTACATATTCTTTAAGAATACGCTCTACTTGCCATAATAAAGTAGATTTATTATTGGCATCACGGTCAATCCCTCCGGAATCTCTATTATGCCAATAGCCGCTTATTGATAAATCTTGACAGGGAAATGAATAAGTTAATATATCAGCTTCAGGCAAGTCTTGCGCATGAATCTTAGTAATATCAACTAAGTTGTTGTTGTTGCGAATTGAGCACAAAATAGCCTTAAGATGCAAGATTGATAAGGAGGAAATCGCTCGCTCACTCATCGGGTTCTTACCATCCATGGATAATGTGTATTCTTTGAGTTCGTCAATTAGATCTTGCTTCGTATAGTGTCGGAACGCGGACAAATCTTGCTTGCCGTTGTGTAGAATATCGTAGGCATACATAGCATTAACGTCCCACTCAGAGATTGCTACTACCTTGTGGTCGAGGCCAATATTTTTTAGGGCTTGTGTTTGGCTCCCAATCCCACTGAATGTCTCAATCATTCTGAGCATGTCCTTCACTCCTTCCAAACATGAGATATTCTATCATACTTCTAAATGAGTTTAAAGATATAATAGTCTATCTCGTTAAATCTCTCAATTTTTAAATGTCTCTTATCTATGTTGCGCAGGTTTCCAACAGTAACCTTATCTAAATTGGCCAATCTCCGATCTAAATATCCTAACAATTCTAGCAAAGCCCTCTCAGGAATACATAGTTTTTTCCCGAATTGTCCCGCTAACCTTGCTTCTATCACATTAGGATTGTTGATATCACCAAAATATAGTCTGAATGATTTTTCTTCTGGAAATTTATAAAGCTGGTTAAACCTAGGTGGGAAGATAATTTCCCCGCTTATATGTGTACTATCTAAGTCACTCAATAGATACAATGGGATCTCAAATTCATTATAATACCTATCTATCCTATTCCGCGGATTGTATCCCACGTGTCTAGTAATTATAACTTTTGGACTGTCCCCATCATTAGCTATACTTTCTTCTTTATCCAAAACTATATCTAGTGGGAGTTCTTCAGAATTCGACTCAACGATGGAATCTACTTCTCTCCCTACAATAGGGACATTAGCTAGAACTCCTATATCATTCGCGAGCATTGACAGACTTGCTTGCTCCAAAAATAGCTCATTTACATTTTCAACAGACTTTATCATCAGCTCTCTCTGAGCAAGGTATCCGGCCTCGGAAAAATTAGCCGAACCAATAAATACATGGCTACCCTCAGAATGACTAGATATAAATTCGATTAACTTAATATGTGTACAAGGTTCCTTTACTTGGTAAAAAATTTTTATATTGGGGTAAGTGGACATTAAGGCTAAATAGCCCACATGATCTTCTTTGGGAATCCCGCGAGTCGCCATGCCTATATAAACTTCTAAGTTACGTCCACCAAGGATATTAGCTACACGCTCAATGAATTTCGTGGAACTATAGCCAGTGATTACTCGTATAGTTTCTACTTTTTCTATGTATCCTTCAATAATATTTTCGTAAATTTCGTCACTAATTAACATCTAGGACCCCTTGATTGAATCAAAAAGATACTGAACATATCCTTCGATGCCACCTTCAGCTAATTCTGGATAAGTGACAGGAAGTAATGCTGTATTTAACTTCAGGATTGAACGAAAGCCGTTCCGACTAGAGTCCTCTATCAAGGCGTATTGCTTCATGATCTCTCTGTATAATTCAACATAATAACCTAGCCCTGGCCGTTCCACTAGGTTCATAATGGTATCTGTTGTATTAGAAGCTAGCCTTTCCCTTGTTGCCTCTACACTTCCAGCCCAAGACAAATGGATATACCACCATATTTGCTTAAGCCAGATCCGTCTATTCATCCGGAAAATACGATCTTCATTAGCATTGCCTTGCCAACGTACACGAACAATATCAGGAACTACTCTTACTGATAAATACCGCCATACATCATCATTGGTGGCTACACGATTATTAAAACCCGTTCTTGGATTTAATACCTCATACAAAGCAAGGCCAAAATTTAAATCGTATAGGTAAGTTGGAATACGATAAAACTGATCAAAACCTTCTCGCTCATACATCTCGTCTCTTTTTGCAAGCAACCGCTCCCTTAATGAAACAAATTCAGGACTAGGTGAGATAGATAGACTTCCATCTTTATTGATGAACAAGCGCTCATAATCTATTGCTGCACTTGATACATCGTAGTTTAATTGTTCCCAATTAATCATCTTTGTTTCCTCCAGTCAAGTTCATTTGCGAAATTGACGCCCGTAGACTATTTAAGACTGAAATGACATCAGAGCGATCAACTGAAAATGTATCGAGCCAATATTGTACAGCTGCAAGCACCGATCCTGGAGCAGCTTCGTCGAGATGCTCATAGTCGATATCTCCTGAAAATAATACCTTATTGATGATCATAGCCATAGCCTCCACCATCACTTCCTGCATTAAACATTGACTGACTTTTTGCTTTTCCTCTTTGACTTTTAAGAATACTGGATGCTTGGTATTAAATAGTACTCGAACATTGTCGTAGTTGAAGATATCGGTATCCGGTTCTGTAAAATATGTCTCTAGTTTCCAGAGTGGGCCACCTACCTCTTCATACTCGCCAATTGGGAAACTAGATCCCTCTCCATCAACTGAAATGACAAATTCAGCCAGATTGTTTTCTGTGAGAATCATACCTGCTAATTCAGCTTGATCAGGTGACTTTTTCACCGCTTTTTCCAAGTACATAAACAGATGGAAATGTACCTTTCCTCTTAGTGAGCCTTGAGGAAACTCTTTAATCAAAGTCCATTTCTTCTGATCAGAATCCAACTTGATAGAACCTACATTTTCTGAATATTGGAATTTAGCCTCATTTGAAAACACATGAACGCCAAAGCCAATAGTATTCATAAAATTGGTAATCCCGAATGGACCAAATAAGTCGCTAGGTTTATCAATCTTCACCTCTAACTTTACTTTCAAGTTATTGGAGTCCGGAGCCCATGAAGAATCTATATCACTAATTACAATTTCACCATAATTGGTGGTGTCGATAGCAATTTCTTTTCCTTCATAGTCATAACTTAGGAAAGGACCCTTCACGTCTAAACCAATCTTCTTATAATCCTTAGTCCCTATCTTCTTATATAGGTTGATTATGTTAGCCATTAAAGATCCCCCTACTTACTCTCTATAATAATGTTTGGCATAAATTTATTAGATGTCTTACGCATTGCTAGTACCATATGATATGTCTGTGGTTTATTAGCAGCAAGGAAGTGAACAGCCGTCTGATTCATAGCAAAATTATAGGCTACATTTCGACCATCCTGGAACCGAAGCTTAGTGAATTTAAATGGAAATGGCACATCAGTAATTTCTTTTTGCCAAGACGCATAGTCAAGGTTGCCTGCTTGACTCACTACCGCAATCTTCAAGCGACATTCCTTGTTGATTGGGATCGCAACTTCTACTTCAATTTCAACTTGGTCTTCCCCTACTAACTTGCTTCCAAGAATGCTTACCGTAGCCTTATGTTTTGGCCCGTTTCTTCTATCACCAGATGGTCTTGAAGGGCGATCCTTGCTAGCGCTAGATCCCTTGCCAAAGCCAGTTGGCGGCATAAGTAAGGTACCATACTTTTTAGCCAATCGGCTAGTTGCAGAAAAACTGTTGTTAGATGTTTCCGTCTCAAAATATTCTTGAATCGCCTTACGAGAGTTACGTATGATTCGCTTCACTAAAGTGAACTTATCACCGTCAACCCAATCTGCGTGGTCTGCATTCTCTGAAGCTCTTAAATACTCCTCTAAACTATCATGCTCATAATATAGAGGGGACAATTTTACAGCTGACCTTGGAACAAACATGCCTAATAGCATATGTTTTTCACTTTGAATAGGACCTGTTGGAACCCACGATTCGTCTATCGCATATCGCACAACCATACCTGGCATTCGAGAAAAGGCAAGTACCCTAGAGTTATGCGATTCAATTTTATCCTTGGAGTAATTTCCAAAATATGCCAATGGTGATTGATAATAATCTGGTGGCCCCATCTTCAGTTCTTCACGACTCGCTTCTATAAATGCTACATATCCAATCTCTTCAGTAGTATTAGCTAAGTCTTTACGATGAATAGCAACTGGTTTGACTATTATCTTTTCAGATACACTGTTTCCTATTAATGCAGAATTATAGATATCTTGCATCAAACGGAAAACAGGAAGCATAGTGCTTTTTAGAATCGGACGATCATTTACCCTACACAATAATTGAGCTCTCTTAAAGTGAGTACTGTAGGATTTGTTATTTATACGCGGATAGTACCATCTTTGAACAGCAACTTCTATCTCACTTGAAAGTTCGTTTAGCCAACCACACTTTTCTTTTATTGGATCATTGCTGGTCTCATGATTAATAAACTCTTTCTTGAGATAAGGAATTATAATACTAGTACCTGTTTCATCCCCACTATAGCGTCGCAGATTGAAAATCGAGAGAAATTCCTGTATAGTTTCGGGATCTACGATAGGATATATTCGATTACCATTTTCGCTTTCTACGCCCCACCAAGCGATCCCTCTATTACTCTTCGTCAATAAGCGATATGGTTGCTTATTATCTTCTATCAATGAAGCAATAAGACGTTCTTGATAGCCACTTTTTCGCTTAATGCGTGTGTAGTAAATAACTAGTCCTATCCCAACACGAAAATAGCTAGTCTTACCTAGACCCCAACTACCACCCGCACCTTCAACGTCCTGGTTCTTTCCTATACCAAAGACTAACTTATGGAAGTTAGACTCATTTAATACTTCAGGTACTTCAGATGTGAAGCTCCCAGTCAAACCTGTAGTTCCACTATCTTCAATGGATAAATAATGTTGAGTTCTAGGAAATCGTCTTGCTATTTCGGGGCCAACAGCTTCAAACCATCTACTTAGTTCTTGAGACTCAAACTGTCCAACGTGATAATCTACATAGGTGAATCCATTAGCACTTCTGTCAATCGAGGCATCTAAACTGTTCTGTATAGACTCACGAACTAGTAAATCAACCATGGGTAAGCTTCTATTCTGTAAAGACCGAAGAATGGAAGACCCGTCTTGCGCCATACTTTGAGGATCTTCAGGCGCCAATTTAATCCTTAACATCATTTTTCTCCTCATCATCACTAAAATTACTTACATTCGGACTCACATACTCTACTGTAGAAGTATTTTCACTAGAGCCCGGAATCCAAATACTAATACCGATCGCATCATGGTCTAACCCAAGAGATTCCCGATTATCTCCCATATTCGGAGTTACGCCATCTTTTGCAATTCGATAAATGAGCAACTGTGGCACATTATCAAAATGATGCTTTCTACGAATTGCTCGTATTGCAACTGTCTCACTTTTCTTATTTTCTATAGATTCACAATTCGGTATATCTGCCAACAAATCATTAGGACTTCTTAGCGTCCCGATAGAATAGATCTTGTCTGTGCTTCTAGCTTTGTGCTTGGTACGGATCACACTATGCGGATCATAGCCGTATATATCCCAATCACTATTACTATCTGCTGGCTCAACTTGCCCCTTGGAGGAGAGTACCACCGACCAATTTTCTAATTTGTGTTGATTCTTTTCACACCATTCCACCAATGAAGATAGCATATCAAACGTGTTATTTTCTCGCACCACATAATACTTACTTAAGTACTTAGCAACATCAACAAAACTAACATCTCGCCAAACCATGTATTTTCCTGTTACTTCTGGAACGCTTAATGAATTTAAGAACTCTTCGGTTAATCTGAAGTTTGCTTTAAGTTTCTCTACATTATTATCATAGTAAACTACTTGTGGACGGAACCCATTAAAATTGAATTCTGTACTTATGGCTTGCTGCATTCGATTGGATGCTGTTAAGCGAATTAGGCTTAAATTAGGCGACTGCTTCAATCTCACACCATAGTCAGTCGGCTTTAGGCGATTTTTCGCTAAGACCTCTATCTCCTCACGCAATTCCTCATTCATTTGAGATAGAAATTGATATTTTATGTGGGTATCGGTATCAAGCCATATTCTAGGGAATATCTCATAGCCTTTACGGTAACCGAACCAACGAGCCATCTGCATCAGGGTATCAGCAGTTCGACTTTGTCGTAAGAAGTAAGTAGATACTAAACCTTGGATCGTAAGCCCACGCGCTAGTGTATTGCCTCCTACCACAATAAAAGCTGGCGCTTGAGACATTGCTTTATCAGGATACACTAAACGAATATGTTCGTCGCTATGTCTGTTGGCATTGCCTCGACTATTATCTATCGCCAAATGAAATCCCTTATGGTAGGATAAAGCCCCATTATCATCAATCTTAATATGGCTAATATACTCTTGGTCATCATACCGTAAAATACGTTGGACCCATCCTTTTATATTCTCCCAACGTGGATAAACTGGGATGTTTTCAGGGTGTGGATAATCAGGAAACCCATCTAAAAACATTTCTTTGTTGAAGTCTAGTGTCTCATTTTCGTATTGGATTTTCAGCTCTTTAATTACGCTACCACTGTTATTTTTTAAACTCTTCATATATGCTTCGATAGCTTCTGCTATAATCTTATGATCATCAACTTTAAAGCTAGTGTGCACCAACATGCTAATTGGCTTACGGTAGTTTAGACTACGCAAAGCTGCTACGCTAATTATGAACCAATTGACCGCTTCCTTTAGTGACTTTGGAAACGCGACCTGTTCACCAGAGCATAGACGGATTACATTATTTCTATCTTCAGATGAGATTTGTCGTACAATATCAACACTAGGGTTTTGTTCAGGCTCTGATGTCCCAAAAATCTCACTAGGCCCAATATATTCAGGCGATTTTGGTAAGACAATGATATAGTCTTTGGGATATAAAGAGTGTTCCCCTACTTCATTAAGAATATTTGCATAAGGAGTAGCTGTATAAGCAACATAATTCATTGACTTAATACCATCTTGATGTACTAAGCTCTTTATGATCCGGTTAATCACAGTTGGTGACTCATCTGATGCAACGTCATTGGTATTAATACTTGCTTGATCAGCCTCATCATCTATAATCAAAATCTTCATTTGCTTCATCTTCTTCTGATCAGCATATAACCATCTTTTCAGAGACTCTAAACGCGCTTTATTTTTCAAACACACCATCATATAGCGCTCGCGAGAACCATCTTCTAAGGAAAAACGACTCATGTCATATGCCGGGTTGGAGGAACGAGGAGAAGGCTTGTCTATATGATTCCACACCAAAGCCCCCCCAGGTACATGTAAATCGTGAAAAAGGCGAAATGATGTCTGTTGTCTTAAAGATTCAATAGTACCACTTAGAACAATAAATATATTAAAGCCCTGATCTGCAGCCATTGCCATTACACCAGCCATATTAGCTGTTTTCCCAGACTGAACGTTACCAACTACTAACCCCTTAGTGGGCCCATCTTCCTGTGAGTCTAATGTCATATTCTGTAATATAGATACCGCTGATTCCTCTAGTTGTTTAACCGTCTCATACGACCATCCTTGTTTCAACAATCCTTTAGAATATTTTTGCCATGAGGAAGCCTCATTCTGAGATATTTCTACATTCATACGCTTATTATTCGTAAAGCACTGGACTTCTTGTCCATTTTCTGAGGAGTAGATCCTTTTAACTAGATCATCAAAAATTTTTTCATCTATATTATTAAGCATCTTTAAACCAAATGCCTTATTCATCCCCTCATTAGTGAAAAAACTTCCATCTATTAAATGTTGCATTTCTACTTGTTCGCTCATCTTTGCCTTTATCCATTCAATAACAAATGAATAGCTAAAATCATCATAATTTTCCATATGTGCTCCCCCAATCTTATTTCGTAATTAAAATCACATAACCGATAATATTATATCATTATTCACATAGATTTGCCTTATTATTTTGTATATTCTCAAATAAAATTTCGATTAGAATATTTGAATAAATCCAATAAAAAATGGACATGGTTGTTAGTCACATCCATGTCCACTTCTACCATATTCTATCTTCACTCTACTCCGTCAACATCCTGTGGGATATCCTTCATAAACCTTTCGAAAGCTCCTACAGGTGCAAAATCAATGTAGATTGTAGAGTAATCATCCTTCTTACGCCACAAGCGTACAGAATCAGTTCCTCGCTTCATTAGCCATTCTTTTGTAACTAGTTTTCGCTCACTTAGGCCTAATACATCAACTAATAGCCACTGACCTAAAGCACTTTGCCCATATAGAACTCCATTTTCGTCGCGCTCTGTCCGACTACCTGATTGGAAGGCCTTCATTCCTTGCTGAGTTATTAGCCCAGGAATTACCTTACCATTTGGCAACACGATATGAAATCTCAAGATCGGTTTGTCGTCTTTTGAATATTTTGCTTGATCAGCTTCAAAGCTAAAAATATCTTTAACAAAGAAGTCAGGGCACTTTCTATGAAATTCTTTAGGAATAGGAATATAAACTTCATTTAGCGGTCTCAAACGGTCAGAGCCCTTATTTTTTGACGCTGCATTCCACATATTCAAACCTGATTTCTCAGGAACCTCCTTATCCCGATAGGAATAAAGAGGCAAGTATGCTTCCACATATTCTTCTTGAGATGTCTGGTATACACTTTGCGTTTCTTCCACAAGACTTAAGTAAGCATTTAGCAAGAATTCGAACGGATCATCTATAATATTCACATCAAACTGATTCACTACTAAAGAATCAGGAGTGTCTGAATCAAAATATTGGAAGATCTGCGAATCCCCATAAGTGTACTTATATTTTTTCATCCCATCTGACCACTGGAAAGAGGTACTAGTTCGACTGAAGTCTTGTAAGTTATTTAAATCCACTAGTGGGTACGAGCACTCTTGTATCCGGAATCTTCCAGCGTCTCGTGTGATATAGTGATAGATATTGCTGTCTTCTTTAAGACCCAAGCGCATATAATCTTGTTGCATACGTCGATTCTTAATGGCTGATATCTTATATGCAATAGCCTCAAGTTCACTCCCTTTTAATACTTCATCAATTTCTGATTTATAGCTCTTGAGCTGCATTACTTTCTGAAAAGATGGCGAAGACTTCATCCAAGTTTTAAGGCCTATCCCTATTCGTTCTTGACCAAAGATCGATAGAATATCATGGGGGGTATTCCCAATATCGACATTCTCGCTATTAAATACTCGTGCATAAATAGTCTCTTGAAACTTTGAATCTAAATAGGGGATTTCATCCCCATGCTTCTGGCGAAAAAGGTTGGATAAGGCCCCATAAACCTTCAAAAACTTAATATACTGTTCGCGTTCTTCCTTCGAGTATCTTTCCCACACAGACATCATAATCACCACACATTATTCTTGGACAATACTATAAAATTCTAGACTTGCTCGTTTCTTGATTAGCGCTAAGTACTCCTCATCTGATAGGAGGGGTATATTTTCGCGTAACTGATGTGCCTTTTCTTCAGCCTCTTGATAGGTACTTGCTAGATCAACGACATAGCTCTCACCTTCGAATTTACCGTGTAAAACCGTATAGGTGACTGCATAAGGTCCGTCCATCGTATCTTGATCCCCTTGCCTATCCCCAGCCATGTCTAGGGCTAAGGCAATATTTTCCGCAATACGCTTGATAACAGGAACCACTACACTGTTTCCTGCTTGTTTATAGAGATGACTGTCTGTTATTTCAGGTAATTTAAAATCTTTAGGGAAGCCCTGAACATTAAAAGTCTCTCTTGGTGTTAGCTTTCGAATCCCGGTATCTGATAAAATCAGCGGTACATTGTGCCCGCCCATCCCCATATTAGCAGTCAAGGTCGGAACAACACCAGACTTATTCTCTCTTACATATTGGCGACGCCATTGATAGACTGTTTCCTGGCTTGTGATAGTGTCAGCTAGCTCACGGTAGAAGCGTTGCTTATCAGATGTGTAATAGTACTTAGCCTTTTCAGCTATGTGGAAGTCAATAACATCATCTAACTTAGTAGTTAGATCTACTGATTCTGGAAATTGAAACGCATCGAAGGCCTGTTTGTCTCGGAATCCTACAATATAGATACGTTCTCGGTTCTGAGGGATATTACCGTGATCCTTACCATTAAGAACTTTCCACTTAATATAGTAACCATTGATTGTAAGTGCCTCACGAATTACCTTGAAGGTATTACCGTGGTCATGGATCACCATGTTCTTAACGTTCTCAACAAAGACAGCCTTTGGACGTCTTGCGATCACCATGCGTAGTAGTTCAAAAAATAAGTCGCCTCGTTCATCTTCAAAACCTTTGCGGTAACCTGCGATACTAAAGGCCTGACACGGAAACCCACCCACAACAAGATCCACTTGCTCGCCTATCTCGTCTGGGCTTACTTCGTGAATGTCACGTGGATCCAGAAATGTATCAGGATAATTCAAAGCATAGGTAGTACGTGCATTGGCGTCAAACTCATTCGCATACACTGTATGGAATTTTCCTGTTTGCTCGAATCCAAGCTCAATGCCACCGACACCACTGAAGAAGGCTGCGATATTATATTTTGCTGTTTTCTTTGTTTGTTTCTTAGGCATAAACTTACTTCCTGTCTGAGATCATTTGATTTCGAAAAAGGCTACGACCTATTTGTCGGTCATAGCCTATGAGATAATATTTGCTAGGCAAACTTCTGTTCTATTTTAGCATAATTAACACCCTTTGTATAGAATTACGAGCTACTCTCAGGCTAAGAATTCATAGCATAAAACAAGCTCTGACAATATGAAAAAGCGCCCTACCGGCGCTTTTCTTTCTCTAATTTGCCAATTTCTCATTCACCAATTCCTGAACAACTTGCGCATCATAACCCGCATCAGTTAGCCGGTCGATTCGTTCCTGTCCATTGCCCCAGTCACCTCGGATAACTGACCAGGCCAGATCACCTAGGTCGCTAGCTGCATCGACACATCCATTCGAATGGTTGGCTCCCCTAGCTTCACTGCTAGTGGCTACACTCCCTGCCCTAGCATCATATCGAGGCCGGGCATAGCCTAGAATGCGCCAGTCGTCACTAGCATAATGGCGGCGAACAACCTGGTTGAGCCAGTTACCCTCAATAGTATTGATGGTCTCGCTGTCGCCGTCCACACTTTCCACGATGCCGATGTGAGATGCAGGCCCACCACCAAAATCGAAGAAAATTAAGTCGCCGGCTTGAGGCCAGACATGCCCTAGCCAAATGCCCTGCTCTTGGCACCAGGCCAGATGACGGGGCACGCCACATTCGCGCCCAATCAGGTGGGCTATACCAGCCTGGTCCCCCATGACGGTGACAAAGACATCGCACCAGTCGTCACTATAGGTCACGGCGTAGCCGACCGGCAAGGGCTCGACAGCGTTGTAGGCATCAATGAGGGCCTGATGGGCGGGACTTCCGCCTTGGGCGCCTAGGTAGGCTTGGGCCTTGGAGAGAAGTGCTTGGATTTGTGGCTTCATGGGTGGGTTCCTCCTTTGAATGAGATGAGATGGGTTTCGAGCGTGGGATGGGTGGCTTGGGGCGTGAGCGGTGGGCCTAAGCGGTCTTTACCTTGGTCTTAGTCTTGCGTCGGCCATAATGCCAGCCTTGAAGCAGTGCCCCTAGGAAGACGCCAACTAGGTTGAGGGTGCCAACTAGGCGGTGGGCCCAGGGGTCGGGCCAGGCATAGAGTTCGGCTAGGCCTTGAACTAGGACCGCTAGCGCCGGAATCAGAATGAGCGCTATCCATTGGATCGTCGCATAAGCCTTGCGACTAGTGGGAAGATGCATAATGACTGCCTCGCTTTCTTTGCTTAGAGATAGAAGTGCGTGGGTGCATCAGGCCAGACTGTGGGCCCGCCTGTCCTCCAGGCACCCCAAGCGTTGGCGGACGCGGGACAGGTCCTGAGTGACTGTTGTGACTTGAGTCTGGGTCACTCCCAGGTCGGTCTGAGCGACTTGGAGCTGGGCTTGGGTGGCGGCAAGATCAGTTTGCGTGGTGTGCAGGTCAGCTTGGGTGATTACTAGATTGTTTTGTGTAGCATGCAGGTTGGCTTGGGTGGTGACTAAGTCTGCTTGGGTGGCATGCAGATTGGCTTGAGTGGTGACTAAGTCATTTTGCGTGGCATGCAGGTTATCCTGGGTCGTCGCCAGGCTGGCTTGCGCGCCTTGAAGATTACTCTGCGTACTAGCCAAGTCCGTCTGCATACGCTCAATTCGAAGAATTAGCGTCTGGATCGCCGCAATCAGGCGCACCAACTTACCCAGGAGGGTCGCGCCCGCGACTAGGCCGGACGCCAGCGTCGTAAGCTGTAGCCATGTCATGATGAAGGCTCCTTTCTGAATGATGGTGGGGTGGCTACTTGGTTGGCGCCAGTCCATTGTTCTAGCTATCTATGGACTGGCTCGTAAGATACTAGGTGTTTTTGGCTGCGCCATGTCGCGTTGGAAGCCCAATGCGACTTGGCTCATCCCCAACGCGACATGACGGGCGTTATTTCGCCCTTTTCCTAGCTGAAAGAGGGGGGCTGTCGCAGCCACGTCGCGTTGGAGGCCCAATACGACGTGGCTCATCCCCAACGCGACGTGGCGGGCGCTTTTTCGCCATTTTCCGGACTAAAAGAGGGCGTACCGCCTTAGCCATGTCGCGTTGGAAGCCCAATACGACGTCGCTCCTTTCCAACACGACGTGGCGGGCGCTTTTTCGCCATTTTCCGGGCTAAAAGGGAGTTTCCTGCCGCAGCCATGGCGCGTTGGAGGTCCAATGCGACGTGGCACTCCTCCAACGCGACGTGGCGGAGGATTTTTCGCCCTTTTCTGAGCTAAAAGAGGGTATCATGCCGCAACTACGTCGCGTTGGAGGCCCAATACGACATGGCGCTCCTCCAACACGACGTGGCGAGGGATTTTTTGCCCTTTTCCGAGCTAAAAGAGGGGGGCTTGCCTCAGCCTTGTCGCGTTGGACGCCCAATGCGACATGGCGCTTCTCCAACACGACGTGGCGGGCGTTTTTTCGCCCTTTTCCGAGCCAAAAGAGGGGGGCTTGCCTCAGCCTTGTCGTGTTGGAGTTCCAATGCGACGTGGCTCACTCCCAACACGACGTGGCGCCACCCCACCCCTAAGCCTCAGCCTTATAAACTTCCTCTACGGTGCGGGTGACGTAGTTGGCGGTCTTCTCCTTGGCAAACTGGTCGACGGCGTCCTTGGTGAAGATGTCCTTGCCTACGATGGTGGCCATGGCCGCTTTGGCCTGGTCCTTGGTGATGTCTGCCTTGGCGTGGCGCAGGCTAATCTTCTTAGACTTGCCGTCTGCGGTCGCGAAATTCATCTCAAATGTCTTAATGGTTTTGTTAGCCATGATGGGTTCCTCCTAAATTATCTACTCTACTCAACAAGTCGATTAGTTGACGCTGAAGACCTCGGTCACCTGGGTCTCAGTGATGGGATGCTCAACTAGAGTAGCAATAGCGTCGCGCACTGACTTGATGTCCTCGGCGCTGGCGTTCTCTACCAGGTTGGGCATAGAGACATTCTCCGCCTTCTTGTTCTCATCCAGGGACTTGAACTTGAGGATGCCCTTAACATATGATCGTGCCATAATGAATCACTCCTTAAACTAGTTTCTTGTAACGTTACATACTTAAAAAGAATTAAGCCCCCGCCTCATGCCCAAGTCAGCCTCAAAAATTTATTTTTCTGCAAAATAAAAAAGCCCCCTCTGCGGGAGCTGGAGAAAAAGAGCTGAGCAAGGCACTCAAGCCGACCAGTCGCTAGCTTGCAGGGTCTGGCGTAGGCGCTTGAGGCGGGCATAGTAGGTATTCTTACATATGCCTAGCTCTTGGCATTTGGCCCCAAGCGAGAGTTGCTCGTTCTGGGCCACACAGAGGAAATGATAATCTGCTGGCGACAAGACTTGCGACAGCAACAGCGAGTTGACCAGGTCGTCTAGAGGCGGGCGACTGGCGCCAACCTGTTCGGCAAAATGCAGGACCTTCTGATTGCCAATCAGGCCTTGCGCCTGACGTGATCGTTTGGCTAGGAGTTGACCTAGATGCCAACTCAGGCCCCGCTGAGCATAGCCCACGAAGCGGAAGCGGTCAGACTCGCTGAGCGCGTTACCATCGAAGTCGCGGGCTAGGCGGACAAGGTGAAGGTAGAGTTCATTAAAGTAATCGTCATAGTCTTGATCCTTAGCCAAGAGATGGTATTGGTGCAAGACATGATGCAACAAGAGCCGGTAGCGGGCCAGGAGTTGCTCTTGGTCCAAGGCATAATGGTCGGAAGTCATAGCTGTTCCCTCCTTAACCCTTGTTAGGCAACTGCATGGAGTTGAGGCCGCTCTTGCGCCAAGTCCTTATAGGCTTGGTCCAACTGAGCCTGCAAGTCGACCGGGACCTTCCATTCCTTCCAGAAGCTGACAGCTGCTTCATAACGCTCCTGTGGCAGATGGCCATAACTTGATAAGCTAAAATGACTGAGGAAGGCCAGGCGAGCCGTCCGATAGACTAGACGCACCAGTTCCGGACGCCGAGCTATTAGCAAAGCATCCTTGTCCCCTAGTCGTTGGTGGATCTCATGACGGCGCAAGCGCGTTAGGGCATAAGTGGCTTCAGGTGACAGAGGTTGCCGGTCTAAGAGAGTCGTTAAAACTTGGAGATGGCTGTTAATCTGCCCCAGCAACTGGTGTTGAGCTTGGACTTGGGCTTCTAGGCTAGTCATTTGATTGTTCAATGTACTTGGGCTTGCTGTTTCCATGGTAGTTCCTCCTTATATTATGCAACGGCTTGATTTTCTTGGGTTGGGTTAGTGAAGTTGGACTGAGGTGTGCTAGGGCCAGGGCTCGCCTGCTTAGCCTGCGTTTGACTGGCTTGTGTCTTAGTACCCTCAGTTGTCACATCTCGCCGGCCTACTGCTTGGGCTTGATGGATGCTGGCACGCATGGATTGAACCCAGTCGTCCACCCGGTCAATCTGCTTAAGATAATGGTCGACCATAACCTGATTCTGAATAGCCTTAAAGTCATCAATATAGCGCATAGGCGCTAGCTTAACCAGCAAGTGGTCAATCTCATGACTGAAGGCGATGATTCGATTGAGGCCCTCCAAATCCGGAATGAAGGTCGTGGACCGATTAGCAAAGTGCGATAAGCCCTCCCGGAATCGCTTGAGGTAGCGGTAGCGCTCCTCAATAGATTGTAGCTCTTCCTGATACTTAGCATTAGCCTGCTTAAGGGATTCCCGTAGACGTTGGTTAGTGGCCTCCGCCTCGGCTAGCTTGGGGGCTAGTGGGTTGGACTTCAGGTCTTGACTTGGGGTAAGCATGTTAGTCTGAGCCTGGCTCGCTTGGTGTGTAGCATTGTCCGATTGGGCGTCAGACTGGAGCCCGTCAGCTTGAGGGCTAGTTGGAACCTGTTGCGTAGCAGCTTGGTTAGCAGCGGGAGATTGCGGTGCACTAACTTGACTTGCTTCAGGCGAGACGGCATCCTGTGTCTCCTTCTCACCCTTTTGACTGTCAACTTGTAACTGACGACCCTCCTGGAAGCAAGACTCCAGCTGTCCCACCTTCAATAGTCGCTTAACAGTCCGAAGTTCTAATTGAGACATTTGATGCAGGTACTTGCGCTGTCCTGAGGGTAAGGTATAGAGCTTCTGACGATGTTCCTCGGGAATGGTCGCAATCAAGTAAAGTAGCGATAAGCCTAGATGCTCGTAGCACTTCATCTTAGGTAAATTCTTGGTCACAAACATCATGCGATTGGCTTCATCATAACTAATATAAGTCGTCTCTAACCAAGGGAGAAATCCCTCCTCTGATAGCAAAAACGACTTGGCAAAGTGTAAACGCCGACCTATCTCCCAATAGGATCGGGTGACCTGAACGGAATAGGCTAAAATCTGCTCTCTCACCTTGGATAAATCCAAGTTTTTTAAATCATCGAATTTCATGGTTTTTCTTCCTTCCAAATGGTTATAAAAACCCATGCAACAAAGTATTTACTTTTTTGATATAACTTTCTTGTTCGGTCATGATTTTTTGGTGAGTTCGGGTTAACCCGAACTCGAATAATTATATTGTCCCAATATAACGGGTTCGATAACTGCGCCTCCTGATGTCATATGTCGAATTTGATGTCTTGGGTATCACCCATATTCACCCCTAAATGACGTAGGATACCCATACAAGAGAAATAGAAAATCTCAAGTTGCTCTTCAACCGTCAGTTCCAAAGCTAGACAGACCGTAATGATGGTCTCAATGCTTAGACGGCCACAACCATTGAAGATCCGAGAGACTGTAGCTGGCGAGCAATAGATTTTCTCTGCAAGCGCACGCTCTGTCATGCCTCTCCGCTTAAGCGCCTCATAGAGACGCTCATGATCGTATTGGTAGCTAATCTGAATTTGCTGCATCTCTCTCATAAAGTAACCCTCCTTTCTTATAGAATTTGTCTTGATATAGCAAAAAGACGACTTCTACCTAACTGCTTAACCATGGAGCCAAACGAGAGAGAGAATCCGCCTTAACTTACTATAGTTATATTATACGCCTGGAAATTCTAGAAAGAAAGCCCTTCACTAAATGATTTCATAATTTGCAACAAAATTCATTTTGAGCAATATTATAGTCTAAGAAATGGCTTATTGATGGGCTATTGTTAATTGAAGAGGTTAATGAGGTTGTGCACATTACGGTGTATAATGAAGGGGATTGTAATGGCAATAAGTATGTATAGGATAACTAGTATGAAAGATAATAGTCCGGTAAATTACTTTATATATCTCATATAAGTTGAAAATACTAAGATTGGAATATCCTACACCCTCTTTACAATATCACATCAGAATTACATTCTTCAAATTCCCCTTCAATAACCTCATCTTGATCAAGTATTTCTATAAAATCTGGCTTTAGCTCATCATATCCGTCAGTAAACTCCCCTTCATACATTTTTACGAAACTATCTGCCAACTTATTTCCCATAGGCTTGAATGAAGCATACGTCATTACTCCGGAGATTACTCCACCTACTACGGGAACAGATTTAGCGACAAATGAGCCTACCGATTTCTTTGTTATTTTAATGCCAATATAACTAGCGGTTTTCTTCACTAAAGGGTACCAAACGGTTTTGGTAAGTTTCCGTCTCATCACTTTTTTTCCCATATGTACCCCTGCTTTTATAGAAGTATTCATAACTAAAGAGCCTACCCCACTAGCACCCATCATAATCCCTAAATAGCCAACAATACGATGTTGGATTTCTTCAGGTAATATCTCATAGTCTTCTCGAAACAAATCATCTTCTCCGAATAAATAAGCAATCTTTTGAGCCAGATTCAGGGCAAACGCCATATTTTGCACAACATCTATCGTGGTAGTCGGCACTGCAATTACTGGATTTGCCGGTAAACCCGCTATAAATGATGCTAACGCCGTTTTTTTCGTGCATGAATCCACCAATCTTGTAGCTCTTCGTCGAAGTGCTTTAATTGTATAGACTGCCTGTGGACCGTCCTTTAATATAACATCCAGATGCTTACTATTTTTGAATTCTTCTCTCAAAAAATTATCGCGACTAACTTTTACTATTGGTAATTGGCAAGCCGATGTAATCGTCTGTAACGCAATTTCAGCCATTTTGTTATTATCAGTAGTAGACATGTAATTTCCCCTATCTCTATAATTCTTTAGACATAAGTGTATCACCTTCTACCTTTAGATTCCTTACACTATCTTGCTAAATAATTACATATCCTTGCGGATATAAGTAAGAAAATTACGTACTTTTGTTTCAGGATAATATGCTACAGTCATGTCCCAATACTAAATTAGATTCAGCAAACCAATAATGTTCCTATTTTTTTGGACAACACTGCCACTAAATGAAATATATAATTGTACGGCATTTTCTACTATAGAAATACCAATTGAAAATAAACAAAAACAGAGCAATCCTCCTCTACCAGAAGATTGCTCTATTCAGTCTACGTTGTATGATTCTACTAGTAATTGATAATGTTAACTATCTCTGCTTACTCTAAAATTGTAAATCCTAAGCTAGAACTATCTCTTAAGAACATTTGGACTGTCTCAAGAGAATATTCAGTTAAATCCTTATCTTTCAATTCTAACTTCTTAATCAAGTCTGAAGTACAGGTGATGATGTCCACTCCTAAGGAATCCGCTTGATAGATGTTGAAGGTCTCGCGCGGACTAGCCCATAATAGCTCAACGCCTTCTTTTTGGCGGCAAATAGCAAGTGCTTCTTGCATGATTGGCATTGGATCAACGCCTGTATCCGCAATACGTCCTGCAAATACGGACACCACTGCTGGGGTTCCGCTCTTGAGCGCATCCACTACTTCTCGAACTTGCTCAACCGTGAAAATAGCAGTTACATTGACTTTGATTCCTTCTGCAGTCAATCTATCAATTAATGGGGCGGTAGACTCACCCTTAGAGTTGGTGACAGGAATTTTAACGTAGACATTATCGCCTAAGGCTGCAATTCTACGCGCTTCTTGCTCCATTCCTTCTAAATCATCTGCAAACACTTCAAATGATACAGGATAATCAGTAATCTCTTTTAAGACATCTTTTGCAAAACCAATATAGCTAGTAATTCCTGCTTTTTTCATTAAACTAGGATTGGTTGTAAAACCTGTCACTAAGCCTGAATTTAAATCATGCAGCATCGTTTCCAGGACAGCGCCATCCGAAAATACTTTAATTGATAATGCTTTGCTCATTTGCCTATTCCTCCTCCGTTACATTATTCAATGCTTCCTTAGACTTGGTTAGGATAGATGGCAGAATCAACACGATTGCTAATACTGCAGCGACAACATAGATACCGACTGAACCGACAGACTCTCCTACACGTCCTAATAAAATCCCAAAGATACCAAAGTCAAAATCTCCGAAGGTCGTATTAGCGAAACCTAGTTGGCCTAAGACTGGTAATAGCGTAGCAGGCAGGAAGGCAAGGAATAACCCATTAACAAATGAGCCAATAACCGCACCTTTGCGCCCACCGGTTGCATTACCATAAATACCTGCCGTTGCGCCACAGAAGAAGTGCGGCACCATGCCTGGGATAATTAAGACGCCACCGATTGCGCCAAGAATGAACATGCCGATCAGGCCTCCGAGGAAGCTAAAGGCGAAGCCGATAATAACGGCCGTTGGGGCATATGGGAAGAATACTGCGCAGTCTACAGCAGGAACTGCGTTCGGAATGATCTTAGTCGCAATGCCTTGGAAGGCTGGAATTAAGTCTGCCAGAATCATACGTACACCTGAGTAGACAATGGACACACCCACTGCAAATGTTAGCCCACTAATAACTGCAAAGATAAAGGGATTCTTACCTCCAGCTAATTCTTCTACTGCCTGCGGGTTACGAACTAAACAAGCTACTACTCCGACTAGATAGAAGGCAACCATCACAATCCCCGTAGAAATCGTGGTATTTCTGAGGAAGCTCCATTTTTCAGAGATTTCCAATTCCTCAGTACTTCTGCTATCTTTACCTACTTTCTCTCCAATCCAAGCTGATAAATAGTAGCCAAGGCTTCCAAAATGCCCCATGGCAATTTCATCACCGTCTGTCACCTTGAGGGTGTATCGTTGTCCGATAGCCGGTGAAATTGCAGACCAAGCACCTAGGAAGAAGCCACCAACCAGGACAAGTGTTACGCCTTTAAATCCGATGGCCCCTAACACTGCTGATAACAAGCAAGCCATGAAGAAGCTATGATGACCGGTTAAAAAGATATACTTAAAGCGCGTGAATCTTGCAAATAATAGGTTTAACACCAAACCCACAATTAAGATAGACATGGTTTCTACACCTAAAATTTGTTGCGCTACACTGGTAACAGCCTCGTTATTAGGAACCACCCCAGTAATGCCAAAACCTTCTTCAATTAATCTTGCTAAAGGTCCTAAGTTAGCTTGAATAACGCCAGCACCTGCCGCTAACATCAAATAACCTAAAACAGGCCCTAAGGTACCGGTTAAGACCTTATGTCCAGGCGTTTTTAATGCTACCAAGCCAATAAAAGCAATTAAACCCATTAAGAAAGCCGGTTCACTTAAGATGTTTTGTAAAAATGTCAAAATGCCATTCATTGTACTTCCTCCTTCTTTTAATGCTAGTGATATTATTGATTGACCATCTCTTTTAAGATTGGAACAAGTTCCGTTTCAATTTTCTTGCGATTGGTATAACTTGGCACGAGGCAAACTTTCGTACCTTCTGGGAATATATCTTTAAATTCCTTTACGGTTACATACAAATCTGCATTCTTACCAACTGCTGCATTGGAATCGCATGATTCCACATCTACGTCAATCCCTAGATCCTTAGCAATTGTTTCTACCTTGAAACGTAGCAATAAACTACTACCAATTCCATTACCACAAACAGTGACTACCTTAATCAAGTTACTCTCCTCCTTCCTCTATGATTTTGTCAATAATAGCCAATATTTCCCTTGGGTCAGAAGCTGCAATTAAGGAATCAATTGCCTCTTCATCATCTAAAATTAAGGCTAACTCTTGTAAGGCTCTTAAGTGCGCAGTTGAATCTACTGCAGCTAAGACAAAGATTAATTGAACCTTCTTATCGTCATGACCCTCTTCAGAGAAATCGACAGGTTCTTTTACTTGCAATAAACTAATGCCTAGTTGATGCACGCCTGCATCAGGAGAGGCATGAGGTACAGCTACTTTGGGCGCCAAGACAATATAAGGTCCTGTTTCATTAATGGACGCTATCATGGCCTGAATATAAGATTCTTCAATATAGCCATTGGCAAGCAGTGGCTGAGCCGCCAGACCAACGGCATCTTGCCAATTACTCACGCTGTCTACTTGTTGAATCAATTCTTCTTTTAATAGTTCAGTCAAAGAATCACCTCCTAATAATTGTTGGTTGTTTTGAGCAAAAAGATAATGGATTAACTCATTCTTTAAGCCTTCTTCATTCTTGATAGTGGTATATTTGGCCACAATCCCCATCAATTCGTCTATCGATACCACATCCTCTTTTTCCAGGTGCAAGTATTCATACACCCTTCGTTTTAAGAGAATTTTTTCAATAGAAGTCATTAAGGGTTTAACTAGGAAGACCTTGTCTTGACTTTCTAAATGAGTGGTTGAAAAAATAACTTGAACATCATCCCTCTCCATATTATCTACAGTATTAAAATGACTCCTTGAGATTGACTGGAATTCCATCCTTGGAAAGATTTTCTCCAATTCAGATTGCAGTATCAAGGATGTACTGACCCCGTTGGGGCAGACGATCATTGCCCTTAAATCCTTCGTTTCTCTACGCTTGACTTGGGACTGTAAATACCCACCAAAATGTATAGTGAAGTAGGCAATTTCGTCGCTAGATAATGGTTTGTCAGTCATCTCTTCTAGCGGTTTTAAACTGCGTCTAATTAATTCATACAGCGAACTATATTCTCTCTTGATCTGATGGGTTAAGGGATTATGCAAAGAAATATTGAATAAAAGACGATAATAAGACGGATACAAGTGCGCATACAGATTCTTCCTGAACGAAATCCCTATCGGGAATTCAAGGCCAGTATTGGCTTTTACTTGCTTGATAATTTCGTCCATAATCTGCACTACAGTCGGATCAGGGTTTAAATCCAAGTTGCCTTGTAGACATCCTGCAAGTCTCGACAGAATATAGTCTCTTTCTCTGGCTAGCCTCGGATATTCTTCCTCAAGTTCCTCCACTAGCTTCAATAGGGCTGTTGCCTTAATATTACGGTAGTCCTCTTGCTTTATTTGATAGTCGCCTTCAATCTCGATTTCATTCAGAACAGCCATCACGAGCGAAACTATTTTCACGTTTTCGAAAATAAAGGTAAGCTGATATTTTTCACTCAGCATTCGGATTTGAGAGAAGATGGCTGCGTCCTTAGTTGCTATGCGACATTCCTTGAGCACATAATCTAAGATAAATCGTCCACTCTCTAGACGCATTAACTTCTCAATCGTGCGCTCTAGTAATTGCCTTAACTGACTTCCTGTGCCTTCCAAATAATAGCCCTCACTACGCGTGTATTGTAATGAGATTGATTGATTTTTTAGCAATTGCCGAATATCTTTCAAATCAGCTACCACTGAGTTTTTGCTCATTCGTAATAAGTCTTGCAAATGATAGTTGGATATGTAGTCTGGATACAATAGCAAATAAAGAATAATCATATCCAGCCGTTCATGTTGAAAAATATAGGATCTACTGCTTATATCTACATGACCTAGTAGCTCGCCACTTGAAATAGCAGGTACTCTAATTAGGTCATTCTCAATTCTTATGTTTGGAAGTAATAATTGACTCAGCGCTTCATTGATTCTCAGAATATCTGAAAGGATGGTTCTCCTACTAGTATTGGACAAATTCTCTAACTCCCCAATTGAAGAATTAGTATAATTCAGGAAAAATTGGTATTTCTTTATGAGCTCATTGGTAAACACGTTCTCCCTCCTATCTCTATTATACTTAGGCTTTCTCTCGCCTTAAACAGCCTTTGAGCACAATCTCATGCCTAATCTAGAACAGCAAATTGTGCTCAGTGTATCCCCTTTCATTTAGGGACGTGTCTTGGCTTATTTTTAAGCCAAAAATGCCCTGTATGTGTGTAAACAGAAAAAGCCAGATAATCCCTAGCACAATGTAATGGTCCGAAAACATTGAAAATGGAGATTAATCTGACTTATCTCAATTTTAACCTAAAAGTTGAATAATTAACAGTGGGAGATTGAGTTAGTGGCATAAATATGTTAATAGTGTCTTAAATATGCCCTACATCGCCATTCATATCTTCTTAATGCCGCTACCATCCTCCTGAAAGAGATTTGACTTTTTCCAAACCTGTACAGTATAATAAACATAGAAGGAGTCGAGTTAGCCCTCGACTCCCATGCAGAGCCGTATAAGACGGTGATGCGAAGATGACTAGAAATAGCCGTCCCGCGGGTCAAAGTGGGGACGGCTATTTTTGTCGTTTTTATCAAGGTTCTTGAGGCATCGGGATATAGGCCCTCTTCAGCGGGATTAGTTGCTGGTAGCGTGGACTCAAATTAGGGTAATGCTTTACAAGCAAATCCACCAACTCAGTTCCATTAATCCCACGTATAATTGGCGTGTTATCCAAATACTTTTGAGCATTCTTTGTATAGCTAGACAGCGTTACGAAAAGGCCATAATCTCCTTCTTTCATTGCACCTTTGAGGAATTGTATGGTTGCTTCCTTGATGGGGCTATCTTGACTTTTGACTTGAACAAGAATTCGCGGAGGCAACTCATCCTTGTAGGCGGTGATATCAATTCCGCTATCTCCACCTTGCGCAGAAACAGTCGTCCGGTAACCCATGGCATTCAGCAAATCGTTTAATGACATTTGATAGATATTATCATTACTTAATCCTGACTGCTTCATAGTAACTCCCTTCTAATTAAGATTACCCATATATCTCTACCAAGATTGCTATGTAGTCACATTTTCTAATATAAGCTCAAATTAGCACAAAATAGATATGTATTTGTTATCTGCTTGATTCCTTTAAAAAAGAACCAAGATTACTCTTAGTTCTCGTTTTAACAGGATGCTTGAACAATATATACTTATAATCTAAACTCTTAGATTAATTTCACGAAAGAAAGAGTTCATGTCAATGCATCTTATTCCGAGTTGATCGCAAACATCCGGAATTTTCGCATTTCTACTAGGAGTATTTGAGTTTAGATTGGGGTTTCTTAACTCTTCAGTAACGATAGTATGATTTCCTTCTTTAGCTATTGCAATAATCCAAGGATCCGCAATTCTGTATTGCGCCCATCCTCTTTCTGAATTTAACGCCTCCTTTTTATAGTATCCACAGGAGCTAACGTGTTCGATAATACTAGCCCAATTATCCACATATTCTTCATGTTGCAATAAATCAGTTGTATAGTTTTCCTCTAACCATTCTTTAAAACTACTATCATGATATGTTTCACTAACTACAATACTAGGAATGATAACATATGTATTTAAGATTTCGGGTAGCTTCTCCCAAAAACTCGGAAAGTACTCTCTTTTATAATATCTATCATAAAAATTAATATAAATATTAGCATCCAGCAGATACATCTATCTATCCCCTTTCAGATAGTATCTTATACCCTTTGTATTTAACACCTACAATATCTATTGCCTCAGTATAGGATATTTTATTTTGCTTAACTGCTCCATCCACATATCGAAAGAACTTGTTATCTATTCTAAACAATAAGTTATTTCTGTAGTTTCCTCCACTAGAAGTGGATTTTTTCGCTTGAAGCGCTTTGTACTCAGCCTCAAGTTCACTAATTTTCAAACTGTATTCTTTCTTCGTTATATATCCTAAATCTAACAATCGCCTTGCTACAACAAATTTGCTTACCTCACAATTATTAGAAAGGAGGGTCAAATTTGTATCTAGTATATCATGTTTATTGTACTGTTTTCTAAGGACGTGTGTTGGAACAAGTATCTTACCCGTAATATTGTTAATAACAGCTTCCAATTTTCTCTCGTCATTTGAATTTTTGTTTAATAAATCGTCGTTACCCAACATAAGGTGTATAAATTCATGAACCAGAGTGAAAAGTTGCCCAGTTTTAGTATCTTTCTGATTAATAAATATTAAAGGTGCCTTTTTATCTGATAACGCAAAACCTCTAAACTCTTCTATATCCAACGGCCTATGGGTGTTGTCTTTAACCTTTCCATTAAAGAAGATAAAGACTCCAGCATTGGATAAATTTTCCCGATATACCTTAAGTCTATTCTTTTGTATATTTTCACCTAGATATTTCAGACTTTCATTTAGAATTTTATCTGGGCTATCTTGAAAATTAAATTTACCAATAAACGGGCACTCATCATCTATTTCATTACGCAAAAACTCTTGCTTTTCTTTCATTTCTTGGATAGTGTCCCTGAGTTCATGGGTAAATTCTTGAATAGGTTGTGATTCCAACGTGCGGAAGTTAACCTGTAAATCTCTACTTTCAATTATTTCATCCAAAAAAAGTAAACCGATAGGTACCCTGATTGAATTTGAAATTTTTACAAGTTGCTTAAAGGTGGGTTCTTTAGAACCCTCTAAAATTACATCAATTGACTCTACTGATTTTCGGATTGTATCTAAAGGTATATTTGAAGATTCTATGTAACTTTTAAGGACCTCTGTATTAATTTTCGCAGTGCTTTTCATACAAATCTCCCCCTCTCTAAATATATCTTATAATCTGAGTATACCACAAAAAGGTCAGACATGTTAGTCACAGACGATAAAAGGAAACTATCGCAATAGTACTGAATAATTCAAAGAGCCCCGGTGAACTGTGTGTATTTTAAATAAAATTCTAAATTCTAACTTGCCACATTCAAAAGTTGCACCGTTGATTAGTTATAACTATGTCTTCTTAACCTTATAAACTATCCCTTTGCCTAAAACATCAAATAATCATATATAATATAGTGAAACACTTGCCCTGTAGCCCAATCTATTTCTATTCGTCTACTACAATATCATCTAGTAAAACAACTCTTAAATTATCATCCAATAACTCAGGGCCCAATATCAAAACTCCCAACAACTTAAAACGAATGCTATAAATTATCTCGTCCTTAATATTTAATACGAGATAACTGTGATAAGCTGATTCTGTCTAAAGCCTTAGTTAAATTTACTAGATTTTCTACACATATACTCGCACTATAATTTAATTGATAACTCTAGCATTGGTACGTCCACTTTTAATTCGAATATTACATACACAAGCAACAAATAGAATTTAGTACTATCCACATCTTTCTAACTAAATTAATCCCTCATATACACCTTGACCATCACCTTCAGCCAGTCGCCCCGCTTCTCCTGAGACTGATAGCGGCCATAGATTTCCTTCCCCGCATCCATCAATCTGGCTAGTATCTGGTTTTGCTTTTTAGGGATATAGCCGATAGGCTCACCATCAAGTGTATAGAACCTGATAGCCCACTCATCATGGTAATTATCAGGCTCTCGTCGGCATATGAGGCGATCGCCTACTTGCATGTGCATCAAGGTCAGCTCAATATAATCGATATGGCTAGTCCCTGCTATCTGGACCTCCAAGAGGAAGATTTCTTGTTCAAAGGGTATAGGAAGATTATCGCCCGACTTGCCTCGCTGATTGAGTAAGTTAACTAAGCCACGGTCAGGTAGCGGTTGTAAGCTATTCAACGGTGCCACCTCCTTGACGGGCCATAACATAGAGTGCGTCCAGACGTTGACGATAGCTAACAATATTAGTCTCGTATTGCTGAATCAGTTCTTCATATTCCTCTTGGCGCTCACGTAATCGTTGATCATCTTCCAGAATTTCTAAATAAAGATAAGGATAGCTTTGTCGAATCGTCGCCATACGCTCCCGATAGTTTGCTATCAAGTCCTTGGTCTCCTCAAATTTTGTCTGCCAGTATGACAGCGAATCAGACTCTTCGCGATTGACTTCTGGGTCCTGTCCACCCTGAATGACAGCCAAAATTCTCATGGTGACCAAATCACCGCTCCGATAGGCTTGAACCGCACGCTCGAAGAGTTGGGCATATTCCGGGCCTAAATTAGGATTCATATCCGGATGCCAAGCCTTGACTAGCTGTCGATAAAGCTGTTTTAACTCCTTCATTTCTTCTTCTGATAGGCAGTCTGCCTTGGCTCTACCTAGAGCTCTATCAAGTTGGTTAAGTTGCTCCGTCAGCTTAGCTTGAAAAGACGCAAATTCTGCTTCTAAGCGTTCTTGGATGACAGTAGGTTGTACCGGCTCCCCACGATTAATGCAGGCCTGAATCATACTAATTTCTCGTCTCATCCGACTAAAGGTCAGCTGTAATTCGAAGGCCTTGACTTCAAGATAACCCATCTTGAACATATAGTCATTTTCAATATTGACGCAAATAACATAGCGTAAATGATCATGCTCTCCCACTAGGTCTAACAATTCTTGTTGCAGGCTCGCAACCTTTTCCTGGAGACTGGCTAGAGTTTCCCAGTCTGTTGACTCTTGATTAGCTGCTATCGGAATGTCGGGTGAGTCTGACTTGTGGTGCCAGACTGGTCGAAGCTCCTTGATAGAAGCTCTAAAAGAGGAGATAGCTTGGAGATTATCTTCTATTTTCTTGGACATGCTAGTTGCTCCTCTCATAGTTAGATGCATTGCTTTCAGTATATATTACTAGCTCCAGCCTGTCATTGCACAATCTTGCTGAAAAGTTGCATTTTCTTGCGATAATAGTGTGTCCTTACATGAAGTATAACAAGCAGCTAGCTTAAGCGGCTAACAGCTTGTAGGATTAGCAAAGGAGCCAGTGGCCCACTAAACAAAGTGGACCACTGGCTCAGACAATACCGTCCCCTTAAAAATGCGCAAAAAAAAGCCAGGTAATCTCTGGTACAATGTAGTTGTCCGACAACATTGAAAGAGGAGATTACCATGACTTACCTTAATTTTAACTTAAATCTAGGAGAATTAACAGAGGGAATTTTAAGCCCTAACCAAAAGTATTCTTAAAGAAAGTAGCAAAGCTTTCTTTCCCGAGAAAGAGATTTGACTTCTTCCAAACCTGTACAGTATAATAAACACAGAAGGAGTCGAGGGCAAACTCGACTCCCATGCAGAGCCGTATAAGACGGTGATGCGAAGATGACTAAAAATAGCCGTCCCGCGGTTCAAAGTGGGGACGGCTATTTTTTGTCGTTTTTATTGAAGAGTTTGTGGCAGAGCCCAATCAAGGCAATGACAAAAGTGCCAAATTCCAAGATAAGCCTTACCACAGCTTCAGCTGACAAATTCAGTGTCCTCCTTCCCTCTAGATTTTGATGGATGCACATAGGGCACCACCTCCTCCTGAGTGGGAGTCACCACCGTCTTCACTTCTCTACAATCTCTATTATACGCCTATTGCAAGGAATATGGAAGAGCAAACACGAACTATAGTTCGCTTTTTGTCATAAATAGAGCCCACCTATTGGCGGGCTCTCTGAGTGTATATAAAGTTTATTCCATCGCTTGGACTTTTTCTTCAATGAAGGCAATCTCTGACTCACTCAACCCATACTTTTTGTAGAGTTGTTGATCAATGTCTGCAACAGATTGTGACCAATCAATATCAGAATTAGTTGTAAAATCTTGAAGCGGTACCTTCATCCACTTTTCTCGAGTATTTGCTTGAGTGATTTTAAGAATACCTAATAGTGCCCTTGAAAATTTCGTTTTAACATACTTTAATGCCGCTTCTGCCTCTAAATAGGTATCAAAAGATCCTATGGATAAGAAGGTCTCTGTTGCTCCAATGAGCGGTTTTCCTATTAGGGGAGTAGATATAGCTTCTCCCAGCGCCCCACTTCCATTCGCTTGAGGGATAATTACTTTATACTTATGGAAACTCTGAGGAGGATTGATATGACTCTTATCAATCCAGAAATAGACCCTCTTAAGATTCAGTAAACCAAGAAACTCTACATATTCTCTCCCATCGTTCGGTTTCTCTTCAAAAAACACAATATCTTTCAAAATTTTAAAGGCACTTGAACCTATATCGAACTTATGTCCTTTTGATTGAATTTGCTCAATGCTAGGATAATCATCTAGAGCTTTTTGAGATAGCTTATATACACCCCGACCGCTAATTATAGTGTCTAGTGTGGATTCTCTTCGTGCTATAACTTTATGTAGAATGCTATTTAATTCCTCAAAAGTTGTAAAAGTATCTATCGGATCAAAGCAGCGTGTTAAATCTCTGTAAGTTACAACTACTCCGCCTTTAATATCTGTATTAGGGAATACTTTTGAGCTATCGACCTCAAAATGCAATACGCTTAGATGCTTATCATCTAGCATTTTTCTATTCCAATTTTTTGGCGTGCCACCTGCATTAAATAAAAATCTTCCTGGGGTAATTAAGGCAACCTTATCTGCCACCGCGTATGAAAGTTCCATAAAAAGATGATAAATAGGTGGCGCAAAAGTAGTATTATCACCAAGTGTTGAATCCTGATACGGCGGATTCCCCACCACAACATCAAATTTCACGTGACCAAACGCCTCCTCTACTTTTTCTTTACCCTTGTCTATATCCTGCTTTAGGACGTCCGTTAGCCCCGGAATATAAACCACATTCGTCTTATAAGCTCTGTATCCTGCTAGGGTCCGCTCCGTAATGGTTTTGGCCATTGGAGTTTGGGCAATGACATAGATATTTTTCATTAGAATCGACTGATAGACTTGTCTATCAATAAATCGCTTGTCTTCATTCGCTAACATGGCCTGATAGTATAAGCTCATCGCAGCATGCAAGGGATATAGGCCTGTCTTAGAGTTTATATCAATAATCTTGGTGTCTGGGTGATAGATTTCCTTAGTCACTTCACGCTCTACCCAATGTAGGTTAGGTCTTCCGCCGTCCGTCATCGCATGGAAATCATCATCATAGAAGTTCAAACCACCAATCCCCTTGGCAATTTGCATGTTGACAACACGCCATGGGGTGAGGACTGTTTCCTTATCGGGATTCTTGAAACTGCCAAATAATTCAGCAATCCGCTCTGCACGTTCAATAAAGTCCAGCTCGTCTAGCTCTTTGGCGCGATGCCGAATAATTCGACCTGCTTCCACGAAGACTTCTGCATCATAGAATTGTGCGATGTCATGGAACAGCTCCTTAGTAAAGCCCTTAGGCATAAACTCCTTCCAAGACTTATCATCCACCTGCTTGATGAATTCCTCAATCGAGATATCCTCTTGAATATCGACATTCATCCCATAAATCATGAGAGGAATCTTAGTTGATACCCCTCGCAAAATAGAAATCATGGTCTTACGCTGTTGCTTAGCCTTCTTAATTTTATCAATTGCTTCTTGCTCTTCTGGGGTGCGGTCTCGTTTTTTCTTTTTCTTGCCCTTCTCACCCTTCTCGTATTCTTCATCGGTCAAACCATTGTCATTCACAGTAATCGTTTTAGGTGTTTTCTGTTTGCTCGTTTTACCGACAATCGCGTTCAAGTCTTGGAACAACTTAGCATCGCCCTCTGTTAAGGTTAGAAGCTTATCATTATAGAGACTGTCGTCTTCAAATCCAGATCGTACAGCTTTTTCCGCATATACCTTCTTCAATTGAGTTAACATACGATCGACATCATAAGTCTTCATGCCATTGTCTGCTTGACCAAGAATTGGCAAGAAGTTCAAAAGGTGAGACATGGCTTTCTTCTGCTGATGTGTATTCTTCTTACCCACACCAGAATTAATCTGCGCACTCTCCGCCATTACGGTCAGCGCTCGATCTGGCGCAAAATCAAAGATATAACAATGCTTCTTCATCCCTAATTTTTCATGAGCAAATGGCGTCTGAGCACGAAAAGCAGCCTGTAAATAGTTCATTGCTGAGTTGGTATTGGATAAAAATATTACGGCCGTCCATTCGGGAATATTGACGCCAGTCGTTAACTTACGAACCGTTAGGGTAATGGTTTTTGTCTGCGAAGGGTCATCTGTTATCGCCTTACGCACTTTTTCCAGGTCCGCCTCATTGGCAACGCCATCGTCACTATCCCGCTCGCTTCCTCGAACTACATTAACAATTTGGTACTCCTTACCAAAAATTGGATGCTGCTTCATAAGGTCTTCTAAGGCGTTGGCTTCTTTAACTCCTGGTAATAACCAAAGTGTGTGTCGCAATTCTTCTCGGTAGGCCTTGGTCGAGAAAGGATAGTTTGTTCGGCTATCAGGATTGGTAATATTATCAAGAAAGGCTCGAACCTCTTGCTTATGGACTAGGCAACCTGAGTCATCTGTACGGAAGAACTCCCTGAAATTAAAAGATTTCCGTTCGTCTAAAAATTTTTTATTCTTCATTTCGAAGGTATACATAGATACCTTCGGTAACTTCTCGTAAGGGTTTGGTTCATTGGGTTTCTCGAGTGCCCACTTAAGCTTAGCCGTCTGTTCCATGGTATAGTCCCAGGTATAAACTTGATCTTCTTCAAATTTATCCAAGAGATTGAAGGGGGTCCCAGATAGCTCCAGAACTTTGGTTTTATCTTTAACTAACTGCTCCATTACAAGTTCACTTAGCTGAGTCTGAGTCCCTTCATGGGCTTCATCAATCAGAATAAGATCCCAGTCTACCTCAGCAAATTGGCTCAAGTTCGTTTGCGCATTATTATGACGTAAGAGCTGAATGGAAGCAAAATAAACAAAAGGCTTGTTTCCCTTTTTGAGCGATTCAAGCGAGGCACCTTGGGTCACTGAACCATATTCATAACCTTCTTGGTTCATCATCATTTTCTTAAAGTCCTGGAACCAAGAGTCTGATACAACGGGACGATGTGTCATAATCAGCACTTTTTGGAAACCTTCTTCTTTGACCAACTGAAGAGCCGTCAATGTCTTACCAAAGCGCATTTTAGCATTCCATAGCATTGTATCCTTAGTCTTGAAGGCCTGACGCGTCTTCGCTACTGCTTCTTCTTGTTCTGGACGTAAAACGACAGCCGTCTTCTCTTCTACCGACTCATTGATATACTCACGTCCATCCTTTACCGCTTGAATAGCTGATTTAGCTGTCTCCAAATCCGTATCAAACCACTCATTGCCTTCTAGTAATTCCGCATGCTTAATTCCAGAACGTCTCAATACATTATGGACATCATAATCATGAAACCAGGTCTTGTCTGACTTGCGATAGGCCAGTTCAACCCATCCCAACATAAAAGGCAGGCCTGAGGTCTTCATATATTGTTTAATTCGTTTAGGAGCTAACTTCCGTAAGAAACTACTATTCGGACTCCAGTCTCCCTCGACTTCATCTTCTGGAACAGTTCCTTCGCCAACTTTGTAAGTCCCATCAAAAGCAGGAAATTGGCCACTTGCATTGTCAACTGTCTGAACATAGATAAATTTTCGCTCAGCCGTTTTGTAGAGGGCTTGGGCTTTAGGTTCTAAAAATTCATCGAATAAGTTAGCCTGAATTTCATCGTCAATATAATTAATAACGAACCAGACTAAGATATAGAACATATGCTCCAAAGCTCTAAGCGCATTCTCTTGCGTTGCGTCAGAGGGGTTCAGAACGTGGGCAGAATTATTACCTTTCCCTTTAATCTCGTAAAAATAATCCACAACATGTTTATCATTAATCGAGTACTTAATTTTCCGAAGAATCTCATTGAAATTATCCCGCTCACCCAATTCAATGTAGGCACGATCAGCAAATAACTTGGCTGTATTTTCCGCGACTTTACGGACTTTGGTCAAGGTCCCTTCATAGTCTTTCTGAGCGTAGTTCTCTTCCGCCATATTAATAGTCGCATACAATTCTGCTGTATCTAAATCGACACTTAGAAAATCAAAATTTGAAACCACACTCATCCTTAATCCCCCAATAAGTATACTTTTTGTATTTCAATTTCTGTTATGACTCTTTCAACTTCAGGCTCTCTAGAAGCCTCATCCTCCCATTCAAAGAGGCTAAGTTGTTCCATTACAAGTTTTTTCTCCTCTTCCACTTCTTCACCGAATAATTCCGCAAAGGCAAATGGAATAGCTCGAACTTTGCTCGGATATCCCGGCACTTTCTGCCATTCAATCATTCGAATTGGCTCTTCAGTTATGGGGTGACGTTTGGTTAAGGTATTCCCTCTTACAATATTCTTGTGGATGATATAATTTGCCGATTTGTAGATGTTGGTCTGACTATTGAGTCGCTCACCAAAAGCCTCTTCATACCAATCGAGATAGTAATTAAACATCCTCGAGCGTGCTACATCAAGATTGTCTGCAAGATACTCGATGCCATAAATTGAGGCTAGAGCTACTAGTGCCTTGGTCTTCCAATTACGTTTATCATACTGCTCTGTTACAGCCTTCAGCTTCCGTTCTAGAATTGCTAAGAGGAAGTTGCCATCTCCTGCTGCTGGCTCTAGAAAAGTAGCATAAATATTTTCGCAGGCTTCTTTTATGCCTGGAGTATCTAGCATCTTCTTCACCATCCAAGCAGGAGTAAAGACTTCCCCATGCTGCTGGACGCGTTTCTTACTTTTTATTAATCCCTCTGACATGCACTCACCCAGCTCCCATTCCCAGTCCACAAACCCGAGGTTTTTCGGACTAGAGGTGACCTATGCTATGGTGAACCCAGCACTACTAACTAGATGGGTGCAAAAAGGAGTATGAAAAATGACAAAGAAATATGGCTATGTACGGGTATCGACTGCTCAGCAGAAGACGGATATTCAATATGAAGAACTGCGTCAATACGGCGTCTGCCAAATATTCGTCGACAAGACAAGTGGCACTACAACTGAGAATCGGGAAGCTTTGCAGAATCTTTTGGAGATAGCGCAGCGCGGAGATGAGGTGGTGGTTACCAAAATTGACCGATTAGCACGTAGCATTATTGACCTTAATCAAATTGTGACTACCCTCAACAGCAAAGGTGTTCAAGTGCGATTTTTACAAGATAATTTGATCTTCGAGGCTCACGAAAAGCCAAGCCCCTTAAGCTTGCTGATGTTCAACATATTAGGGGCATTTGCTCAGTTCGAACGTGACTTGATTATCGAACGTACAGGGGCAGGAATTGAGAAAGCAAGACTGAATGGTATTAAGTTAGGCCGACCACGAGAACACTATGACCGAATTGAAAGGGCACTAGAGCTATATCTAAATCGGCCGCAAAATCAATTGTCAATCCAAGAAATTCTTCAACTGACCCAGGTTAAAAAATCCAAGTTTTACTACTACCTAAACCAACTAAAAAAAGGCAATCTTAACCTCTAGCAGAAAGTCCAAAAAATGGTATAATAAGTCTTGTGAGAAGGCGACTAAAACCGCCTTCATTAAACGATAAAAAAGAGTCCGAAAAACCTCGGTTTCTCGGACCCTTAGCTCAGACAAGGCGGTGGCCTAATGGCGGATTTTATACTTGAAGAAGTACGATTTGACAAGGACTCGATTGGACAAATTACAGAAGAGTTACTTACCGACTATCCCATTATCTACATTCTGCATAATACGGACAAACGTCGACCTGATGCCTATATTGGTGAAACAGACCAGATGCCCAAGCGCATGAAAGCTCACCTAAAAGATCTACGTCGCTGCAAGATGACCCAGACACTTCTAATTGGTAACCAGGACTTCCATAAGTCCGCTACCTATGACTTCGAAACCAAACTCATTAACTATTTCCTAGCGGATGAGAAATATAAGTTGCAGAACCGGAGCCAGACTAAGCAGAAGAAGACGGCTAATTACGCTAACAAGACTTACTTCCAGCAAGAGCTATTTCCCCGACTATGGGAAACTTTACGAGCTAAGAACCTTGTCAACCACACCATAGATGAAATAGAAAATAAGGACATCTTTAAGCTGTCGCCATTCAAAACACTGTCTACTGCCCAACAAGCCATTAAAGATGAAGTGCTCAACTTCTGCCAACAAGCACTCATCGACAACCAACACCACCTCTTCCTAATCGAAGGCGAGGCTGGAACTGGCAAGAGCGTTGTCCTCTCAGCCATTATGCATCAGCTGGCAGATTTGGCTGCGGACAAGAGCTCTCCTTTCCATGGGGTGAAGAGCCGTCTCCTAGTCAACCATTCGGAGATGCTTAAGACCTATAAAGCTATCGCTGCCGGTTTACCTAATCTCAAGAAGAATTCCTTCGACAAGCCTACGCCTTTCATTAACAAGGGGCAACCAGTCGATATTGTCCTGATTGATGAGGCCCATTTGCTCTTGTCTCAGTCTGATGCCTACAATAACTTCAGACAGGACAACCACCTAAGCGAGATTCTCAAGTTAGCCAAAATCGTGGTCTGTATCTTTGACTCTAAGCAAGTTCTCAAGGTTAAAAGCCACTGGGACAAGGAACGTCTCTCTGACGTTATAGGGAGCGAGCTCAAGCTTCATCACTTCCATCTGACCGACCAATTCCGTATGCAGGGGGCTGGTGCTGTCATTGATTGGATTGATGACTTAGTGGACCAGCGCCGTCTGTCGCCTTGGCCAGAGACGGATGGCTTTGACTTCCAAGTAGTAGCGGACCCTAGCCGCTTCAAGGATATGATTTGGGAGAAAGATCGGATTCTAGGCCTGTCCCGCATCATTGGTACTTTCGACTATGAGCATAAGAAGGATGGCAATAGTTATCTGGTTGACCCTGGTGGGATTAACCTCCCTTGGAATTCAACTGTAGATAACCAGACTTGGGCCGAGCGGCCTGAAACCATCCGTGAAGTAGGCTCCATCTATACTATCCAAGGCTTCGACCTCAACTATGCGGGCGTAGTGATTGGCCCTTCGGTCGACTATGACCCTGAGATGAATCGGATTGTCGTGGACCCGAACCGTTACATGGACCGTGGCGCCAAGGTCCGGCGAGCTGATATGGATGATGACACCTATGCCCAAGCCTTGGAGCAGATGATTCTCAATTCCTTGAATGTCCTACTCAAGCGCGGTGTCAAAGGTCTCTACCTTTACGCCGTTAATCCACGTCTGCGAGACAAATTATTGGCTCTACAAGCCGCAGCAAAATCCACAGAGGAGTGATATCAATGACCATTATGGACGAAATCAATGCCTTCCGCGATGCACGCAACTGGCGTCCCTTTCATAATGAAAAAGACCTAGCCATATCGGTTGCTATTGAAGCAGCGGAGCTTATGGAAATTTATCAGTGGCGGTCACCCGAGGACGTCAACAGCCCTGAGTTGGAACATATCAAAGAGGAGTTAGCGGACGTCCTCATTTACACCTATATGCTAGCCGATAACCTAGGCCTCGATATTAATCAGATTATCCGGGAAAAGTTGGTTAAGAACGCCATCAAGTATCCGTCACCGAATGAATAAGCAAAACCGCCCGTTCCCACGGGCGGTTTTTTCTTACATTTCTTTCAGCTTCCTCAGTTCTTCTAATAGAGGCTCATAACAAACCTTAGAATAGTCTGTAACGTCCACTTCGTAGAGTTTTCCCATTTCGAAGTGATTATAGCCTCTATCCTCAATGATTTTAGCAAACTCTTCCTTAGTAATCAGCTGGTCTGCTTGCCTTCTGTCTTCCAATCTATCACCATAGTGATAACAGCTAGTGATATAGCTTAAATGACGTTCTGGCGATAAGTCTCTCTTGAGCCTTCGATCCCATAAAGTCTCAAAGTCGCATACTAATCGAATAGTAATAACGTCATAGTGATAGGTGGTAGATAATTCTTCTAGCCTTTTTCTTTGTTTGTAGGAGAAGGGGTATTCAGATAAGATAAATTGTTTACCAATCTTCATATATAAGTCAAGAGCCTGATAATAATAGGTCCAGACCTTTTTTTCCAATTCCATCTTCTCTTCACTTGAGCTGAATCCCACATTATCTGCCAAATTCTCCTTCAACTCATCTGGCGAGATGGTATAGGTCTCAGGAAGTTCGTGGCAGATAAGACGACTTAAATAACTCTTTCCTGTCGCTGGTGGCCCAGCAAGTAGAATTAGGTATTTTTTCATCATAGTCATCACTACCCAACATTTAAGGGTTGATTTTTATTCATGAAGAGCCCGATTTTATGCTTCACGATTTCCTTTACTTTTTGATTGGCTGGAATAATGTTATAGCGAAGCGACCTATTCACGGGAGTCTCGGCGAAGCAATCTTTGGCTTGCTGGGTCCAGTTGACGAGCAACTCCGTGCCAACGTTAAACTTGCGAATCCCATTATTGATTAAATCAGGGTAATCTTCTTCCTTAACGCCAGTCCCACCGTGAATCACTAGCGGAACATCCACTACTTGATGGATTTCTTTTAAGAGTGGGATCTTCACATTTGTTTTCGACTTGAATTGCCCATGGTTGGTGCCAATCCCTACTGCCAATACGTCAACACCTGTTTCTCGAACGAAGGTAACCGCATCATTAGGTCGGGTATATTCTTTATCCTCTTCGGATACGGAAACTCCTTCTTCCGTTCCACCAATGGTCCCTAGCTCCCCTTCAACCGATACGCTTCGCGCATGTGCATATTCTACGACTTGTTTAGTCTTCTCAATATTCTCCTTGAAGGGCAGACTTGACCCATCGAACATAACGCTAGAATAACCTGCCTCGATAGCATCCTTAATCGCATCAAAATCCTTAGCATGATCTAAATGCAAAGCTACATCCACAATCATAGAATTGGCTAACTCTTCTACTACGGCAACGATGACATTGTAGCCAATGTATTTTGCGGTATCGACACTCGTTTGTATGATAATAGGAGCGCCCATTTCCTTTGCTGCTCGAATCATATCGGGGAGCATCTCTAAGTTATGCATATTGAATGCACCAATGGTCATATTCAGTCGTTCTGCATCATCTGTTAGGTCTCGAACGGTCTTATACATACTCTTTCCTCCCTTCCATCCCTAGCGAGAAAGCGTCAATTTCTTGGCAAGATTTCTCATGTCATCTAACTTATTCATGTAGTAATCGATGCTAGCATCATCCCGGTTCTTGGCAGCTTCTGCACGCTTGCTATTATAGAGCAACATGAGCTTCTTATAGCCTTCTCCCATGGAAGGTTTCAACTCTTGGCTTTTTTCCAGGTGTTCAATGGCATCGTCTACCTCGTTTAATTGCCAGTAATAAATTCCCACCTGCTCATATAGCTTCGCTAATACTTTCTCATCTGAAGTAGCCTTAATTTTCTCTAAATCTCTCTGGATTAATTCTTGAACTTCTTCCTGGGAGATTAGTCTTTCTGGCTTTTCTTCAGTTTTCGTTTTTTGGACTTCCTTCTTTTTAGATTTGAACCAATCGAACATGGCGGTCACCTCACTAATTAGAACATCTTAAAGATTGGATTGAGGACCCAGAAGTATAGTAAGGCTGCGGTTACCGTATCAACGTCCGTTGCTGTCGCATTGATGAAGCCTAACTGATTGAAGGCTGTAACAAGCAAGGCTGGAAGCAAGGTAATGAAGAACCCATGGGCAATACCGCCAATGATAGCCCCTCTTCTACCACCTGTTGCGTTACCGAAGATACCAGCAGTCCCCCCTGCGAAGAAGTTGGTTAGCATCCCTGGCAAGATCATGGCTAGCCCGAAGAATGGTAGGGTAAACATGGCGATAAGCGTACCGATAGTCGTTGTAATGAAGCCTAAGATAACAGCATTTGGTGAATATGGGAAGAAGACTGGACAGTCGAGCGCAGGAATGGCATCAGGCACCAGTTTCATGGCGATACCACGGAAAGCTGGCACGATTTCACCAAGCAATAAGCGAACCCCAGCTAAGAGGATGTATACCCCAACAACGAACTGAATTGATTGCAAGAAGGCATACATGATATAGTTTTGAGCGCCTGTATCAACTGCTTCTGGACCCGCGAAGAGCGCAGTAATGATGAACATTGGGACCATGACCACCATGACGGATAAATAGGTATCTTGTAGGAACTTGAATGATTTTGGCAGTTCAATTTCTTCAATCGACTTCTTATTCTCACCACGTTCGCCAAATAGCTTAGCTACCCCTGCTTCAAACATATAGCCGATAGTACAGAAGTGACCTAGAGCGATATCATTTGAACCTGTAATCTTGCGAATAATTGGTTGAGCGATGGCTGGCATAGCCACGGTGAAGATCCCACCAACTAAACCACCGACCAGGATGAGCACAGGACCTCTTAATCCACCAGCATAACCAAAGACGGTAGTCATGGTGGCCATCCAAAGTAAGGCTTGTCCTGTTAAGAAGATATACTTCCATTTAGTAATACGGGCTAAGATGATATTGAAGACGAAGATAGCAAGAAAGGTTAGGGCGATGGAACTCCCAAGGCCTAGATCATTCATGGCTTGACCGTTAATCGCTTCAATAGATGGCACTATCCCTTGAGTATGGAAGCCTTTTTTGAAAATTTCACCAAAGTAAATCAGACTTGCGACAATAACACTTGATCCGGCACTCAGAACTTGAAAACCAAGCAAGGTTTTTAAAGTACCAGAAACTACTTGCCCAACGGATTTTTTTCTGTAAAATGAGCCCCAACATCGCAATGAGAGAGACTGTAATCGCGGCATTTGTCAACACATTATTGATAATGAAATTTAGAATACTCATTTCCATTTCCTCCTTCTAATGGATGAAGCCTTTTGCTTTCAAAATGGGGATTACCTTTTCTTCTATTTCAGAACCGGAGACAATATTCTTAAGGAAAGCAATGGCTGTCTTTTCCGTATCAATATTGAATTTCTCGAATTGCTTTCTGAAGTTTTCGGCTGTAATGATAATATCTGGGCTCATAGAAGCAGCAGTAGAGATATCGACATGATCTAAATGAGCATCCACATGATACTTATTCAATACATCTTCTGTCGCCATCTGTGCTGCAAAACTAGACCCTAAACCTGCACCACAAACAAATAACATTTTGACCTTTCCCGACATTCGAATCTCCTCCCTAGTCTTGTAATAAGATGGTTTTGGCTGATTGGATATCTCTCGCTTTTGATAGCTCCTCAATTTTATTTGTCGCACGAATCAAATTCACTAAGCTCTTCATAATATTGAGATGTGAGAAAGAATCAATGGCTGACAAACAAAACATGACGGATACCTGTTGCTCCTTACTCTCTCCAAAAGAAACAGGGCACTTAAAAATACTTAAGCTGAGACCTAGTTTTTTGGCACCATCTTCTGGTCTTGCATGAGCTAACGCCATATGAGGGGCTAAGACAATGTATGGCCCATATTTTTCTACTGTGCGAATCATCTCATCAATATAGTGTTCCGTAATCGCCTCCTCATCCAATAAAGGTTTTGCTGCAAAGCGAATTGAGTCTTTCCAATCCATTTCCTCTGACGTAATCTGAATGTTTTGATCCATTAAAATATCTTGAATCATAGGCTGTACCTCTCTTGGATTAATATCTAATCGATATTTCTTGAAAATTGTCTCTAAGTCTGTATAAACCTCACCATCGACTGATTGATTCTTTTCAAAAATCGTGAGCACTTCTCTTAGCATTTCCGTGTAATCTTGTCGATTAGAAACTAATCTCCTTCTTGGTTGATTTAACTCTAAAAACTGACGAATTTGCTGCTTGGTATTTTCATCTAAGACTGAGTTAACTACTAAGACTGGTTTGGTGACGTCCTCTAACTCAATAGTTGAAAACACAATGTCTGCATCTAGTTTCTCAATCACTCCCACTTCACTCGAATTTAAGATGGCTACAATTTCGACATTGAAGAATTCAATAAGAGTTTGCGCCAATAATTGGCTTGTTGCGATGCCATAATGGCAAACAACGACTGTCTTATAGTAATAGGATGACTCTTTATTGAGTTGGCTAAGAATTGTAGAAAAGTGAATACATAAGAAAGCTAACTCATCATCAATAATTTCGCTTTCTAACACCTCCTCTATCCTGCTTTTAAAGACTGTCATGGCTTCAAAGATTTCTGTATAGTTTTCAATAATCTTCTCCTTTAAAGGATTAGTTAATTGAATATGATTATTCACCCGAGAAGCCAGTGCAATGAAGTGATTGAACAGTGCTTGTTGCAAGGTGCTCTCCTTGTGGGAGAAAGGAATACTCGTACGTTGCTCTATGAAGCGAATGAGGTCTACTACTAAGATTTGTAGCTGTAACCAGTTGACGGTTGAAGATAATTTCTGCAAATTAAAGGATTGTAGCATACGGAAAATATAGTCTTTTTCGATTTCTCTTTCCTTGAGCTTGAAGTTCATGGCTACTCGCTCAACAAACTGCTTAGAGAGTCCATCCTCTTCTAGTTCTCCAATTGGAAGTTCCCTTTTCTCAATATGCTCTCCTTTACGAACGCGCAGAATCCAGTTTAGAGTAAACAAGATATAATTTAGCTGATAAAGCTTATCTACACGTGACTCGAATACTTCTTCAAATAATTGATTGAGTTGCTTAACTTTCTGAGCAAAATGCTTAAACAAGACTTTTGACTGCTTCATTTTATTCTCGGCTTTTGAGAGATGATTGCTAATGAGTGAGTACAACATGATGCGAATAGAAGATTCTTGTCCACTTAACAGGACACCTAATTTAGGTTGGCTCACGATCTTTACTGAATAATCTCTCAATAAGGAACGCAACACTCGCATATCTTCATCAATTGTAGATTTAGAGACTCCGTACTCTTCCTCTTTGGCATAGAGATAGACTGGGCTAGTGCTAAAGGCTATTTCGACTAGCAAATCCAATACCCTTTCTTCGCGAGTTAGGTATTCCTCATCCAATTTCAAGCCAATGAATTCCTGAAGCTTAGACTTTTCTTCCCTATCAAGAGATAAAGAGAAACCCTTACGCCTATCAGAATGAATCCTTGAAAAATGATTTTCTTCCAAAATTTCGTTTATTTCCGTAATATCATTTCTGATTGTTCTGCCACTTACTCCAAATTGCATTTCAAATTGCCGAAGATGTATTGGCACATAGGAAAGTAGTAATAGATTAATAATCTCTGTTTGACGCGCATTCATACTTTTCCCTTCCTTATCTAAATTATATATGGCTCCTATAACTAAATGTAGTAGATATTATTTCACTTCATACCGGAAATTTAATAAGCTATGATATTTTGTTGGCTGCCAAGCACTTTAACTCAATATATGATGTTAAATCACTCACACCAAAATACTTTTTTAGAAAACTGATAAACGATGAGCAGACTAAAGATCTTTGATGGCCTAAATATATTAAAATAACCCCAAAAGTTGGGTAATTAATCCAACCTTTGGGGTATAGTTAAGCATATTTACGGCCTAGATTACATATGCACCTTAGATTCTAGGTAGCTATAACTGGAGTTAGCCGTTTTTCATTTTGTATTTGCATCGGGAAAAGGAATTAGTGGACCACTAGCACCTAGTTATTCTACCTTTTTAGTGGCTTTTCGGCACTTCCCGGCCTAGCCAGTGGTCCACTCGACGGAGTGGACCACTAGCTCCTTACTTTTCTACCTTTTTAGTAGCTTTTCGGCACTTCTTGGCCTAGCCAGTGGTCCACTCAACAAAGTGGACCACTAGCTCCCTACTTTTCTACCTTTTTAGTAGCTTTTCGGCACTTCTTGGCCTAGCCAGTGGTCCACTCGACGGAGTGGACCACTGGCTCCTTACTTTTCTGCCTTTTTAGTAGCTTTTCGGCACTTCTTGGCCCAGCCAGTGGTCCACTCGGCCGAGTGGACCACTGGCGCCAAACGAGTCACTTGCTCTTAGCTCCGATAGGTCACACCAGGTGTCAGGCAGTCTTCTAGAATGGCGCGTACATCTTTCGCTGCGAGTGGCACATAGCTAGCCGTCAGGCGGGGCGCCACGCGTTCTGAGATGACATCGAATTTGGCGTCATCGATGCCGACTTCTGGCAGGGTCATAGGCAGGTGGGCCAGGTCTTCGAAGAACTGATAGGTAGCTTCGATGCCGGCCTTAGCCATTTGGTATTTATCGGCCTGCTCGGGTACTAGCCAGACGGTGCGGGCATAGTGGGCGAAGCGGTCCACTGTCTGGTCATTGAGGACATAGGCCATCCAACGCGGGGTCAGAATAGCTAGGCCGACTGCGTGGGTAATGTCATAGTAGGCCGACAGCAGATGTTCAATCGCGTGGCAGGTCCAGGCACCGGCCCGGCCTTTGGAGGTCAGGCCGTTGAGAGCCATGGTGGAAGCCCACATAAGGTTGGCCCGGGCCTCGTAGTCATCAGGGTTAGCCAGCGCGACCGGCAGATAACGGATGCAGCAAGACAGAATGGCCTCGGCTAGGCGTTCTTGGATGAAGGCTTCTTGATGTTGGAAATAATTCTCGAAGGTATGGGACATAATATCGGCGGTCCCGGCGGCCGTCTGATAGGCTGAGACCGTGAAGGTGTAGGACGGGTCGCAAATCGAAGCGTAAGGATAGAGGACATAGGCGCCGGTCCCCTTCTTATCATCTGTCTCGAAATTCGTAATGACCGCCCCCGTATTCATCTCGGTCCCGGTCGCTGACAGGGTCAAGACATCAATCAAAGGCAGGGCTTGGCTAATCTTGCTTGGATCTAGCACTAGTTCCCAGGCATCCCCGTCATAGCAAGCTGCCGCCGCAATAACCTTGGAGCAGTCAATGGTAGAGCCACCCCCTACGGCCAGGATGACGTCAATGTCGTGCTCCTTACAGAGGGCTGCCCCCTGACGAACGGACTCAATGCGGGGATTAGGTTCTACGCCAGCTAGTTCCACAATTTGGCAGTCAGACAAAAGATCCAAAATCCTATCATAGAGGCCTATCTTCTTAATAGAGCCCCCACCGTAGACTAGGAGAACGCGCCGGCCCTTGGCCTTGACTAGTTCCGGCAGATGGGCGATTTGGCCCCGGCCGAAGTAGAGCTTGGTCGGAATGTCGTAAATAAAGTTATCCATAAATTTCTTCCTTTCTATGGTAAAGCTAGGGGGAATGTAAATAAGGAAGCTAGGCTGGCAAGCTCAGTTTGCCTACCAAGTCAATTTGAAGCAAGTCTCGCTCAGGGCGGCCTGGTCTGGCGTCAGGACAATCGAGCCCATATCGGGATGGTGAGGGGCGTCAGGCGCCACCTGGGTTTCGAAGCTGACACCGATATAAGGCACCTGCTCCTTGCCACCTAGGATAAAGCCTGGCAGTTGGTGGTTATGGGTATAGATGACCGCGCATGGCCGGTCGGTCCAAACCTTGACCTGGCGACCGCTAGCCGGTTCGATTAAAGTGCCCTGAGGGGCGTCTTCCTGGCCATGGCCCAAGGCGTGAGCCTGGCCGACTGGCACCGGGGCATCTAAGACATAGGCATGGTCTAGCCCCTTGCCTCGGATGGCCAACTGCTCTTCCTGGGTGTGGCGGTCAATGACCTGGCCTAGGGTCTGGTTCGCTAAACGCAAGTCCAAGCCTGGATGCTGATCCAAGGCCCAAGTCCCCCCTAGGGGCAGGCCGGCTGGGGTCAGCGGAATCATGTGGCTGGCCTCAACTTGTAAGATATGGTTAGTGATGGGCGCTTGAGCATTGCCGTTGAGGTTGAAGTAAACATGGTTGGTCGGGTTCCAATAGCTAGGCGCATCGATGCTAGCCTCATAGCGAACGGTCCAGCAATTGTCCTGGTCCAGGCTATGGATGACCCGGGCTGACAAGTTACCTGGATAGCCATTGTGGCCGGCTGGGTCCACTAGGCTGAAGATGACCGAGACTTGATCCGCCCCCTCTTCAATTTCATAGTCCCAGTTAGCCAGATCCAAACCTTCTGGTCCTCCATGCAAATGGGTGGATCCTTCGTTAGGCGTCAAGGCCAAGGCTTGCTGCCCTAGACTCAAAGGCTCAGGCCCAATCCGGCCGGCTACCCGGCCCACTGTGGCCCCATAATAGGTATGGTAGCGGGCTTCTTGGTCTAAATCACTTAAACTGAGGATCAAGGATTCTCGACCATTTTTGCCAGGAATTGATAAATCACTAATGCGGGCACCCAGGGTGCAGAAGCTTGCCCGTAAGCCCTGCTTATTTTCTACCAGAATTTCCGTGACTTTTTTATCTGTAAAATTTTTTGATATTTCCTTTACATACATCTTGAATTCCTCCGTTAAACCGTTTACAATATAACTATACCACTTTTTAGCACCATGAGACAACAGCAAAAATCATGGAACTTGGCCTGCTAACCAATATTTTGGAGAAGTTTAATTAAAATTTAATGGGAAACTCAATGGTACGGGTTCCATTTTTAATTTAAATGGTGTATTATTATAGTAGAACATTGCACGTTCGCTCAAAAACAGAAAGGAGATTGCTTTTTATGTATATTTCGAATGTAAATTCTGCATCAGTCAAGCTAACTTCGATTACAACTCAGCAATTACCTGCCAACGAGCATCACAAAATAGCATCAGAAGATTTATTAATTTTCTATGTTAACAAAGGCGCGGGTATTTGTCACTCAGAATATGAACAACACGAGATTAAGAAGCGTGATGTCATTATCCTGAACCCAGGCACCACCATTACCCTTGATCCAATTCGGAAGATTGACTGGATCTGCATTGCCCTATCCGGCGTTGTCTTCACTTCCTCTCAGGAAGCCAACTCTAGCTCACAATTATTTGTGGCATCCCATCCTAACCCAACTCTCAAGTACTACTTGGACTTGGCTCTGATTGAAGAGTCCAACCGTTTCCGCGGTTCCGACCTCATCATGAAAAAGTTGATTGAGTGTGTGATGATTCATCTCTTACGTCACAACGAATTATCAATCAAGGACGCCAGCCTCCAAGCTAAGCATAATGAGATTGACGTGCTCCAAAATTATATCCGCAAGAACTACTCTAAGAAGATTACCTTGGAAGAGTTGTCTGACTTGGTGGATATCAATAAATACTACCTCATTCGTCTCTTCAAGCAACAAACTGGCTTGTCACCAATTGACTACCTGATTCACGTTCGCTTAGAAGAAGCAGAGAAGCTATTGGCTAAGTCTAACATTACCGTCTCTGATATCTCAGACCGGGTTGGCTTCCACTCACCTTCTCACTTCTCCAAGACCTTCAAGGAGAACAACCACTGTACGCCTTCCCAATACCGCAAACGCTACTCAGCTAACACGGTGCCATTATAAGGCTACTCATTTTGACTTTTATCCCTGCTGCGGCAGGGATTTTTTTATGCCACAAATACAAGAAGAGCGCCCGACTAAGTCGGGCGCCCTTTGCCTAGGCTTAATTAGTTGCTGGCGCCAGAAGTAGCGTCAGCTTGTCCGCCGCCACCGTGGCTGTCTGGCGCATCAGAAGCACCAGAAGTCGCATCGGCATGGCCGCCACCGTGTGGGCCAGGGGCCACACTGCCGTTACCGCCAACGAGGCGTTGACCAGTTGATTTTAAGTACCAGTCTAACCATGGTTGGAAGTTGAAGACAATCTCGTTGATCCCAGCGTAAGACCCATCTGGATAGTACATAGCTTGGTAGTTGTGGGTGTTAATAACCCCTTCAGGTGAACCCGGTACGATAGTCCGTACGTATTCTTGGTCCCCGTTACGGAGAACCCCAACTACCCACTCAACGTTCTTCATCCGCGCAGCAGGCAAGGAGTTGTGAACGGTTGATAAACGGCTACCTGATTGAGATGGAACGCGTTTAGCGAACATGGTGTTAGGATCTTGGTGAGCGTTGTTATAGTAGAGGAATTGGTTGTTATCATCGGCATAAGTCAACTCGAAAGGCATGGCCTTAAGGAACATGTCGATTTGGTTAACGGTCAGAATCCCGTGGTCTAACTTGACGTAAGTATCGCCAGAAACTGCCCCTACAAGCTCAGCTGCTTTTTCTACCCATTCTGGATCATCTGGATCCACCCCTTGGATGGTAGTCGCGATTGGGTTAGTTACATCTAAGTCTTCAGGTTCGATTGGTTTTGGTTTCTTCAATTTAGAAACAACCTCCACATACTTAACGAAGTTATCCAAGCAGGAGCCTAAGAACTTAACCGTGCCTTCGTTGGTGATGTTACCGTTCAAGTCGAAGGCTTCTTTGGCTTTACCTAATAGGAATTCATTCCCTGGTAAGGTATAAGCGTTAACCCCTGGTGCGTCCAAGATCTTGCGTAGGTGAACTTGAGCACGTGAAGTCCCTTGGTCATGGTAGGAAGCCCCTACGATCATGACAGGTTTGCTTTCAAATGGGTGTACTTCATAAGACAACCATTCCAAGACATTCTTCAAAGCTGCGGTAATGGTGTGGTTGTGTTCTGGGGTTGCGATGATGACCCCATCCGCACGTGTGATTTTGTTGTAAAGCAAGCGAAGCTGGAAGCTATCGTCCCATTTGCTTTCTTGATTGAAGAGCGGTACTTCATCAATTTCCAACACTTCTAATTCGAATTTGAGTTTGAATTCCCGGCGGATAAACTCTAATAATTTACGGTTATAGGATTGTTCAGCGTTTGAACCAACAAGTCCGACAAATTTCATAGTTTTCTTCCCTTCTCGTCACGTATGTTATAGGTTTTCCCAGTCAAAGTTTTCCGCTTCTTTGTGGAGCAGATCTTGCGCGCTTTTTAGCTTTTGCGTAATCTTAACGAATAAACGGAAATCATCGAAGATGGCGTCTAATTTCTTAATGGTGTCTAGGTCAATTAGGTTGCCCTTCTTGTCAAAGGCCTGTAAGGAGTGTGACAAGAGGAATTCTGAACCAGGCATGACGTTAGCCTTCAATTCTGGGGAGTCCAGGATTTGGCGTAATTGTAATTGAGCCCGTGAAGAACCTAAGGTCCCGTAAGAAGCCCCAGTAATCATAACTGGTTTATTCAAGAGTGGGTAAATCCCATAAGACAGCCAAGCTAAGGCGCTCATTAAGACCGCTGGAATGGCGTGGTCGTATTCAGGTGTCCCGATAATAACCCCATCAGCTGCGTCAATTTTAGCGGCAATTTCCTTAACGATTTCTGGAACTTGCTTATCAGCTGGTTTGTTGAAGAGTGGGATATCTTGAATCTCAACGAGTTCGATTTCTGCCTTATCAGCAAAATGCTTCTGCATGTATTGAAGCAAACGACGGTTAGTGGAACGTTGGAAGTTAGTCCCAACAAGTGCAATAAATTTTGTCATAAGTGTTCCTCTCTATACTTAGAATGTTCAGTCTCGCTTGAGACCGGAAGTATGGTAGATGTGTTGGTCTTGGGTGACTAAGACAGCCTCTAGACCGGTTTGAGCCTCGACCTGGGCCAGGATATCCGCTGGCATGTCGCCGAAGAGGCGGGTTGTCCAGATTTCGCAATCGACGGAATGCTGGGCAATAATGGTCAGGCTGGCAATGGGGCTAGTCATAGGATAACCCGTCTGGCGATCCAGTATGTGGTGGTAGGTCTGACCTCCGCGCGATAGGGTCCGCTCATAGATGCCTGAGGTCACCACCGATTGGTCCACAATAGGTAGGACCATGAGGTGTTGGCCCCGTGCCGCCAAGGGATTCTGAATACCAATTTGCCAAGCTTGCTGCCGGTCTTGATTCTGGCCAATGGTCAGAATATTACCGCCTAAGTCAATCAAGGCTGATTGGACACCCTGCGCTAACAAGAAATCCTTAAGACGGTCCGCAATATAACCTTTGGCTAGGGCGCCAAGGTCTAGCTTCATGCCGGGCAAGGCCAGCTGGACTGCCAACTTGTCCTCATCCATGAGGATATTGGCTGGGTCCGTGAGAGCCAAGGCCACTTGAATTTCCTGTGGGCTTGGGACGCGGGCATCTTTAAAGCCAATCCGCCAGATTTGGACCAAGGGCCCTATGGCGATATTGAGATGGCTACCAGGGGCTAGGCTGTGGGTCCGTCCCAGTTGAATGAGCTCGAAGAGCTCGGGATGGACGGTCACCGGGGCCAAGCCTGCTTGCAGGTTGACCTGCATGAGCTCCGAGCGCGCATCATTGGCACTAAAGCGCATATTATAGGTATGTAGACGTTCTTCCACCGCATCGAGGAGGCTCGGATCTTCCGAGTCTGCCAGTGAAATGGCGATTGTCGCACCCATCAAATGAATGACACGTTTGATATAAGGCAATTCACCACTCCCCTCCGTGTTATACAAACATCCACCCCTATTATAACACCTCTATAGCGTTTTCACAAGTTATTCTAGAATCAATCCTGAGGGCCAGGCATGGGGCTAAGATGAGGAAAAGCTGACGGTCAGCCTATTGACGAGATTGGGCGGGTGCCTGCCTGTCAAGCAGCCTTCGGGCAAAATTTATGGTGGCTTCTTCCTTAAGTCTTTTAGGCAAAGCAAAACAGTAAACCTTATTCGGTTTACTGTTCTATCTTAGATTTAATAAGTTGGGCCTTGCCTACTGGCGATAGTCTTTTATCTTATCTTCATAGTCCCTTAAGAGATTCTCTGAATAGCGTTTTTCCTTGTCAGAATCTCTGACTTCTTTCCAGAGAATGGCCGCTACTTTCAATTTATTTGAGTAGTGGCCACTATGTTTATCGGCACAAAAATCCTTTAAGAATTGATTCCATTGGCAAACAGCATGATCATACTTGGCATAATCTGATTGGCCGTAATAGACCTTCAGCAAGTCTCGAATTGTAAACTTGCCATCCTGTTCGCTTTTTACTTTCCGCCAGGCAGTCGCCATATCAGCAGTAAATTTAAAGGGCGAGATCCCCGTTACAGCAGCGAAATATTCTCTGAATTTGGCATTAAAGGAAAAACCACATTCAAGTAAGGGGCTATCTAAGCTAATATTTTCAACTTGCTTCTTGACCTTTTTTCTTGGCGATTTCTTAATTAAATTGTCTTTGAAGTAGGCTTCAATAATGTGATTGAGTTCTTGTTTGGTTCCTCTATATTCTAATCCTAAAGACTTGCATATCTGTGAAATTTCCTCACGGTACCAATAGTATTTATTAAACTGGTCAAAGGATGTAATTTTATCAAAGTCAGGTCTAGTTTCCATCAATTTGTTAGCTCCTCAACACTTATTTGCTTTTTCGACTCAACAGCATGGCCTTTGACTGACTTTAGGCAAAGGCTTGCAGCATGAGCTTTAGAGGCTGACCACAAAGCGGATGACCCCATCCTTGTAGTGGACGCTAATCTTGCCCCGGTGCAGGCTGACAATGTTTTGGGCCATGGACAGGCCGATGCCGTAGCCTTGGGTGGAACTGGTGCCCCCACCTACTGGCGTCGAGTCTAACTCAGCCCCCTCTTGGCTAACTACTTGGCGGGTGCGGGACTGGTCGGACCGATAGAAGCGGTCGAAGAAGAGTCGGTAGTCCTGACCCTGGCCGGCGGCATAATCGTTGGAGACTGTCAAGACAGCCCGCCCCTTTCTAAGCCAAGGCTTGTAATTGGCCAACTGCAGTCGCACAGTGCCCTGAGGGTCGCAGTACTTGCGGGCATTGTCCAGGAGGATGCTGACCAACTCATAGAGGTCGTCAGGCACCCCTTGCAGGCTGATGCCTTCTTGAATGTCGGCCTCGTAATGCAGGCCTTCTTGCTCCCAGAGGGCCGACATGTTGTGTGAGACCCGCTGGACCAGTTGGCTAAAGTCTACCGTAACAGGCGCCTGGTCCTTGCGTTCTTCTAGCCGAGCCAGGCGGATTAATTTAGCGATCAAATGATCTAAGCGGTCGACCTGATCCTTGGTGCTCTGGGTCCACTCCGTCTCGCCGGTTAAGAGCTCCTGCAGTTCATTATTGGCTGCAATGACCGCCAGCGGCGTCTTGAGCTCATGCCCGGCATTGGTAATGAAGGAGCGTTGCTTGTCGTAATTGCGGACAAAGGGCCGGATGGCCAGGCCTGAGAAGATGGTCACCACCACCACAAAGGCCAGCCAGCTGATGGCTGCGATTTGGATAGAGAGGACCAAGAGGGCCCAACGGTCGCGGAAGGCCTGAGTGGTCTCGAAGAAGACGACTAGGCGTTCCGTCTCGGAGACGGGACTAATGCGATAGGAGAAGTAGCGCCCATCTTCTTCCAGGTAACCCCGATCACGGAAGGATTGCAGGCCCGACTGATCCACAAAGCCTTGAATTTGTTCCGAGGTCAGGTGGTTGGCCGTGCCCGGGTTGATGATGGCCTCGTTGGCCTTGATGCGGGCGCTAAAGTAGTTAAAGTTATAGAGGGTCCCCTGGCTGACAAACTGGCGGTCAAAGGTCTGGCGGTTCTCATTGGTGTCGGGGATGGTACCGTTATTTTCCGTCAACAAGTCTAGCACGGCCTGAATATCGTGCTCGGTCTGCAGGTAGCGGACCGTGTTAATGACGCCGACTAGGGTCATGAGGATGAGGGTAATAGCCAGAGTCGTAATGGCGATAAATTGGAAACGTAGCTTGCGGAACATGGCTAGTCGCCCCCTTCCAGGCTCTGGCTAGGCTCAGTCGGCGCGGCTTCCACTAGCAACTGGTAGGGACCACTTGGCTGACCCACAATCTGGAGATTGGAGCGGATGCTGAGTAGCTTTTGGACCAAGTAGGCCAAGTAGACATTGACTAGTTCATAGTCGGCTGGGCCCGGCTCACCAGCCCAGACATGGTCATAGATATAGGTCTGGGACAGGGCCTTGCCTGGATTCTTCATGAGCAGGGCTAGGAGCTTGGCTTCCTTGCCGGCCAGACGAATGGCGTTGTTGGCTGACACTTCCATTTCTTCTAGCTTGAGTTGGGTGTTGCCTAGGGCCAGTTGTGGCGCCTCATAGTGGTCCACCCGGCGGGACATAGACCGCAGGCGGGCCAGGAGTTCTTTGAGTGAAAATGGCTTGGTCAGATAGTCGTCGGCTCCGGCATCCAGGCCGGTCACCCGGTCGTCGACTTCGGCCATGGCCGTCAGCATAATGACGTGATTGGTGTGGCCACTGGCCCGAATTTCCTTGAGGGCTTCAATGCCGTCCTTGACTGGCATCATAATGTCCAGAATCATGAGGTCATAGACCGTCTGCTGGGCCAGTTGGACCGCTTGCTGGCCGTCCTTGGCCCAGTCTACCTGATAACCTTCATGGGCTAAGGCCGTCATCACGACCCGGGCCAATTGTTGTTCATCTTCAGCTAGCAGGATCCGCATGGACCTCACCCCCTTGGATTAAGTGTCGAATGGTCTGCATGGTCAAATCACAGGAGGCCAGCTCGTCGGCGCAGCGTTTGAGCTCGCGACTGATGCGCTCCGGATTGGCAATATCATGTTTGTACTTCATCTGATGCTCTAGGCTAGCCCAGGAATCCATGGCGATGGTTCTGAGCTGAACCTCGATATAATAACGACCCGGCGTCTGCCCCTGACAATCCGGATAGTCGGTCTCTACCTCTAAAATGACATGGTAGGAGCGGTAACCATTGGGCTTAACTTGGCTGATATAGTCCTTCTCCTCCACTACCTCATAGCCGGCTTCCTGACGCAGGCGGTCGACTAGGTTATAAATATCTTCGACAAAGCCCGTGACAATTCGGACGCCAATAGCATCGCGAATAACCTTAAGGGCTGACTGCGACGTCTGTTCTAGGCCTTTGCGCTGGCACTTGTCTCGCATCGAGTCCTCAGCCTTGACCCGGTAAATCAGATGCTCATAGAGCTTGAAACCCGTGGCGGCCTTGTTCTCCTTATTATAGTCTTCCAGTTTGTTAATCAAGTCTTGCATAATAGGCGCTAGGTAGGCCCCGTATTCGCCGTATATTTCCTCATGTGACATGCCGTCACCTCCTCGCAAAGCTTCTTGCCCCTATTATAACATCTCACCCGCCTTTTGTGGTTTACAACACATTTTCTTCTAAGAAATTTACATCTTAAGATAAATCGTGCTTAGGCTAGCCGGAGGAACTTGCTAGTAGCTAGCAATTTTCTGCTAATGAGCTTGGGCTAGATTAGCCGACGAGCTTGCCTGATTTTGACTCCTAGCTGATCCCAGCCAGTCCATCTTTCTGCCTATCCATGGACTGGCACCGGGAAAATCACCACTATACATCTCTTTTCCCTGCAAGCTTGCCCTGCCAGTCCATTGTTCCACCAATCCATGGACTGGCACACAGACACCTAACTTACGGGCCGGTTTGGCGCCTTTTCCTGGGTTTCCGACCTAGCTAGTGGTCCACTCTTCAAAGTGGTCCACTGGCTCACGGCTTCTACCCCGGTTTGAGCCCTTTTCCTTGCTTTCCGACCCAGCTAGTGGTCCACTCTCCAAAGTGGTCCACTGGCTCTCAGCTTTCTCCCCGGTTTGAGCCCTTTTTCTGGGTTTCCGGCCCAGCCAGTGGTCCACTCTCAAAAGTGGGCCACTAGCTCACAACTTTCTCCTCAGTTTGCACCCTTTTACCAGGTTTCCGGCCCAGCTAGTGGTCCACTCTCAAAAGTGGGCCACTAGCTCGCGGCTTCTACCCCAGTTTGGGCCCTTTTGCCCTATTTCCGACCCAGCTAGTGGTCCACTCTTCAAAGTGGGCCACTAGCTCGCGGCTTCCACCCCGGTTTGAGCCCTTTTCCTGGGTTTCCGGCCCAGCTAGTGGTCCACTCGACAAAGTGGGCCACTGGCTCTCAGCTTTCTCCCCGTTTTGGACCCTTTTACCAGGCTTCCGGCCTAGCTAGTGGTCCACTCGACAAAGTGGACCACTAGCTCACAGCCTTCTCCTCGGTTTGGCTCTATTTCTAAGTTCCCCAACCCATTTCCACACAAAAAAGCAGGGAAGCTACTTCCCTGCTTACTGACTTTACTTTAGTCGATTTCTAGGCCGCCGGTGTAGAGGCGGTAGTAAGTGCCTCGCTCGGCCATGAGAGAGGCGTGGTTGCCGCGTTCGATAATGCGGCCGTGGTCCATGACCATGATGACGTCAGAGTTGACGATGGTAGACAGACGATGGGCGATTACGAAGACGGTGCGGCCGGCCATGAGACGGTCCAGGCCTTCTTGCACCATTTTTTCGGTCCGCGAGTCGATGGATGAGGTGGCCTCGTCCAGAATGAGGACGGGCGCGTCAGCCAAGGCCGCACGGGCAATGGCAATCAGCTGGCGTTGGCCGTTGGAGAGGCCGGCCCCGTCGTCCGTCAGCATGGTTTCATAGCCCTGATCCAGGTGCTTGACGAAGGAATCGACGTTGGCGATGCGAGCCGCCTCCAGAATCTCCTCGCGACTGGCGTCTTCTCGGCCGTAAGCGATATTTTCCGCAATGGTCCCGGTAAAGAGGTGGGTATCCTGCAAGACGATGCCCAGAGACTTACGCAGGGAGTCCTTGTCAATCAGCTTGACGTCGACACCGTCATAGGTAATAGAGCCTGACTGGATATCGTAAAAGCGATTAATCAAGTTAGTAATGGTGGTCTTACCGGCCCCAGTTGCCCCGACGAAGGCCACCTTCTGACCCTTATCAGCGTAGAGCTGGATGTCATGCAAGATCTGCTTCTTGCCATCATAAGAGAAGTCTACATTGTTGAAGACCACATTCCCTACCAAAGGCGCCAACTCGTATTGGCCTTGTGGACGCGGATGTTTCCAAGCCCAGCGGTTAGTCTTCTGATCAGTGACAACTAGCTTACCGTCGACTTCTTCTACATTAACCAGGCTTACCTTCCCTTGGTTGACTTCAGGCTCCTCATCTAGCAAATTGAAGATGCGGTCTGCCCCAGCCGATGCCATGAGGACAAAGTTAAGCTGTTGAGAGACCTGGGAAATCGGCCCGATAAAGGAACGGTTGAGTTGCAGGAAGGACATAAGGCCCCCAATGGTCAGGCCGCCTACGCCATTCAGGGCCATAAAGCCCCCGGCAATGGAAGTCAGGACGAAGGAGACGTTACCCAAGTTCCCTAAGATTGGCATAAGGACGTTAGAGAAGCGGTTGGCCAGGTAGGAAGATTGGAAGAGTTGCTCGTTAATTTGGTCGAAGGCTTCAATGCTGGCTGCTTCATGGACAAAGGCCTTGATGACCTTCTGCCCAGACATCATTTCTTCAATAAAGCCATTCTCAATCCCTAAATTCTTCTGTTGCTCGCCAAAATAGCGACCAGACTTGCTGGAAACGGTCTTGATGACCCAGACCATAATGGCCAACATGACCGCCACCACTAAGAAGAGCAAGGGACTGACTACCAACATGGAGATCGTGACCCCGATCATGGTGATAGCAGACGAGAAGAGCTGGGGAATTGACTGCTCGATAGCCTGACGCAGCGCGTCGATATCGTTGGTATAAATAGACATAATATCCCCATGAGGATGGGTGTCAAAATACTTAACTGGTAGCTTCTGCATGCGCTCAAAGAGTTGATTACGTAGGGAACGCAAGGCATCCTGAGAGATGGTAGCCATCATAATGGAGAAGCCGTAGTTGGCCATGACCCCAACTAAACAGAAGAGGGCTAAGCCCAACAAGAAGTCACGCAGAGGCCCAAAGTCACTAGAGCCCGTCTGCAACATAGGCTGGATGAAATTGTCAACCAAGGAGCGGATAGAACTGGTCAAGTTAACGGTCACTAGGGCTGATATAACAATCAGGACAGCGGAGACTAGGAGGACCCACTTGTAGTCCTGCCACATGAATTTGAGGAGTCGGACAATGGAAGTCCAATCGCCACGTCTTTTCTTATTCTCCATCTGAGGCCGCCTCCTTTCCTTGGGTTTGCATTTGATAGACTTCTTGATAGATAGCGTTGCTTGCTAGCAGCTGCTCATGATTGCCAATGGCATCGATTTTGCCGTCATTCAAGACCACAATGCGGTCGGCCTCTTGAATAGATGAAATCCGCTGACCGATAATGAGCTTGGTGGTCTCCTTAAGACTAGTAGCCAAGCCCTGACGAATCAGACTGTCGGTCTTGGTATCCACGGCCGAGGTGGAGTCATCCAGAATCAGAATCTTAGGATTCATGAGCAAGGCGCGGGCAATACAGAGCCGTTGGCGCTGACCACCAGACACGTTAGCCCCGCCACGTTCAATCATGGTGTCGTAACCATCCTTGAACTCGGAGATAAATTCGTGGGCCTGAGCCAGCTTGCAGGCTGCTTCGATTTCGGCGTCAGTGGCATCCTTCTTACCCCAGCGCATATTTTCCTTAATAGTCCCGGAAAAGAGCACATTGGTCTGCAGGACCATGGCCACTTGGCGCCGCAGGCTATCAAGGTTGTAGTCGCGGACATCCTGTCCCCCAACCTTGACAGCACCGGCTTCCGCATCGTAGAGACGCGGAATGAGTTGAACCAGGCTGGATTTACCAGACCCGGTCCCGCCTAGAATCCCGATAACCTCACCAGACTGAATGCTGAGGTTGATGCCTTCTAAAACATGGGCCTTGTCACCATTTTCATCCGTATAGGCAAAGCTGACCTCTTGGAATTCAATACTGCCATCAGCCACTTGAGTCAAGCCATTTTCAGGCGAGACAATGGTAGACTGGGTCTTGAGGACTTCATTAATCCGTTCAACGGAGGCGATGGATAGGACTAGCATGACGAAAATCATCATGAGCATCATAAGGGACATGAGAATGGTCATGGTGTAAGAGAACATAGAAGTTAATTCCCCGGTTGTCATGTTTCCGACCACAATGAGATGGGCCCCCATCCAAGAAATCATAAGGAAGGAAGCATACATAGACAGCATCATAGCTGGCGTGCTTAAGACGCTGACATTAATAGCCTTCATGAACATGCGGTAAATTCTGCCAGAAGCAGTTTGAAACTTAGTAGTCTCCTGGGCTTCCTTAACATAGGACTTAACCACCCGCATATTGGTGATGTTCTCTTGAATACTACTATTGAGATTATCGTAAGCCTTGAAGACCTCAGTGAAAAGTGGATAGACAATCTTAAGAATGAGGGCTAGTACACTCCCTAAGAATAGGGCTACCCAGACAAAAATCATGGCCATCTGGCCGTTAATGAGGAAGGTCGCCCAGATGGCAAAAATCAAGTTAAGCGGTGCCCGCACGCCCACCCGGATAATCATTTGATAGGAGTTCTGAACGTTGGTCACGTCGGTCATCATACGGGTAACCAGCCCCCCAGAAGAGAAACGGTCAATATTCTCGAAGGAGAAGGACTGAACCTTGGTGAAGAGGGCCTTACGCAAGTTCTTGGCGAAGCCAGCCGAAGCAAAAGCCCCATAGCGAGCAGACTGCATACCACAGAAGAGGGATAAAAAAGCACAGACCAACATGATGCCACCATAAAGGGCCACCTGCTGCATATCCCCCATCTGCACGCCCTTGTCTAAGAGCAGGGCCATGACAAAGGGAATGGAAATCTCGAAAATGACTTCCAAAAACATATAAAAGGATGCTAAGAATGAGGGTTTCTTGTACTCCTTAATCTCAGCAATCAATGACTGAAACATAACTACCTCCTAGTATCGGATACCGAGTATCCCTTCATTAAAATAGAAAAGCCCCTGACAGCCTAGCTGTAGGGAGATCACAAACTATTGTACATACTTATTATATAGAATCTTCCATTCATGTGCAAGAATGGAGGCAAGACCATAAAAAAAAGAGCAGCTCAAGCTGCTCTAGTATGCAAGCGGGTGACGAGAATCGAACTCGCGACGACAGCATGGGAAGCTGTAGTTTTACCACTAAACTACACCCGCATGGCGGTCCCGACGGGATTTGAACCCGCGATCTCCTGCGTGACAGGCAGGCATGTTAACCCCTACACCACGGAACCTATTGCGGGGGCAGGACTCGAACCTGCGACCTTCGGGTTATGAGCCCGACGAGATGCCAACTTCTCCACCCCGCGATGATATTAAGGAGGATAAGGGATTCGAACCCTTGCACGCTTTTACACGCCTGACGGTTTTCAAGACCGTTCCCTTCAGCCGGACTTGGGTAATCCTCCGAGATAATATAATGATCCGTACGGGATTCGAACCCGTGTTACCGCCGTGAAAGGGCGGTGTCTTAACCACTTGACCAACGGACCAGCTAAGTTAAGGCAATAAAAAGAACGGAGAAGGAGGGATTTGAACCCTCGCGCCGGTTTACCCGACCTACACCCTTAGCAGGGGCGCCTCTTCAGCCTCTTGAGTACTTCCCCACCATTCTAATATTTTATTGCAATGGGCCTAAATGGACTCGAACCATCGACCTCACCCTTATCAGGGGTGCGCTCTAACCAGCTGAGCTATAGGCCCTTCATTATATAAAGTTAAGCGGGTGACGAGAATCGAACTCGCGACAACAGCTTGGAAGGCTGTGGTTTTACCACTAAACTACACCCGCAATATTGCGGAGGCAGGACTCGAACCTGCGACCTTCGGGTTATGAGCCCGACGAGATGCCAACTTCTCCACCCCGCGATGATATTAAGGAGGATAAGGGATTCGAACCCTTGCACGCTTTTACACGCCTGACGGTTTTCAAGACCGTTCCCTTCAGCCGGACTTGGGTAATCCTCCATTATGCCCAAACTGGCAAGAGAATGGACCTTGTAGGACTCGAACCTACGACCGGGCGGTTATGAGCCGCCTGCTCTAACCACCTGAGCTAAAGGTCCATGTCTATAGCGGCGAAGGGGATCGAACCCCTGACCTCCCGGGTATGAACCGGACGCTCTAGCCAGCTGAGCTACACCGCCAATATATAAAAAAATGGAGCCTAGCGGGATCGAACCGCTGACCTCCTGCGTGCAAAGCAGGCGCTCTCCCAGCTGAGCTAAGGCCCCATTATAATATAATCGGGAAGACAGGATTCGAACCTGCGACCCCTTGGTCCCAAACCAAGTGCTCTACCAAGCTGAGCTACTTCCCGTTTATATAATACACCCAGCAGGAGTCGAACCTGCAACCGCTTGATTCGTAGTCAAGTACTCTATCCAATTGAGCTATGGGTGCCTATTCAGTTGTTTTCAAGCCTAAGCTTGAATGCCGAGGACCGGGGTCGAACCGGTACGGGTATCACTACCCGCAGGATTTTAAGTCCTGTGCGTCTGCCAATTCCGCCACCCCGGCAAGGGCCATTATTGGCTAAGCGGAAAACGGGATTCGAACCCGCGACCCCCACCTTGGCAAGGTGATGTTCTACCTCTGAACTATTTCCGCGTGGTGCCGGCTAAAGGACTTGAACCCTCGACCCTCTGATTACAAATCAGATGCTCTAC